>CAZQTS010000011.1:0-7430 GCA_964596475.1 uncultured Gammaproteobacteria bacterium
GACCCTGGAATGCCCCTGCGTATGATTTCACCTGATTATGTTCGCCCGAATACCCCAGCCCACTGGGCTGGGGATGAAGGGCTTTGGAAATAAGTCTTGTCGGCGGAGCCGACTCCTCTCATAACGAACCCGCCCACATACCCCGCCCCGACGATACGTCGGGGCGGGGTCGGGTTCATCTCGAAAGATAGGCAAGTGCCGGCACATCGGTCGTAATGTAATAGTAGACTGCAAAAAATACAATAGCCGCCATGCCCAGTGAGAGAAAAAAAATGGGAAAAACCTTCCGGTATGGCAGCGTATACCCCCACGCCACATCATGCCGGTAGAGAAGCCACGCAGCCACGGTACTGCCTTTAAAAAAGACGAACGCGCTGAAGAAAAAAAGTAGGTAGATGTTCATGAGGAGATCAAGGAGCGCGCTGCCGGGGAACGAGTAACTGGCAAGAGCTCTAGTGAGTATGACACTCATCGCGGTCAAGAATGATGAAAACACCGCGACAACGAATGAGGCAAGAATGGTATCAGATCGCAGGTGCATAAGCTAAGTATAGCACAGTCGGATTACCGTCATCCCGACCGACGAGCTTTTAGCGAGGAGTGGAGGGATCCCGATTACTCAATGGGATCCCTGCCTACCGACAGGCAGGCCTCGACTCACCGTTGCCTTCGGCGACGAGTTTCGCTCGGGATGAAAATCGCCCAACGGATGGTCGATGCTTCAAATGAGCACCACGCTCGAGATCTGGTCTTTGGAATCTTTGAATCGCATCAGGCGCACTCCTTGCGTGGCCCTTCCGGACGTATTGACCGTGCCGAGCGGCAACCGGATCACCTGTCCCATTTTTGAAATGATAATGAGATCTTCTTTCTCCTGCTTGCTGTTCACGATCATGGCGGCTGAAATGAGACCGGTCTTCGTGGTAATCTGCGCGGTCTTTACTCCCGAACCACTCCTGCCCTGCACCTTATACTCTGACATCTTGGTTCGTTTACCGTATCCGTTCGCCATAACGGTTAAGAGCTGTTCAGTGGGCTGTGCCCTCCCGCCAATGACAAGATCCATACCAACGACCTGATCGCCCTTGCGCAGCCTGATGCCGCGAACACCTGTGGCGTTTCTCCCCATGGGTCGGAGCTGCTTTTCCTTAAATCGTATCGCCTGTCCTTCACGGCTAATAAGAATAATATCGTCATCGCCGCCTGAAAGTTTTGCCCATTCGAGGGTATCCTGACTCTTGAGCTTTATGGCAATCAGCCCCGACCGTCGGACCTTGCTGAACTTATCAAGCGGCACTTTCTTGATGACGCCGCCGCGCGTCACCATCACGATGAATTTATATGTAGAGAAATCGTCGCCGTGCAGCACCGAGGAGACGCGCTCTTCAGGACCGAGCTGCAAGAAATTCACCACATTCTGCCCCTTGGCCGTACGCGACGCCTGCGGGATCTCGTACGTCTTCAACTGAAACACGCGACCGCGTGTGGTGAAAAACATGAGATCGCTGTGGGTATTCGTTGAAAAGAAATGCTCCACCGCATCCTCCTCTTTGGTAGTGAGGCCAATCACGCCCTTGCCGCCGCGCTTCTGCGATTTGAAGGTATCCGGCGGCAGACGCTTGATATAGCCGTCGTGCGTAATGGTAACAATCGCCTGCTCATTGGGAATCAAATCTTCGGCCGACATCTCTCCTACGGCCGACTTAATAACCTTAGTGCGCCGGTCGTCGCCATACTTCTCCAAAATTCCGGTCACTTCCCGAGCAATAACCCCAACAATTTTCTGCGCGCTTCGAAGGATGCTCTCGAGCTCCTTGATGAGCGCCTTCTTTTCTTTCAGTTCGGTTTCGATGCGCATGCGTTCAAGATTGGCGAGACTCTGCAGTTTCATCTCGAGAATCGCCACGGCCTGCCGCTCGGTCAGCTTAAAGCGCTGCATTAAGTTTGTCTTGGCAACATCCTTATCTTTTGACGCCTTGATGGTCTTTATGACCGCATCAATTTTTTCGAGCGCAATGGTCAATCCTTCTAAAATATGCTCCCGGTCTTTTGCTTTATCCAAATCAAACTGTGTCCTGCGACGGACCACCTCTTTTCGGTATTTAATATACTCCTCAAGCGCGGTTTTGAGGGTCAACACTCGAGTTTGAATGCCATCAACGAGCGCCAGCATGTTCACATGGAATGTCTCCTGCAGCTGCGTGTGCTTATACAAATTATTGAGAATCTTTTTCGGGTACACGTCTTTCTTGAGCTCCACGACAATCCGCACTCCTTCCTTATTCGACTCGTCGCGCAGATCCTTAATGCCCTCCACTTTCTTATCGCGAACCAGTTCCGCGATACTTTCAATGAGTGACGCCTTATTTACCTGGTAGGGGATTGAGGTGATGATGACGTTAAAGTGGTCCCCTTTTGTCTCGACGATCTCTGCCTCGCCCCGCATCACGATACTGCCCTTGCCTGTTGCGTAAGCGGCTTGAATCTCTCTGATATCGTAAATGATCCCGCCCGTCGGGAAATCTGGTCCTTTCACAAATTGCATAAGCTCCTCGGTTGCTGCGTCGGGAGTTTTGATAAGATGCAAAATTGCCTGCGCGAGTTCGCGTACGTTATGCGGAGGGATATTGGTCGCCATGCCCACCGCAATACCCATAGCACCATTCAAGAGCAGGTTGGGAAGTGTAGCCGGCAATACCTCCGGCTCTTTGAGCGAATTGTCATAATTGGGAACAAAATTAACCGTGTCCTTATCGATATCAGCGAGGAGCTCCTCGGCGATGCCCGCAAGCTTCGCCTCGGTATACCGCATGGCCGCAGCACTGTCCCCGTCCATGGAGCCAAAATTTCCTTGGCCGAAGATCAACGGATAGCGCAGAGCAAAATCCTGGGCCATGCGTACCATGCTGTCGTACACCGCTGCATCGCCGTGCGGATGGTATTTACCGAGCACCTCACCGACAACGGTCGCGGATTTTCGGAAGCGCGCGCCCGCTCTCAACCCCAGCTGCCACATGGCGTATAAAATGCGCCGATGCACCGGTTTCAGCCCGTCGCGCACATCAGGAAGGGCGCGCGACACAATAACGCTCATCGCGTAATCCAAATACGACACCTGCATCTCTTGCACGATGGATTGATCCGAAATCGCGCGCGCGATGACAGGATCTGGTGAAGATGGCGGTTTGTTTCGTTTTGGCGCAGCCATTTTTTTAGTTGCTTATGGTGTTCGTTGACGACTCCCTATCCAATGCTCAACTCATTGCTCTTATCCTCGATGGCGGATCAATGCTTGAGAACCACTACTTTTGTGTCCTCGTGTGCAAGATCTTTCTTGTGCAGCTTTAATTTTTCGATCGTTTCATGCGGAGCCGAGTACTCTTTCAAAAAAACCTCAACGCTGTCCAGCCCCTTGCTTCCGGTCATCTTATAGTGCGCGGGGATGACGATTCGCGGCTCAATTTGATTAATAATATGCGCTGCATCCTTTGCGCTCGTGACGACACCGCCGCCCACCGGAATAATCAGGACATCGGCCCCTTCCATGACCTCAAGCTGCGCCTGGGAAAGCTCCTTGAGCTTGACCGTGCCCAAAAACGCAACACTGATTCCGTCAACGGTCAGCAAGTAGATCGTCTGATCGCCCTGCGGCAGGCCATAGATAAAAACTCCTTTGATCTCATACTCACCTGGACTTGCAATGACCATGGGTTTTCCGGAGACCGCCTCCGCGGCCTCGTGCCCTTTGGTCTCAAGCCCTTGACTTGAAATCACAATGTCAGCAGCCTGCTTATGGATCCTAAAATTTGACGCCTGGTCGTAGGGATTGGTAAGAATAGTTATGCCGTTCTCTTGAAGCCGAAATGCGCTATAACCAAGCCAGGAAATATGCATTAAAAAAGCGAAAAAAAATAAATCTGCTGGTAGTCTTGAATATTCTAAATTTATCACAAATGAGCTTAAAAGTAAACAGGAAAAACAGCACAGCTTAGTCCCAAAAATGCTATTCCTGCTGCCAATACAATGGGTGCCGGCATGCCCTGAAAGACGGCCTTGCCAAAGAAAAAAAAATAGGTTAGAATATCGCAGCCTAACAGACCGAAACAATCGAAAAAAATGAACATGACTATGACAGTCGCACTCCGGTCGGACCAAAACGAAATGGAGCGCCTGCTCAAGGCAAAGGGTGATGCCATCAAGTTCCCCAAAGTCGGGGATCTGATCGAAGGACGAATCATCAGCATTTCAAAAAATGAAGTGTATCTTGATATTGAAGGTATTACGACAGGCGTTGTTCGCGGCAAGGAGTTGGAAGACGAATCTGGATTATCGGCGCAGTTGAAAATGGGCGATCGGGCCACGGCAACGGTCGTTGATCTTGAAAATGAACGCGGTGAAATGGAATTGTCGTTCCGGCAGGCAGGCCACCAAAAGGCTTGGGATAACCTCGCACAGATGATGCGCGATGAAACCATCATTGAAAGCAAAATCATTGACGCCAACAAGGGCGGATTGATGATCAAAGTCGGCAACGTGGTCGGTTTCTTGCCGGTTTCACAACTTACGACTGAAAATTATCCACGCATCGAAGGCGGGGATAAGAATAAAATTTTGGCTTACCTGAAGGCGTTTATTAACAAAACATTTAAAACGAAGATTATTGATGTGGATGAGGCTTCTGAAAAACTCATCGTTTCCGAAAAAGCGGCCTGGGACGACAAGCAGAAGGCCGCCCTCTCGAAATACAAAAAGGGAGATCGAGTGAAGGGAAAAATTACGGGCGTCGTTGATTTTGGCGCGTTCATCGAGTTTGGTGACGGACTCGAAGGCCTCATCCACATTTCAGAACTAGCCTGGCAGCGCATTGACGACCCGAAAACAATCGTTAAGGTTGGCGACGTGGTTGAAGCGGAAATCATATCCATTCAGGAAACAAAGGTTTCGCTTTCGATGAAGAAATTAAAAGAGGATCCCTGGAGGGACGTTGATAAAAAGTACCACGTTGGCGATCTGGTACAGGGGAAAATTTTGAAAACAAACCCCTTTGGAGCCTTCGTCGAACTGGATAAAGAAATTCACGGTCTTGCCCATATCTCGGAATTGTCACCGAAGACCATAAAAAGCCCGGATGAGATCGTAAAGATTGGCGAGATCCACACCTTTAAAATTGTCAGTATTGAGCCTGAAAATCACCGTCTCGGATTATCACTCAAAAAAGTAACGGAAGCAGCAGGTGCCCCCGAAGAAGCGGTTATTGAAACAGCTGCGCGGCCGACGCAGGCGGTAGCAGCGCTGATCGAGCCTGCGGTGAAGGCACCGAGGGACACCGGAATTCGCGCCGGAGCAACGCACCGTTCGCCGCTGTCAATACGCAAAACGAAAAAATCTGAATCAGCATAATGCGCCTCGTTCACTTCGTTTGAAACACCAGTAATTCCATGAAGAACAATATACTAAAAAACATTGCCACTTTCATCCTTGTCTTTTTGCTCGTCGCAAGTGTGTTCAGTTTATTTAGTCTCGATCAGACGCGGGCGACCGATATTGACGTCTCTACCCTCGTCAACGAAATAAACGAGGGGAAAGTGAAGACGGTTGAGGTGAACGGCGACAAATTGACCATCAGACTTCAGGACGGCACTGTCCAACGAACCAATAAGGAGCAATCCGAATCGCTCTCGACCCTCTTGTCCAATTTTGGGGTCAGCCAGGAGAAATTGACGAATCTGCAAATCCTCGTGAAAAACGATACGGGCGCTGGATTTTGGTTTCTGACGGTTGCGCCGGTGTTTCTGCCGCTCCTGATCATCGGATTCTTCATCTGGATGATGATGAAACAAATTCAAGGTGCCAATTCGAAAGCGCTCATGTTCGGCCAAAGTACCGCGAAACAATTCCAACCGCAAACGAAGAACCGGATCAGCTTTAAAGACGTTGCCGGATCGAAAGAGGCAAAAGTGGAACTGTCTGAAATCGTAGAATTCCTGCGTCGGCCGCAGAAATTTATCAATCTGGGCGCGAAAATTCCGAGAGGGGTGCTCCTGGTCGGTCCGCCCGGCACGGGCAAAACCCTTATGGCTCGCGCGGTCGCCGGTGAAGCTGAAGCACCTTTCTTCCATATCAGCGGATCGGAATTCGTCGAAATGTTTGTGGGCGTGGGCGCTTCACGAGTGCGCGATTTATTCCGGAAGGCCAAAAAACAGGCTCCCTGTATTGTCTTCATTGACGAGCTTGACGCGGTTGGCAGACAACGCGGCGCGGGGTTGGGCGGATCGCATGATGAGCGCGAACAAACCTTAAACCAGATTCTGGTTGAGATGGACGGTTTTGATAATCAAACAAATATCATCGTTATCGCCGCGACCAATCGTCCCGACATTCTCGATCCGGCGCTCCTGCGTCCCGGCCGCTTCGACCGTCAGGTCACCCTCGATTTGCCGGATATTAGAGAGCGCGAGGACATCCTTAAGATTCACGCGAAGGGCAAGCCCTTTGTTGAAAACATGGATCTGAAAATCGTTGCGCAACGAACACCCGGATTCTCGGGCGCAGACCTTGCCAACGTGCTCAATGAAGCAGCTATCATGTCCGGACGCGACAACAAAAAGGTCATTACGCAGGACTATCTCTACCAGGCAATTGAAAAAGTAATGCTCGGCCCAGAGCGAAAGAGCAGCATCATGTCCGAAAAGGAAAAAAAGATTACCGCCTACCATGAAGCAGGCCACGCGCTCGTTGCGCACTTACTGCCCAACGCCGATCCGGTGCACAAGGTATCCATCATCTCTCGCGGACGCGCCGGCGGTTACACGCTCAAGCTGCCGAGTGAAGACAAACGGTACCATAGCCGCGCAGATTTTATCGATGATCTGGCCGTCCTGCTGGCCGGTCATGTAACGGAGAAAAAGATTTTCGGCGACGTTACTACGGGAGCGAGCAACGATCTCAAGAGGGCCACACTCCTTGCACGCCAGCTGATTACCCAGTTTGGCATGAGCGAAGAAATGGGAGCGCGAACCTATGGTGAGAAGGAAGAGCTAATCTTTTTGGGACGGGAAATCCATGAACGAAGAGATTATAGCGAAAAGACCGCTGAAGCAATCGATCGCGCCATCACGAAACTCATCAAACAGGCATGCAAGACAGCCGAGGAAATCATTATAAAACAACGAGAGAAACTCGAGAAAATAGCCCAAACTCTTCTGGTCAAAGAAAGTATTGAAAAGGAAGAGTTTGAGCAGCTCATGGCAAGCGCCTAGAGGAAAGAATTCTGCTTCCGTACCTCACTGCTGCATTCTTATGTTCGCCCGGATACCCCGCCCCGACGATACGTCGGGGCGGGGTCGGGTTCATTGCACAATTACGCAACGCTGTTGTATACTATAGGTGGGCAATTTTCTCGCAAAAACAAAATGAACAAAACAAACACG
>CAZQTS010000011.1:7530-18927 GCA_964596475.1 uncultured Gammaproteobacteria bacterium
GTATACTATAGGTGGGCAATTTTCTCGCAAAAACAAAATGAACAAAACAAACACGTTCTACCGCCACATCCTTGCCGAAGGCTGGGCGCTCTCCCGCACATACCTCTTCCTCTGGCCGCTTGCTTTCTTTGCATCACTCACCGGTGTTGCTGGCACGTTCCAGATTTTTTTCGATATCGGAAGTAAAGACGAAGCGCTCTCGATCACAAACTGGTATACGCAAACCGATTTGTTGACATCCATCTTCATCGGCTGGAGCCAGTCCTTCGACCAAATACCGTGGACCAGCCTCCGGCTTGACAGTCTGCCGTTTCTCGCTTTTTTCTTTTTTCTTCTCATTGTCGTCATTGCGCTCGCCATCATCGTGACCAGCTCCGAAGGCGGAATCATTTTTGCGATCGCGCAGCTGCAAAGTAAAAAGCAGACAAGCTACCTCGTTAGTTTTCGCAAAGGGCTGGATAAATTCTGGGCACTCTTTGGCATCAACCTGATCTATCGGCTGCTCTATCTGATTATTGTAACGGTTGTCGTCCTTCCGCTGATTTACCTTATCTTGACGAGCCCGGGGAGCGCGCGTTTGATTCTCGCGACCCTGGTGTATCTCATTCTGATCCCCGTCATCATTATCCTTGACCTGGTAACGCGTTACAGCCTTTTCTACATCATGCTCTACAACAATACGGTGACCGAAGCATTCCGCAACGCCTGGCTCCTCTTTATCACCAACTGGATTACGAGTATCGAAACCTCGCTCTTGATCCTGGCTGTTCTCTTCGTCGCCTTCATCATAATGTCCTTCGTTATCATCCCGCTCCTTGCCCTCCTGCTCACTCTGTTCGGCTCACTCGTGGCGTTTTCAGCAGCTGCTTTGCAAATCTTTTCTCTCACGGCGCTCGTTCTACTCGTTCTCGTCGTGGCCGCATTCATTACGCTCTTCACCACCATACAAATAGCAGTGTGGACCGCCGTGTTCCGCAAATTAACCACCGGCCAACAACCGAGCAAAATCCATCGACTCCTTTCGCACCTTCCCTGGGTGCACCGACATATCTTTTGATGAGCTTTCGCGTAAAGCGTTTTTGCAATGCTCACCCCTCAAGCAAGCAGCAAGAAAGCTTCCGACCACGGACGGCTTCATGTAAGTCCTGACAAAGACAGGGAACTTGCCGATACACTTGCGGAAATTCGCGCCAAACAAAGGGAAGCTCTTACCGAACAGGAGGCCAAGCAGCAAGGCGTCCTGTATATAAACCTCAAAACCTTTCCCATACCCCAGGACGCGCTCCTGCTTCTCGATCGCGCCTTTTGCGAACGCGAGCGAGTGGCGTGCTTCTTTACCAAGAGCGATCAGATACGTTTAGGAACAACCGATCCGGCTAATCCGGCAATCATAAAGAAAGCCGAAGAACTCCGTGAGAAACACGACGCCGAGGTGCTCATCTATAAAATATCCGAAGAAAGTCTTGCTGCCGCCTTCAAAAAATACGACGCAATACCCAAGACGATCAAGAGCCGAGAGGAGGGCGTTGAGCTTTCAGAGGTAGTACTTGCCAAGCAACAGGAAAAAATCACGACGATAAAAGATCTTGAGCAGCTTCTTGCGAAGGTCCCCCTCACCGAATTCCTTGCACTCGTCATCGGTTCAGCGCTTAAAACCAATGCATCCGATGTCCATATTGAAGCTGAAGCCGACGATATTAAAGTTCGCATGCGCATTGACGGCATTCTGCACGATGTGGGCACCCTGCCTTCCGAGGCATGGTCAAAAATTATCTCCCGCATCAAACTCATAGCCGGACTTAAAATCAACATTGTTGACAAAGCCCAGGACGGGCGTTTTACCATTTTTTTGAAGGACGATAGGCTCGAGGTACGCGTCTCGACCGTCCCCACCTCATACGGTGAAAGCGTCGTGATGCGTTTGCTCCGTTTCACCATCTCTGCCCTGACGCTCGACAAACTGGGACTTTCCGGATACAGCCACACAACCCTCCAGCGAGAAACAGCAAAGCCCAACGGCATGATTATTGCCACCGGCCCAACCGGCTGCGGCAAGACCACAACGCTGTACGCCATCCTCCAATTGCTTAATTCGACGGAAACCAAAATCTTAACCCTCGAGGATCCAATCGAATACAAACTCAAAGGCGTGAATCAGACGCAGGTCAATCCTTTAGCTGGCCTTGATTTCGCTAAAGGCCTCCGGTCGCTTCTGCGCCAAGATCCTGACGTCATCATGGTGGGCGAAATCAGGGATCTTGAAACGGCTGATACCGCCATTAATGCAGCACTCACCGGTCACCTGGTCCTCTCAACGCTCCATACCAACAGCGCTGCAGGCGCAATTCCAAGATTTTTGGCTATGGGATCAAAGACCTTCCTGCTTGCACCCGCCATCAATGCCATCATTGGTCAACGTCTCATAAGGCTCCTCTGCCGGCATTGCAAGGAGCCTGATGCGGTGAATGAAACTTTTTTTAAACAGGTTAAAGATGCGATGGCAAACCTTCGCGATCGCACCGACCTGGGGATCACCGCGGACTTACGCCATCCTGAAAATTTTAAATTCTACAAGGCAAAGGGCTGCGCGCAATGTAATGACCTGGGATATCGCGGTCGGATCGGCATTTTTGAAATAATGACGATGAACAAGGATCTGGAAAAATTGATCCTTGCCGGTAATGTGTCAGAATACGGCGTACAGGAAACTGCTCAAAAGCACGGCATGATTACCATGCTGCAGGATGGAATCCTCAAGGCGCTGGAGGGGATTACGTCGCTCGAAGAAATATTTAGGCAGGCGGAATGACGCGGGTGTCATTGCGAGCCCCGACGAGATGTCGGGGCGCGGCAATCTCTAAATCATCGCCCCGCCGAGGATCACCCGATAATTCCTCCCCCTGCCAAGGGGGAGTTGGAGGGGGTTTACCCATCCAGAGCGCTCATGATTTTTTCTAGTACGCCATCAATATTTTGGAGAACCTCATTATTCCAGAATCGAAGTGTCTGGATGTTTTTTGATCGTAAATATATCTCACGTCTTTCGTCGTACTGTGCATGTTCCACATGCTGCCCACCGTCAACCTCAATAGCGAGAAAAAGTTTCGGACAGTAAAAATCAAGAATATAGGGTCCTACACTGAATTGCCGGCGAAATTTCAAACCGCGAAGCTGCCGATTGCGCAGCCGAGACCATAAGATCCGTTCCGCATTGGTCTGATTGCCGCGCAACTGTCGACGGCGATCTCTCAAATCAAGCGCATTGAATATACGTTGTGTCATCGCTTTTCGTGCTCCGGTATTCTACCTCCCCTACCCCTCCTAATCAAGGAGGGGCAGATGCCTTTCGTCGCCAGCAAGGAAGCGTTCCACCAGGGTGCACTATGTACCTAGTCTCTCCTTCGCCTCTGCCAATTTCTTGCGTTCCAGTGCCACCACTGCGGCAGGTGCGCGTTTCACAAAATTCTCATCGGTCAGCTTTGCTTCGAGCTGGGTAACATAGCGCTTCAACGCCTCACGCTTGGCATCGTTCATCTGAACCCGGACATCAGCAGTGATGACAAACCCGGCGCCCCGAATCTCTTTGCCGGATACCCGCGACTCGCTCATCGAGCAACGCGCCAGTTTCTCGATGACGGCTTTATGATGCATCACTTCTGACCATCCTGCGATATGCACCGGCAGAATGGCTCCGGCTGGAATTTTGTTTTCAGCGCGCAAGGTTCGGATGGCCGTAATGCTATCCTTCAATCTCTGAAATTGCTGCTCAATCCGCTTTGCAGAAGAAATCGCGCGCGCCTTTAGCTTTGGCCATTGCGCAACCATCACAGGGTATCCTACACCCAACTTTGCCCAAAGAACCTCGGTGACAAACGGAGCGAACGGATGCCAGAGAACCAGCAACTGTTCCAAAACATACAGGAGAATGGCATCGGTGTTTTGCTTAGCCGCCGGCGACTCCTTGCTTTCAATCTTTCCAATCTCCAGATACCAGTCGGCCAGATCGTGCCACGTAAAATCGTAGAGCACCTCGCCGGCGAGCGAGAACTGCCACTGATCAATATGGCGCGTAATTCGACGCACCACGTCGTCAGTCCTCGCCAGTATCCATCGATCCGAAATGGTGCGCGGCTTCGGCCGCTTCTCCATCCTTTTCGCCTGATCAACGCTCGTCAGAATGAATCGCGAAACATTCCAAAGTTTATTCACGAAGTTTCGATACCCTGCGATTTTCTCCTCATACATGCGCACGTCCTGACCCGGACCTGAACCAATAATGAGTGATAGTCGTAAGGCATCAGCGCCGTACTTTTCGATAACGTCAATGGGGTCAATCACATTGCCGAGCGACTTGGCCATTTTGCGACCCTGCTTGTCACGAACGAGGCCGTGTAAATAGACGGTCTCGAAAGGCCGTTCCTGCATAATGTAGGCCGTAACCAGTATCATACGCGCAACCCAGAAGAAGAGGATGTCGTAGCCGGTTTCAAGTACCGAGGTAGGATGGAATCGCTTAATGTCCGGGCTGCGCTTGAGCCAGTCGTCGAAATTTTTGTATTTCTTATAGCTTCGATCAAGCAGCGTCGAAAACGTCCATGTGGCTGATGAAAACCAGGTGTCGAGCGTGTCCGGATCTTGCTCCCACCCTTCGCCTTTTGGCGGATTGACGCCGACGTACAACTCTTTGGTCTCGGCGTTGGCCAACTCAATCACCCAGACCCCGTATGTCCGTATGCGGTCGGTCAGGTCCTTGCGCTCACTCCACCAGTGTTTTAGCTTTGACAGCGACGCCCCGGGGTAATCATCCTCGGGCAGGTAACGCATAAAAATATCATCAAGCGTTTTGAAATGGCGCGCACACTTCACCAATTTTCGTACCGGCGCAAAGCCCCGGATGATTTCATCGGTCTTTTCATCGGCAAGCCGAAATTGAATACTATCGCCTGCCTTAAAATCACCCCAATACTTTCCAGTCCCCCGCGCGCGGCCAGCTCGTATCTCAATTGTTTTGGTACCGTCAACAAGACCCTGAAATATATCCCTGCCATAAATCTTCAAGTCCCACAATTTTTCACCTTTTTCGGCCACAGACCGATCCGCCTTTGGCGGAAATTTTGCACTTTCTCGGTACCACACCGGAATCCTATGTCCCCACCAAATCTGACGCGAGATGCACCAGTCGTGCAAATTATCCATCCACTGGAAATATACTTTGCGAAATCGCTCCGGAATAATGGCAACCTCCTTGCGACGCACCAGCTCTGTCGCAAGCTCTTTCAAGCTCTGGTGCTTGCTTCCAACCTTTTTATTCACGTTAACGAACCACTGTTTCGAAATCAGAGGTTCAACCGCTGTTTCGCAGCGGTAGCAGACTGACAAATTGTGCACGTAGTCGGTATCAATACGGTCAATGAGACCTTTCCGTTTCAGAACTTCAACAACTTTCTTGCGCGCCTCGGAAGTAAGCATGCCCCGCATGCTGCCCGCGGCTTCGGTCAATCTGCCGTCAGGTCCGATAATCTGCGCGACTTCCAGCTTATGCTTTTTCGCCAATTCAAAATCTTCAAAACTGTGTGCAGGAGTAAGCGTCATCGCGCCGGTGCCCAAGTCCTTGTCAATAATCGGATCGGCAATCACGCGGGCTTTAACCGTCCCCTCGATCCACGGCACCTCAAACTCTTTACCGATTAACTGTTGATAGCGCGCATCGTCCGGATGTACCACGATGGTCTTGTCCAAAAATTTGGTCTCGGGCCGCGCCGTGCCAATAACCACGGGACCGTATTTTAAATAATAAAAAGGGGTTGTGCGCTCAACGTACAGAACTTCGTCGTCGGCAAGGGTGGAGCTACAGCGCGGACACCAATTGCAAATGCGGTTGCCGCGGTAAATCAAGCCGTCGTGATACATGCGCACGAAAACTTCGGCAACAACGCGCGAAGACACCTCATCCAGCGTGTATGCTTCCCTTGACCAATCGCAGCTCGCCCCTAAGCGCCGGATTTGATCCTTCATGTCGCGCTGCGACTGTGAAACAAAGACACGCACCCGACCCAGAAAACGCTCACGCCCGAGCGCAGACCGGCTCGTTCCCTCTTTTGCGAGCAGCTGCTCAACTTTATTCTGCGTTGCAATGGCCGCGTGGTCAGTTCCCGGCAGGTACAGGGTTAAGAAACCCTGCAGCCGCTTGTACCTTACCATGACATCCTCGTAGGCAATGGATGAAGCGTGTCCAAGATGCAATCGTCCCGTGGTATTGGGCGGCGGCATGGCGATGCTGAACGAACGCCTTTTAAGCCGACCAGCACGGCCTTTCTTGAGATTGTCCGGATTAAAAAAACCGGATGTTTCCCAGTTGTGATACATGTCGCGTTCGAAGCGCTGCGGTTCGTACGCTTTTGTAATGTCGTGACCGCTTTTTTCCATACTCGACAGTTATTTCACCGTGAAGGTTGCAAGTAGCGGCCGATGGTCGCTCCCGATACCTTCGAGCACTCTGAAGTCCGAAAGCGACAGATCGCCTCGGTACAAGATATGGTCTATTGCCGCTGCAAGTATCGTACCGCGAAACCAGCTTGGCTGCCAGCCGTAGCCTTGCCGGCTGTCTCGCAGCTTGGTCTTGCCAAGAAACGAACGAAATGAAGCGCCGTGTATGGTCGCGTTGAAGTCCCCTGCAACGATGACACTGCCAAAGGTTGACTGCACCTCGTCCGCCAAGAAGTCGAGAAACGCGTCGCGTTCGCGCATAAGAGACTTAGACACCGGCGGCAGGGCGTGGAGCGCAAAGAGGGTTAATTGCTTGTCGGCAAAACTGACATGAAGAAGCGGCGGGGTTCTCTCTGAAAACGACAGGCTCTCCTGTGCGCTCACCGGTAGTTGCGACAATACCGCCATTCCCTGATACCCCTCATAGGGCATCTCGATAGTAAACGAATAGTGCTCGCCCACCGCCTGCTTAATCGTTGCAAGCCACTCGGCAGTTACCTCATTAAGCGTGATCACGGTGGGGTTGTTTGATTTGATGAGATCAATGAGTTTCTGGTATTGTTGGTTGTCCTTATTGACGTTTACGTTCATGATCGTAATGATCTCTTGCTCTCCATTCCCATTTGATTTCGCAGGCGTGGGCAGCCACAGGGAAAACAGGGGGAAACCGAAATACAAAATTGCGGCACCGAGCACCAGCGCGCGCAAAAATTTCTTTTGCAAGAGCAGTGCGACGGTAATAATACTTGCGGCAATCACAAACTGCGGCACATAGGTGATAAAAACGTCCGCAATCCAGGACCACGGAGCAAAAAGTATGAGCAGTGTATACGCGACAACGGCGTAAAAGAGGTATTGGGTAAGATTCGTGAGCATACTTCTGGTAAGAATTAAAAAATAGTATCACAGACTGCCGATAAATCAAGCGCTTGCATCTCTTTCTTTTTTCAAATACTCTACATACACACCTCATTACCAATATCAATGTTTGATTTACTTTTCGGTACCCCTGACCAAAGCTTTTTTGACTCCTACTGGACCCTTATTCACTTTTTTTCAGGGGTTGCAACCGGCTTGGCGATCATAATGGCTTACCGGATGCATAAGCGCCCCCTTTCGGCTCTCGTCTACGGCCGCATCGGTGTCCTGCTCTTAATTCTCTGGGAATATTTCGAGATGAGCCTGCGTTTCCTCGAGAAATACAATCATTCGCTTGCCGAAAGCCTCAAGGTCATTATCCCGAAGACTTTTTTCGGGCTCGAAAGCAGAACGAACATCATCGCCGATCTTGCGGTCGGAAGTATTGGATTGTACTTAATCTATCAATACCTTTGCCGCCACCGGAGTCCTAAAAAGAATCCATCGTAATCCGCCGCTCATTCTTTCCTGTTGTCTTTATCCGTACCGTGACCGTGTGCGGCGGCAACATGCCTTGCACTTTTTCAGCCCATTCGATTGCCACGAGCGCCTTCTTGTCTCGCAGGTATTCATCGAGGCCAATATTGTGCAAGTCTTGGGCATTGTCCAAGCGATAGCAATCCACGTGTACGAGTTTATTGAACGGACGCTTTTTGACTGGATAGACGTTCATCAGAATAAAAGTCGGGCTTTGCACCAGATGCCCAATCCCTAATCCCTTAGCCAAGCCCTTCACAAACACTGTCTTGCCTGCACCGAGTTTACCTACAAGTGCGAGCACACCGCCGTCAGTAAACTCACTCACGAGCTTACCTGCGAGCATCATTGTTTCTTTTGCAGAACGGGTTGTGTACTTTCTCATGCCAGCCTCAAATGCGGATCAAAACTCAATGTGCGCCACGCGCTGCGCGACGCTTCTCTCCGCCGATAATAGCCGGCTACGGCAATCATTGCTGCGTTGTCGCCGGTATATTCCAGTGCCGGCAGATACACCGGCATGCCGAACTGGCTGCCGAGTTTTTCGAATTCAGTTCGTAAGAGAGCGTTCGCGGAGACGCCGCCGCCAAGAATCAGTGAACGCGGGACAAAGCGCTCACAGGCCCGCTTGGTCTTTGCAATTAAAACGTCAACCACCGCTTGCTGGAAGGAAGCGGCGATATCGGGCAACTCTGATCGCCGCACCGTCTTTTTCTTTTCCAAATAGTACAGCACCGCTGTCTTAAGGCCTGCGAAACTTACATGATAGTCACCCGAACCAAGCATGGGGCGGGGGAAGGCAATTGCGTTTGGGTTTCCGGCAGCGGCAAGCTTTGCAATCGCGGGCCCACCCGGATACCCAAGTCCCAAAATTTTTGCGACCTTATCAAAGGCTTCACCGGCTGCATCATCATGCGTGCGACCCAGCAGTTCATAGTCGCCGTAACGTTTCATGAGAACAAGTTCGGTGTGACCACCCGATACGATAAGTACAAGGGCGGGGAAGATTTTTTTCTCTCGAAAAAGAGCTGGCTTGCCAAGCCATGCCGCATAGATATGACCCTCCAAGTGATTCACGCCCACCAGCGGTTTTCGCATGAGATAGGCCAGTGTTTTTGCTGCCTGCACACCAACCATGAGTGAGGTAATAAGCCCCGGGCCTGCGGTCACCGCAATAAGATCAACGGACGCTAACGCCCTTTTACCGATGCGTGCTCCAAGCAGGGGTTGCAAAACCTCAAGGTGCATGCGCGCGGCAACCTCGGGCACCACGCCTCCATACTTTGAGTGTACATGGATTTGAGACGAGATGATATGCTTTCGCAAGAAAAAACCAGAAGAGCGCACCTCTAAGAACGCGATTGACGTTTCATCACATGATGTTTCAATACCGAGAATCCTCATACAAGACGTACCGCATCATACCCCAAGAAAGATATTTCCACAAACGACAAACCCCCTCCGTACGGAGGGGGTTTGCACTATTTTTTTATGTTTAGTCTAAAAAATGATCACATCTTGCCGCCTCCCATGCCGCCTCCCATGCCACCGCCCATGCCGCCTCCCATGCCGGCACCCATCGACCCTTTCATCATCATGCCGCACTGCCTGCACAACTTCTTGTGCAGGGCAAGTTCAACAATGGCAGAGAGGCCGACGAGCACGTAAATCACTCTTGATACAGGAGCCTGCATGCCGCCGAAAATCTGACTGATGTCCCAATTGAAGAGTGTCAACGCAAGCCAATTCAACCCGCCGATGATCAAGAGCGCAAAAGTAACCATATGCAGCGAGTTTTTCTTCATTTCTCCTTCATTCATCATAACGTCACCCCCTTCCTCTCCTTAGTTATCTCAATGAAATTTTATCAAATGAAGAACCGCACCGCAAGCGGTGCGGTATCGGAATTCTTCCGAAGCCAACCCTCCTTCGCCAAGGCTACGGAAGGGTTCTCCTCGCCATTCATCCTCGCGGCAAGCCGCAAGGTATTCTGGCGAAGGAGAATAATAGGAAAAAATTCAAATTATTGCCTCCCGCGCGAACGATGGGCAAACGCCGCAAGAGCAGCGATCTGCGTTTCGTTCAGGTGAATAGCAGGACGTTGTGCCTTAATAGTCGCAATGGCCTCGTCAATCCCCATTCCCCGTGTGATAAAAAAAGCAGAGACCAATGTGGGCGCGCGGCCGTGTCCGTTCTTGCAATGCACATATACCTTGAGTTTGCGCGCCGTCATATTCTCTAAGCTTGCAACACCCGCCGAGAGCTGATCAGGGCTTGGCGCAGCATGGTCCTGTGTCGGCAACCAAAGGTATATGTGCGTCCGCGGCGGCTCTTCTCCTCGCTGTTCCTCAAGGTCAATGTCTGCATCGAAACCAAGATCAATGAGTTTCCTATTATGCATATCGCAACACATGTTGTTGCCGATCCAGATAGTCTCGGTAATCTGGTTGAAATTTGCTGGATTGTGTATCATGGCGCTCACGCTTGCGCGGCCACCGGACACGTGGTGTCAGAAAACTCGCAGACCACGCAGCAGTGTTCTTTCGGTTTGATTATCTTGCCACACTGGTGACAGGTGTGCATGGCAAGACACGTGCCGTTCGTCGGCACGAGCACATGCTGCTGTGCGCCGCAGTGTGGGCAGGTCAATGTAGCTGTTTGCGACATAGGTGTTAACGTAAGTAAATTAGTTTGCGTATGACCTTTTGATAATCAGTGTTACTGATACAGTTCAGTATCCGGATGAAAAGCATACCAGGCGAACCAAAACGTATAGATCGGCGCAATCGCTTGATTGCTCTGTGTATCCTTAATTGTCACCAAACCATCATTATAGTCAAGCCGTAGCTCTCGGCCGGCAAAACTATCGGAGATCGTTCTTTGTTTTTTCAAGCGATCCTCTGGATATGCCTTAAACTTACCCGCAGTTTCTATACCAAGAACCCGTGCTTTGGGGTGAAGGCGCTCATCAGTGGCGCTCACCGGGAAGAAAATTTCCCTGTTTTCGTCATAGTTTCCATAGGGCGTGCGATCATAATTCCTGTCAAATCCAGTATCTCGTGACAGCACCGTGCCACGTGGAAACTTTTGCGCAAAAACGTCCAAGGGGGTCACATTGGCCTCAATCTGCACAAGCTTCGTACCGGTAAGCGGACCAACTACTGCCTCGCCCAAAATCTGCTGCCAGAGTGAGTCGGTCTTGCGATCGTACATGAGTAAATCTGAATTATGCAGCTTGCCTGACACGCCGAACTCGATCGTCTCACCGTTCACGCGGCGATCAAAGACAAGCCCACTGCCGCATAACGGACAGAACGACACCAGAATAGGCTGCTCGCCGATCGTGTCATTGACCAATTCGTGCCATACCAGTATTTGATAGGGGTAAAAACGATGCTCGCCGTCGAGCGAAACGATCAAACCCAGCCCCTGCGGTTTCAGTTGTTTCTGCGCCTCGGTGAGTGTGATAAATTTCGGACGGTCGATCGAGGGGATGCCGTCCTTACCCGGACCTCC
>CAZQTS010000012.1:0-17912 GCA_964596475.1 uncultured Gammaproteobacteria bacterium
TGCGAACGGTTCTGGATTCTTTACTCTGTACGCCCTGAATAAAAAAATAATGGAGTTTTTGATGGGGGAGAACGGTGATAGCGGTATCAGTGAAATCGTTGTCCCAGTCAATGAGAATCATCGAGCGATTGATGCTCACCTTCTCTGTATTGAGTAACTGTGTGTGCATTGTTATTTTGTCATTGCGAGAAGCGTAGCGACGAAGCAATCTCATTTTCATTGGGATCGCCACGCCCAGCCGCAGTTTTGTAAAAACTGCGGCTGGGCTCGCGATGACATGCTACCCAACACTCCCTGTCATCTCTAATTCAATCAGCCGGTTCATCTCCACCGCGTATTCCATGGGCAGTTCTTTGACGAGTGGTTCAATAAAGCCGTTCACGAGCATAACCGATGCTTCTTCCGGCGAAAGTCCTCGCGATTGCAAGTAAAACATTTGCTCCTCGCCGATTTTTGAAACCCATGCCTCGTGTTCGACAATCGCATCGTCCGTATTGATGCGCATGGTTGGGTACGTATCTGAACGTGACGCTTCGTCGAGAATGAGCGCATCACACTGCACGTTAATCCGGCTGTTTTTTGCCTTTGGTCCGACGTACGCAAGACCGCGATAGCTCGTGCGTCCGCCGAAGGCAGCCACAGACTTTGACCGCACCCGCGAGCTGGTGTTCGGTGCAACGTGTACGACTTTCGAACCGGCATCCTGGTGCTGATCTTTGCCAGCAAACGCCATTGACAGGATGTCTGCTCGAGCGCCGTCACCGAGGAGAAAGACCGAGGGGTATTTCATGGTAGCTTTGGCGCCAAAGTTGAAATCCACCCATTCGACCACGGCATTCTCGTGCGCATGAGCGCGTTTCGTGACCAAATTATAAACATTTTTCGACCAGTTTTGCACCGTGGTGTACCGGACGCGCGCCCCTTTCAGCGCAATGATTTCAACCACGGCGGCATGGAGCGAACTTGCGACGTATACTGGTGCACTGCAACCTTCCACGTAATGCACAAAGCTGCCTTCATCGGCAATAATCAGCGTGCGCTCGAATTGTCCCATGTTTTTAGCATTGATTCTAAAATAGGCTTGCAGCGGCAGATCAACGTGCACGCCCGGGGGAACATAGATGAAACTACCGCCTGACCACATGGCGGTATTGAGGGCAGCGAATTTATTGTCGTTTGCCGGTATCACCGTGCCAAAGTATTTTTTGACTAAATCAGGATATTTTTTGCAGGCAGTTTCGACGTCCGAAAAAACAACCCCGCTTTGCTCAAGTTTTTTATTAACAGCATGATACACATTTTCAGAATCATATTGCGCGCCAACCCCTGCGAGGAACTCGCGCTCGTATTCGGGGATCCGGAGTTTCTCGAACGTTTCTTGAATCGCTTGCGGCAGCTCACTCCAGCTGCTCATTGTGCGTTCGACCGGTCTCACGTAGTAGTAGATGTCGTCGAACTGAATAGCCGACAGGTCAGCGCCCCAGCGCGGCAGGGGCCGCTCAAGGAAAAATTTCAACCCGTGATGCCGACGCGCCCTCATCCAGTCAGGTTCTTCCTTTTGCTCTGAAATGATATCAACGACCTCGGCCGTTGCTCCCTTGGGGCTCTTGTACACGACCTGTTCGGGATCGGCAAATCCGTACTGATAGGCTCTGCTGAATTTTTTTTTGACTTCAGTTGCGCGCGACATGGCTGGTTGAGATCTTGATATACCCTTTTTCCGCGATGCGACGCGCGAGCGCCATGGTGCCAGACCGAACAATGGTGCCGCGATCGACCACATGCACGGCATCTGGTCGCAGATACTTGAGAATATTGGGATAGTGCGTAATGAGGAGCATTGCCATGCCGCCTCTGTGCATTCGAGAGATAGCGCGGGCAATGTTTTTGAGCGCGTCTATGTCAAGGCCCGAATCGGGCTCGTCAAGGATGGCAAGCTTCGGCATAAGGGTTGTCATTTGGAGTATTTCGGTTTTCTTCCTCTCGCCTCCGGAAAAGCCTTCGTTGATGCTGCGATAGATGATTTCTTTCGGGAGTTTCAGATCGTCAAGCGTTGTATCGATGCTCCGTCTGAAGGCGTCGTCGGCAGTGCGTTTTTCAAACTGCAGCGCTTTGGCGAGCGTGAGATGCTTACCGGTCGTGTTTTTTTTCTTAGCATGCTTGTTGGGCTGACGGCGCGATTGCATTGCAGCAGGCAATAGATGCGCGAGCGTTACCCCGCTTACCGCTGTCGGGTATTGAAAACCCAGAAACAAGCCAAGTCGCGCGCGCGCGTCAGGGGTCAGATTTTTGATGTTGCGACCCTGGAAGGAAAGCTCTTGAGCCCTGGTGCGGTAGCCGGGGTGTCCCATGATGGCAAAGGCGACGGTGCTTTTTCCAGAACCGTTTGGGCCCATGAGGACGTGCAGTTCACCAGTATTAATTTCAAGTGAAAGATTTTTTATAATCTGCTTTCCCGAAGCACCAACCGACAATTTTTTAATCTTCAGGAGACTCTTTTTCATATAAGGTCTTCAAGCGTCATATTGCGTATGAGTTTCTGAAACCGTTCGTTGAAGCGGAACCACCACTCGGACATGCTGCAGCCTTCTTTCAACTTGCATACGCGGTGATCAGTTAAGAGACACCGATTCAGGCGTTTGCGCGGTGAAAGGATAAGCGTGACCTCCTGGAGCGTAATCATGCCGGGCTTGCGACCTAAGCGATAGCCGCCCCGCGCGCCTTCCCGACCACGAACGATGCCCGCATTTTTAAGCGGCATGACAATTTGCGCAAGATACCGGTAGGGCAGGCGATTCTCGTCGGCGATCGTTTTCAACGGGCGCAGTCCTTCATCGTAATGCAACGCAAGCGACCGCAAGAGAATTAATCCGTAGTCGAGCCGAGAGTTAATTTGAAACATTGAGTGCAAAACTCATACTAATATAGTATGAGTTTATGCCCGCCTTTATTTTTTGTCAATTACGGCTGCAGACTCCTGTTATGAAGGGCCAAACCGTGGTAACATAGAGTATGTCATGAGGAGGAGGAAATTATCCGCGCGAAACGAACGGCACATCAGGACGAGCCTTGTAGTCCTTCTGATTTTGTTCACCGCATCGGCCATCATCTTCAGCATAGTGGTGCTGCTCACCGATTTCGGTCAGGGTCGGCAAGTGAGTCCCGAACAAGCGCGCGGTCTCTTTACTGTTTTTGTTTACAAGTATCTTAACGAAGTACACCCGCAAAAGGCAGCGCTCGGGCGCGTGTGGGTAATTAAAAATGTGAATTTTCCGAACAATCACATGGCCGTGGTGGAGGCGACCGATGGTCAAAAGCGCTCAAAGCTCGAGTTTGTGTATACCATTGAATACCCGAAGGTGCGCGTGCTGAAGATTTACGATATCACTGATCGTGACATTGAAGACGCCAAGCTCGCCCTTATCCGGTTCCTTGGTTTTTTGCATTCCTCCGACTACCCCAATGCCGCGGCCCTGTATGGCGGCTCTGTTGCTCGGCTTGTGCCGTATGGCTCGGCAAGCGCCCCGCTGCCTGAACTCATGGCAGGGTATTGCGAGCAGACAAGTCCGTCAAAAGCATGCCTTTCTTTTTCTGTTAAAGATGCAGAGCGAGGCGTTTCGGCCAATACCTACCGTTTAACGGTTAAGTATACCCTGCCGGACGGTACAACATTTCATCTCGCAAACGGCAAAGAGGATTTTGAGCAAGTAGTCGAAGCGGTCGGAGGCGATGAATACAAAGTTACGACCCTTCCTTTTGATTAGTCTTCAGCTTGCGCTTGAGTTCAGAAATCAATTGTTTTTGAACGCCGATCATCTCGTTTTGCGCCGTAACGATCTGCTGGAGCGAGTCCAGGTCGGCAAGAAGTTCTTGATCGCGCGGTGATATGGCTTGGAGATAGTAGCGTTCAAGTGCCGATCCGGAGAGGAGGATTCGCTTAAAGACATTCTTGTCATGCTTCATGAGTGACTCGGACTCGTCGATGAGCGCGCCCATAATTTTTTGCGCTGTGCGTTTTGGCGTGTCTGATTCTTCGAGGGCATTTTTATCTTTCAGGAGCCCGCCCGTCAGAATCTTTTCGATTGAAACGCTTCCTGCAGCCGCACTCGGATAAAACTCGAAGTTTTTCGGAACAGGGCCGACTGTTTTTTCTAAGATATCATGCGATATGAGCGTTTCAGGTATTTTGACTGCTTTGACCTCGTGCTGTAAGGCGAGCCGAATCGCATGCTCGTCGTAATCACGATCGGGCTTGCCAATAATAGTTATGCTAAAATCATCACCGTGTTCGCGAGCAATCATCACGCGACAGCCGGAAAGCCTTAGACGGTCAATGGTTTGACTGTTGCGCAACCCATCAGCCACGAGCTTGAGGTACTCATCGCCCTTGCTGTGCTGGCCCTCGTGGTAGTCGTTTACTGCTTTCAAACCGTTGATGTCAAGACTGATTCGAATAATATGATCAAAAGAATTGATTTCCTGATTCCGCATTTGTTCAACTAGTGAGTCAGTGAGAATCTCTTTCATGTATTTTTGGCTGTAGAGTCCCGTGAGCGCGTCGAGCGATTCTTTTTCATGCCGCTCCGAAGCGAGGGCCTGCGCGATGATTTCGAGTTTTGCAGGGTTTAGGGTTTGCGGCGCAGCGTCTTCAATCAATGCGATATCCTCCTCGACCTGCTCCCAGATAAAGCGCGGAAATATTTCGCGGATGGACTCAAAATGCCGTCGTTGCGGCATTTCTATGGGAAATGATTCTTGCTCTTGTTTTCGAATCTGTTCGAGAATTTCTTCCTTAGAGAGCGACAGTTGCTCCGTGTGCGTCTCCCCTATGTGGTCCTTATGTGGTCCTTTGGACCATGGACCATCAAAATTTTTTGGACCGCGTTCCATAAGCGCGTGATAATTGTCTTTATTACGTTCGCCCGAAAACCCCGCGCTTTTAAGCACGGGGATGAAGGGCCTTGAAAATAAACCTGCGGAGCAGGCTCCCCTCGTAAAGAACCCGCCCTGATACCTCCGCCCTTGAGGGCGAGGTCGGGTTCATTCTACCACGGGCAACTGCCATTGGTAAGCATACCGGCTGGGGACGACGTGAGCTTCTCGTGCGATCAAGCCTGCTGTTGACAAAAACCTGCGATTTATGTAGTATCCAAAGCGATACATTATTAAAACCTGTCTTGGATTGCGCATACGTCGCATTCTCGGATACGGTGTCAGCTGGCCCGTCAGCGAGAAAGCTGCCGAGGCAAGTTTGGAGAAAGGAGAAAATGCTCTCGAGGCAGAAGAAAGAAAAGATCATCGAGAAGTTTCGGACTCACAAAAATGATACTGGCTCGGCGGAAGTCCAAATCGCAATACTGACAGCCGAAATCAAAGAGTTAGGCAAACATCTCAAGGAACATAAGAAAGATTTTTCATCCAGGCGCGGTCTCTTGCGCAAAGTCTCCCAGCGCAGGAAGCTGCTTCGGTATTTGTTAAAAGACAACGAGAAGAGTTTTTCGAAGCTCATCAAGGCGCTGAAGCTTAAACCACCGAAGGCCGGCGAAACGTCTGCGTCTGTTATTATTGAAGAAGAGTTGCCGGTTGCTGCCGAGGCAAAAGAGCCGGTGACCGAGGAGGCTAAGTAGATGAACCATGTTGATTAAACACAAAGAGCAGCGTGTCGGAGTCTTCGTTGATGTCCAGAACCTGTACTATTCGGCAAAGAACCTTTACAAAGCTAAAGTAAATTTTGGCTCTCTGCTTACGCACTGCGTCGCAGGACGCAAGCTGATTCGCGCAACCGCGTACGTGATTCGCGGTCCGCAGTCCGTTGACGACAATTTTTTCCTTGCTCTCGAAAAACAAGGGTTTGAAGTGAAATCAAAGGACTTGCAGGTTTTTCCGGGCGGGACCAAGAAAGGCGATTGGGATGTGGGACTGGTGATTGACGCCATAAAGATGGCGCAAAATTTGGACGTTGTAGTTTTAGTATCAGGAGACGGGGATTATATGCCTGCGGTTGAGTATTTGCGAAACCATGGCGTGCTCGTTGAGGTGGCCGCTTTCGGCGAGACAGCATCCGGTAAACTGAAGGAGGGAGCTGATGATTTTATTGACATATCAAAAAATACGCGTAAGTTTTTAATTAGAGATTAAATATGAAGAGAATAGTCTTATTAGCACTGTTGATACTTCTACCGGGGTGTACCCTGGTTACTCGAAAAAGTGTTAGTACTCCGCCTAGAAATGTCCCGACAAATTCGGCTCTGCCGCAGGGGAGCAATGGGGCGATAGCCAACGGAGGCGCTCAAGATGGCGAAGTAAGCACAATTGTTTTCAGGAATCAAAGGTATAATTATTCACTCAAGATTCCGCAGGGGTGGGGTATGGCTGAATCAAATCCAGTAAACGGCAAGCCAGCGCTGCCAATCAAAGACAGCGCAGTGCAAGAAATTACTTTTTCCCAACCAAACAAAGATCTCGAGGGCAATATGGTTGCTATATTCGCATATTATAACCCTGAACGTCAAACCACCTACGGTGCTTATTGTAACAAGAAAGCTACGACTGATAGAGTTTCCATCGGTGACGTTACCTTTGATCGCGAACGGGGCTTAACAAGCGGTGGCAAACTTGGTGGCCCGCGGTATCCATTCGAGTGTCTTATAACCACCGTGCATGGTGTGCAATACTTCTTGTATCAAGAGGGCGATTCTAGTGATGGGCGATCACTACTGCGAAGTTTTAATTTGATAGATGGAAGCGGCTTATGGAATGAATTCAGGGATAGTCGGACAGATTC
Source organism: uncultured Gammaproteobacteria bacterium (assembly GCA_964596475.1). Taxonomy (GTDB): domain Bacteria; phylum Patescibacteriota; class Patescibacteriia; order UBA1558; family 2-01-FULL-52-15; genus CAZQTS01. The sequence continues at coordinate 6,785 of CAZQTS010000012.1, forward strand.
GGTCATATCTTTTCAGTACCCAAAGAGATGGCACACTTCGACTGATCTACAAAGCGAGGTCGTGGTAGCTTTGTCCGATCCAGACGCCAAACCTGAAACATGGCCAAATTTTATTATTGAATATGAGCCCAATGGTAAAAAATTGACGCTCGATTCTTGGTACCAGAAGTCTTTCTGGCAGACGGGGCGCATTGGCGTTGATGAGGAATTGACCGTGACCGACACTCGGGGTTACAAGCTTGCAACCAGTACTAACCCAAACCCGCGATACATATTTGTTGGGCCAAGTACCACTGCTGCTCCTTATGGGGAATATCTTATCACGATTACAACCGACATGATCGATAACGATGTTCTGGAGTACATACTAGGTACTTTATCAATAAGACAACGTTAATCATTAATTAATTTGCTGCGTCGCGGTTTCCACAGTGGTAGAACGTTGGTGGCATATAGCATATAGCTTATAGCGAATAGCGAATAGCATATGGCAACACCATAAGCCATAAGCTATAGGCTATAGGCTACCAAGTATCACTCGAGTAACCTGCGACAGCGAGGAAAGGATAGCACATGAAGGAAGTTAAAGTATTCGAGCGCGACGTCGCAGGTCGCAGGCTCAAAGTAGAGATCGGCAAACTCGCCGGCCAGGCGCACGGAGCGTGCACGGTTTCGTACGGCGATACGGTCGTTTTGGCAACTGCGGTCGTCGCAGTGCAGGCACGCGAAGAGGTGGACTATTTTCCGCTTATGGTTGACTATGAGGAACGGTTGTACGCCGCGGGCAAAATTAAGGGTTCACGTTTCATCAAACGCGAAGGACGGGCAACGGATGACGCGGTTTTGACCGCGCGTCTTATTGATCGCAGTATCCGACCCCTGTTCAAAGGGGCCCCGCATAAGGATCTGCAGGTTATTGTGACGGTTCTTTCGGTGGACGGTGAGAACGATCCGGACGTGCCCTCACTGTTTGCGGCATCCATTGCACTTGGTATTTCTCCTATTCCCTGGGCAGGGCCGGTTGCATGCGCGCGCATCGGGCGCGTCAATAATCAATTCGTCATAAACCCCACGCATGGCGAGCGGGAACAAAGCGATTTTGATCTCTATGTTGCGGGAACTGCAGACGAGGTTGTGATGATTGAAGCGGGCGCCGGACAGACGCCTGAAGCTGATCTTTTTGAGGCGATTAAGTTCGCACAGAAGCAGATTGCCGATGTGGTGCCGTTCGTAAAAAACGCTATTGCCGAATCAGCGGTGGCAAAGATCGCTCAAGAGGAGCTCACCGAAGAAGAAAAAGCGCTCCAGATTTTGATTGAGCGCAAGGTCAAGGAATTTCTTGCAAGCAAAGATTTGCGGAAAGTTTTTGTTGCCGACAAACAAAAGACCCGCGTGAACATCGACGTACTCAAGGAAGAACTGGACGCGGTGCTCAAGGCTGATAACGAAGTATCCAAGGATGCGCGCGCGAAAGGCGTCACCTTGCTCGACACAGCTCTTGAAGACGTGGCGCGTAATCTTGTGCTTAAAACGAATCAGCGAGTGGACGGTCGCGCGCTCGATGAATTGCGGCCGCTGACCGCAGAGGTTGGCGTGCTCCCGCGAACGCACGGATCTGGTTTATTCCAGCGCGGTGAAACGCAGGTGCTCTCGATTGTAACACTCGGCTCCCCCGGTGATGAGCAGACGCTCGATACCATGGAAGAGTCAGGCACCAAGCGATTCATGCATCACTACAACTTCCCGCCTTTTTCGGTTGGCGAGGTGAGGCCTTTGCGCGGTCCGTCACGACGCGACATCGGTCACGGCGCGCTTGTTGAGAAAGCAATTCTTCCCCTGCTCCCGTCAAAGGAACAGTTTCCCTACACGGTGCGCGTTGTTTCAGAAGTGTTGTCATCGAACGGTTCCTCCTCACAGGCATCCGTTTGCGGCTCGTCATTATCGCTCATGGATGCGGGTGTTCCCATTAAGGCGCCTTGCGCCGGTGTCGCCATGGGCTTGATTAGCGATCCGAGCAACAAGAACAACTACCGGATTTTGACCGACATTCAGGGCATTGAAGATCATGCCGGCGACATGGACTTTAAGATATCTGGCACCGAACGCGGCGTTACCGCCATGCAACTTGATATAAAATTGGGCGGTATCAGTCTCGAGATTATCAAAAAAACATTCGAGCAGTCACGCCAGGCGCGCATGAGTATTCTTCAGGTGATGGCTAAAGCCATTGCCGCCCCGCGCACTGAACTTTCGCAATATGCTCCGCGTATCATATCGCTCACCATACCGGTTGATAAAATCCGCGAGGTGATCGGCTCGGGCGGGAAAGTTATCAATGAAATCATTGCATCATGCGGTGTTGAGGCCATTGATATTGATGATGATGGTTTCGTGGTTATCACCTCGCACAGCGCAGAAGGCGCTGAAAAGGCCAGGGCATGGGTGCAATCTATCACCAAAGACATTGAGATTGGCGCTATTTACGAGGGAACGGTCACGCAAATTGTGACCGATCGGAACACCGGCGAGGAAATTGGAGCCATCGTGGAGCTCACCAGGGGAAAGGATGGCATGGTGCATATTTCCCAGCTGCGCCACGAGCGTATCGGTAAAGTATCCGATGTGGTTCAAATTGGCGATAAAATCAAGGTAAAAGTGGTAGAAGTTGACCAGGCCAGGGGCCGTGTCAGCCTTTCGGCAAAAGCCCTTTTGCCAGCCCCGGCCTTTAGCCCGAGGAGCAATTTTGGCAATGACAGACGCAATAATTACGGTGGGCACAGACCGGGCGGCAGAGGAAGGTTTAATCAGGGTCCGCGGAGATAAGGGCCACTTCGCTTCGCGTGACAGTCATTATGAATGGTCATCGCCGAAGGCGATACCGAAACTTTACATTTTGCATTCTCAATTTTTAATTCCATCATGTCGAGGTTGATATACGGGGTATGCGCTGGGTAAAAATTATTTTTTACGGTGCTCTCGTTTTCCTCACCCTCGGCATTGGCGGTGTTTTTTTTTCACTCACCAAACAAACCGAAGCCTCACTCGCTGGTTATGTGCCTGAATCAGCAGTGGTGGTCGTGCAGGTGAGCCGAAAAGAATTGTTTAATGTGAACCACGAAGCGTTACTTCGGGGTCAGCTCCTTAAGTGGCGCCGAGACGTTCAAGCATATTGGACATTGCTCGAGCAAAGATCGTCTCTGACTATTGATCGTATCATCTGGTTTGTAACTCCGTATGAAACAAGTTTCAAAAGCGGCGTGCTTATTCATACTCCTGCTGTCGTAAGCTCCCGGCGCAGTCGCGAGTTGGAACGCAGGGCATTTTCTGACTTCGCATGGTTTGATCCGAATGAAACAATGCAATTGCGGATGATGGGGCCGCATGTCGGCCTGCTTGCACATGAACGATTGTCCTTGCGCGCAACTCATACTGGTCGCGGTAATTTTGATGCAGTGTCAGTCTATGTTGCTCCGGAATTTAAACGGGAGCTTTTTAACCGTTTTAAGATCAATGAGTTTGTTCCGTGGATTGCATCTGCCCTCGATGATACCGAAGCACTTTCGTTTGTCGCTGATTCAGTAGGACCGTTTCTGCGTGTACAGTGGAGTGATGCTACCCGGGCGAAAACCGTTTCTTCAAGCCCTGTTCTTCGCGTTCCGCGGAATTTTGATTTGTTCGTACACGGCAATAAGTCGTTTTTGTCTGGAGCGATCAACAACCCAGTCACAAGTCGTCTTACTGATTTTGTAAATCTCCTCCATAACCGTTACGATATGACATCTGACCAAATAGAATCATATCTGCAAGATGTCTTGTCGTTTGTTACCGTGGACGACCAATGGCTGCTCATGAGCAGAAACAAGGATGTTATGCTCGATTTTGGCTCGCAGCTTGCATCATGGTTTCAACCCAAAGTTGCGACGACTACTTTACCGGACGGCACGAGTTACAGACATCTGCTCAAACAAGTCCGGCAACCCCACCCCGATATATTGCATGGACAGGAAGTCGCATACTGGGCCTTAGTGAGTACCACAACGCCCCTAAGTCCTGAACTTCAGAAACTTGAGAACCAATACAAAATTTATTTCGCTGCGTGGGGGGATAGGTCATACCTTACCAACAGCGAGGAGCTCCTCATAGTGCAGTTGCCGTCTGTGGGAGCACCGATCATAACCGATTCGTCTGATGTCCGACTCTGTCTGTCCGGGATTCGACCTATTGATTCTGTTCGAGAGCTTATTGTTGCGAACGCCGTACAAGCGCAGAACACGCGACGCTTACTACTCGCTGACCTTCAGCAGGGCTTACAAAGTCTTTTTGTCTATTGTTTCTGATACAAACATGTGGACAACTTGTTAACAGTTTGTAGGAATTTTGTTTTCTTCGTGCGCGAAAAAATCCTGATAAACAAAAATTTCAGCTAACATCAGCCGTGTTTGTACGTTGACGTTTAGAGTTTTTTATGATATGCTAATTGTATACGGTTCAAAACCGGAGTACTTTAAGAAAAATTACCCTAAACCATGCTTTTTGGAGTAATTTTTTTCTTTTTCACTGCCCGAAATGGGATAACCTAACTATCCCGATCAAGGTAAAACAAAAATAAAAGTATAAAATGGTATGTCCTCGCCACAAGCGGAGATACTACCGATAAGAGCGGTGAAGAAGAGTAACCGCTATCAGAGTTAGGAAGGATAGCAATAAAGTGCCTTTATAAACTAAAATCTTGATACTCTGACATACTTCGTTTCGGGGAGACTCGGGTAAGTAGCGCGCTGCTTCTCCGAGCCTCTCCGAAGCCCCTATGTCGGAATCAAGTAGTTTGTAACGGCATAGGGGCGCAAGCAGCTCAAAAATATATATACATTTTGGAGCTTCAGCATGCGCCTCTGATTTTTTTACGAATGTTTTTGTTTGGGCTTTAGGACTGGACATGCTAAAATTTCTGTAGTAGTATGTGAGGGAGTTATGAGAGAGTTAAATTTCGATACTAACGCATCCATGACGATTGATAAAGAGTTTTTAGCGCAGCAAAGAAAATTACTTGAGGAGCGCAAGTCGCAGCTTTTAAAAGAGCTCAAGCTCGATAGCGTGAAGGGTGTTCATGCGGAGAATGAGTACGATGCGCGATTTCCCGATTTTGGAGATAAGGAAGATGAGAACGCGGCGGAGGTGGCTGCATTTGAAGGCAATTTGAGCATGGAGAAGAATCTGGAGATATCGCTGTTTAACGTGAACAAAGCGCTCAAGAAAATCGAAGAAGGCAAGTACGGCCTATGCGAAAAATGCGGCAAGATGATTAATCCGGAGCGCTTGCGGGCATTTCCCTCGGCAACGGCCTGCATGGACTGCAAGAAAAAGTTTCCGTAAGCCGGATGCGCTGGCGCTTGTTTTTGTTGCTTGTTCTGTTTATCACTGACCGGCTGCTCAAAAATATTATCTGGTATACCCCGCCACAAGGCGGAGTTTTTTTACGTCCAACGTTAAATCGCGACATCTCATTTTCCTTGCAACTGCCACCAGTCCTTGCCGATCTGCTGATGCCGGCGCTTGGCGTCATTATCGTGCTTCTGTTTTACGTATTGGTGCAATCGTACCGAAAGGTTGATCCGCGTTTTTTTTGGTGGGGTCTTATCGTGATTGGGGCGATGAGCAATTTTTTGGATCGAGTGACCTTGGGTGGTGTTTTGGATTATATTGACGTCGGTTTCTGGCCGGTGTTTAATTTGAGCGACGCATATGTGTTCGCTGGAACACTCACGCTCATCACCATCGAATTGCTAAAAAAGAAAAAACCCCCGAGCGCACGATGAGGAAAGGTACGCACTAGTGCCTAAGCGATTCACACAGCTACACGCACCGTTCTGGTCAAAGATTCCGGTTCTGGGACTTGCAACCTACCCACACACTAAAGGCAGCCGAATCATTTTTTGGTTCAGCGCATCCGTATATGCGCTGATATATTTTTTCTGCATCGCCCTCGTGGTCGTCACCTTCACCCATAGTTTATACGGATGGAGCGGTTTTAGAAATTACATCACGACGGCGCTCTATGATGTGATGTACAAAAATTTCGCCCTGGTGATCGTTTTTGTGGGTATCGAAGCATGGTTGATGTATCGGCAGGCCGTTCTTAAGCAGAAGAAAGCGGCAAAAAGCCGGCAAAAGAGATCCTTATTCGGGGTTTTTCTGTACCCTGTCCTTTTTGTCGTGGTCATGTATGTAGCGCTTAAGATTTTGACTCACCATTTCTCGCTTGAGCCGAACGCGCTGCCGGTGCTCGCTGGATTTTATGTATTTTTTGTGGTCATAACATACATAATCAATTTACTCCCGAGTTTAGATGCGCATTGACAAGATCCTGGGAAAGTTCTAGCATCCATGTGAAAAGCGATTCCTTGCTTGCATATAGCGAATAGCCAATGGCGCATGAGCTAGCTTGCCATAAGCCATATGCCATAAGCCATATGCTAAAAAATCGCTCAGCGATTTTTTTTATTATGACCAGCAAAGTCCATTCAGTCGCGCAACTTGGATTGCATTGTCAGATCGTTGAAGTTGAAGCAGACGTATCTCGACATCTGCCCAGTTTTGTTTTGGTTGGTATGCCAGATACTGCTGTGCAAGAAGCGCGGGAGCGCATTCGCTCCGCGCTGGAGAACAGCGGCCTGCCGTTTCCCAGAAGTAAGGTCACGGTCAATCTTGCGCCCGCAAATGTACGCAAAGAAGGCAGCCTCTATGATCTTGCCATCGCCATAAGCATTCTGAAAGCGCAGGACGCGGTTCCCTTGTCGGAGCAGGATCAAAAAGCTGTGTTTCTGGGTGAGTTGTCACTGAGCGGTTTTCTGCGACCCGTCAGAGGAATTTTACTTGCCGCGTCGTATCTTAAGGAGTGCGGGTTTGCTCGGTTATACATTCCGAAGGCCAACGAAAGGGAGGCTTCCTACAGCAAAGGCCTTGAAATTTATTCGGTTGCATCACTTTCGCAGCTTGTAGAGCATCTGACCGGACAGCGCCCGCTTCAGCCCATTGTCCGCACTGCGATCCCTTCCGGAAAACAGCGCCAGGGTAGTTTTGATTTTTCCGACGTGCGCGGTCAGCAGCAAGCGAAACGCGCGCTCGAAATCGCGGCAGCAGGCGGACATAACGTGCTGATGAATGGCGTGCCCGGGAGCGGCAAGACCATGCTCGCAAAAAGTTTTATTTCGATTTTGCCGCCGCTTGAAACCGAAGATGTCTTCGAAGTCTCGAAGATATATAGTTATGCGGGCATGCTTTCAGGCGATTGGCCCCTGGTTGACCAACGACCCTTTCGCTCACCGCATCACACCGCATCTGTTGCTTCGATTGTCGGCGGGGGTACTTGGCCAAAGCCGGGTGAGATCACGTTAGCCCATAGAGGTGTTTTGTTCCTGGATGAATTTCCGGAATTTCCTCGCAACGTCTTGGAAGCGTTGCGACAGCCGCTTGAAGAACGCGTGGTAACCGTGAGTCGCGTATCCGGCAGCGTAGAGTTTCCAGCACATTTTATACTTATCGCGGCACAGAACCCGTGCCCATGCGGTTTTTTTGGCGACATCGAAAAATCTTGCGTATGCAGCCCGTATCAGCGCATACAATACCAGCGACGTATTTCAGGCCCGCTCCTTGATCGTATTGATCTGCATGTTCATGTACTTCCGGTCAGACGCGAGACACTGGTGACCGAATCGGCTGCCGAATCATCCGAAGAGGTGCTTGCTCGCGTCAGAGCAGCGAGAAAACGTCAGCAGGAACGGTTTACGGGTCGCAGCGTTTGGTTTTTGAACGGCGACATGGATCATACGCTCATGAAAAAGTACTGCCAGCTTGAAAGTGAGACGCAGCATTTGCTCCTGCAAGCAAGCCACCGCCTTCATTTGTCTGCCCGCTCATTTTACAAGGTCATAAAGATCAGCAGGACGATTGCTGACTTGGCCGGCCGGACAGAGATAGGGCAGGAGGATGTTCTTGAAGCGCTGCAGTACCGGTCACTTAATCCGTAAGAAGTTGTCGTTTTCGCAGCCCGTATCGTCTAGCGGAAGCTTGGACAAAATTTAAAAACTTCCCTAAGACGACGCCATCTCACTATACGACCAGCGATACCGCTATACGATAACTCTTGAGGAGGCGCTGCAGTACCGCCAGAGTTCTTGACGGACACCACTTAGTTTGTTAAACTCGAGGGTCTTTCTGTTCTGTAAAAGCGAATTCCAGAGCTCCACGCATTGAGGAGGTGGAAATGAGAACCGTTGTGGCTCTGTGCCCAGACTGTGCAGGCAAGCTTCACCGTGTAGCCGAGCAGACGTTTCCGCATGCGTTGCAGTTGCTCGACAAGAATGAGCGCCGCCGCAGAGGCGGTTATTTCTGTGTAGCCGACGCATTAGGGGAGGTTCAAGATCTCTTCTTGGTCGGCGAGGTTGTTCGAGAGAAGGCCTTCCGTTACCGGGAGTTAGCGAAGGAGAAAGTCAGGCGACTCGCAACGCATCCCGGCCACCGTACCAGTTACCAGAGCAGGAACCCGGCTCTTGATTTCTGGGGAGGCGCCGTTCGTATACCCCATCCCAAACGGATCGCACTCCTTTCCTTCTCCGGTCTCTCTCCTGATTCACTCGATGAAGCACTGGTGCTAATGGTAGCCATCGAGACGAAGATCCTTGAGCCAAAAAAGGCTCTCCGCATCGCCGGAAGAGCATCCGGCAAGTACCTCAAACAGCTCATGGATCGGTGCTGACAGGTCGTACGGTAAAGTGAACTGAAGCCCCGCCTCGTCCGTTCCAATTTTGGAACGAGACGGGCGGGGCTTTGACTTTTTAAAAAAGAGCCCCTCATCATCCTCTGGATGATGAGGGGCTGATTGTGTTGAGGGTACAAACGAGCTCGTAACGCTACTGCGCGACGATCGGGTCGGTGCGGAAGACCCTGACCGCAACCCCGTCGAGCTCGGACGGGAATTCTCGGCCGATGGCCCGGCCTTCCAGGACGTAGACCATGATCGCGGCCTGGTTTGGGTTGCCTTCTGCAGCGCCTACGCCCACGGCAACCACCGCTGGCTCGGACATGAGATCTTTCTCATGCCGCTCTTTGACCATGGTGGCGAATGCCACCTCGGCTTCTGGCGGACCGGTCCAGGCGACTGGCGCACTCGGCATGACTGACGCAGCAGATGCTGTGCAGGTCTGCCCGACGAAGCCGAAGCTGTGGCCGTCGGCAGAGAACGCGCTGACCACATCCTGAATTGGATTGTGGACCGTCACGGTCGAAGAGCCGGCGTAGAGAAGCCCGGTTGGGTTCGGCGTGCCGTCGTCCGAAACGAGCAGGGATCCGGAATCGCCACCAGCGCTCATGTTGCCGGTGAAGATCTGGTTGGTGAACGTAATAGTGAACTTCTTGCCCTGCCCACACCCTTTCTGGTACTGGATACTCACGGTGTTGTTGACCGACTGGACTGTGCTGGTCGTAAATCCGGTGGTCCGGCCTGACTTGGCAACCGGCAGCCCCACAGTCGCGGCTTGTGTGCTGTTGCACGGCACCCCGATGTCGATAATGGCGCCGGTCGTGTCCACGTTGCTTCGCGCAGTAGAGATCGCCGCGTCGACATTCGCCGTGCCCAGAGGCACGATATTGCCGGCAAAATCGCCGACGATGTTGCTGTTTGCACCGTTGCACCCGGTGTCGATAAGACCCGGCTGCAGGGTGTCCTCTCCAGCTGTTGCGCTGCCGGAACGAGCCAGGATGTGGTTGTTCGATAGTATCGAAAGCACCCCATCGCGCGTGACCAGTGAACCGAGGGTTCCGCCGCAGCAGAACGCTCGACTGATGTCGTTCGCGCTGCCTCCGGAGGTTCCCATCTTGACCGGCGGCGTCTGCTTGGTCTGGTGCGCCTGTCCACCGTCGGCCAACGCTGGCCCCGTGCTCAAGACGACTGCGAGTGCTGCGAAGAGCACTACAAACCGCTTCATCGGTTTGTTCCCCTTTTGTTGTATGGCACCTTTGTGAAGCCGCCCATTCGGTCTTCCACTGGTGCCATGTAAGAACTAACGCCAATAATAGTATGACGAGTAACCGATGTCAAATCCTCATTCTGCAAAAACAGCGCACTTTTATAAAGAGGTTCAGTCTGTTAGTATAAGCGTTGTCATGGGACATGACAACGCTTGAATTTCCGTCACTCGCCCCAGATGTCCCGCTATGCGTGACGCCTGCGGGCTCGCTAGGAAATATAAGCGGGAATGATGCTTGAATTTCCGTCGCTCGGCCGAAATGAAAACAAGTTTTCATTTCCTCCTCGCTAGGAAATATAAGAGCAACCGATGAGAAAGTTATACATTTTTGGCTTAATTGCCATAGCGCTGGCACTGGTAACCCAGCGAGTTGCCGTGAAGGATTTCTTTGCATCTTTCGGCAGACCGCAGTTGCCGCAACCCATACCGTACCAAGAAACCAGTGAGCAGATTCAGAGACGTACTGTCGCCCAAAAGCCAACTTCTACACCAACCGCCCCGAGCGCACCTGCGGCCACAGCAACGGAAACGTCAACGGCAACGCCTGCGCAGGCACTGCAGGCAGTGAACCTCGCAGTTCCCTTTCAAGCGCAAGCGCCGTTTGCCGAGTGGGTGGAACCGTTCAAGGAAGGATGCGAGGAAGCGTCGCTCATTATGGTTGGCCACTACCTGCGCGGCGTTCCCTTGAGTAAAGAGCAGATGCGGGATGAGATTCTCAAACAGGTTGCATGGCAACAAGAGCATTTTGGCGGACATCTTGATCTACCAGCAGCGCAAGTAGTTGATCTTGCGAACGCTTTCTATGATTATCAAACTTTGGTCATCCCCGATCTGACTGTTGAGAAAATCAAAGAACAGCTGCAGTTAGGCAGGCCAGTCATAGTGCCTGCCGCCGGGCGAGATCTGGGTAATCCAAACTTCAGGCGCCCGGGGCCGCTCTATCACATGTTGGTGATTAAGGGATATACGGCAGATGGTATGTTCATCACGAACGATCCGGGCACGCGGAAGGGCGCTGACTACCTGTATACGCCTGAAGTTATTATCAACGCCGCACATGAGTGGGACGGTACGGGCCCCTTTGGCAGAGCCGTAGGTATCGT
>CAZQTS010000013.1:0-17228 GCA_964596475.1 uncultured Gammaproteobacteria bacterium
GGAGCGAAGGCAAGCTCGAGAAGCAAAAGTTTGCTATACTTATGGCATGAATAACAAGGCCATATTTTGGCTCGTCGGTGCGAGTGCTTCTCTTATTGCGGCAGTCGCTTTTTTTGTGTGGGTGAGCAATCAAATATCACAGCGCACGCCGCCGACCACAGTTAATAATCAAGTGACAATACCAAGGCCGCCAGCCGAAGAACTTTATCTATGTTCCCAAGACAGCGACTGTATTGAAGTTTTAGAGACTTGTTGTCCTATAACCATGGGCGGTAGAACAGTCTCTATAAATAAGCAATTTAAAGACTACGTGGAGATGCAAAGAAAGGGCAAGTGTGGCGAAGATGTCCCACGATGTAAAGCTGTATTAGGTCCGTATCAGGGAACCCCAGCCTGTGTTGACAATAGATGTCAGTTTAGAAGAGACGATGCGCAGTCTTGGAAAACCTACCGCAACGAGCAGTATGGGTTTGAGATGAAATACCCTCCTCCCTTTATGGCTGTCGTGTTTGATAGCAAAACAAATGGTTTTCAATTTATTGAATTTTCAGAATCAAGTGATCCAGAGAAACCCGGTTTTGCCGTAGAAATAATGACGACTACTTCTACTGCCCCGACCGCAATTGAGTGGGCCGATGAGCAAGAATGGCCTTTCCCGGATTCGTGGCAGAATCATTTTACGAAAACCACCATAGCAGATACGACAGCGATTCAAGAGAAAACTGGTGGAGTCTGGATAAAAAAAGGAAACAGACTTTACGGCATTGGGAACGGGATCGGACGGGAAGACGCCGTTTTAGTTGAGAGGACGACATTTGATCAAATCCTCTCCACCTTCAAATTCACGAACTAGTTCCTTTATGAAAAGCAACGCTGCGACTCTAAAAAAACTTGCTCAACTGATTCGGTACTATTGTTTAGTTTCCACAACCAAGGCAGGGTCTGGCCATTTGACTTCATCGCTTTCAGCCGCCGATCTTATGACCACGCTTTTTTTCGGCGGCTTTCTCCGTTTTGACGCTGCAAATCCAGGAAATTCCAATAACGATCGGGTGATTTTTTCCAAAGGGCATGCTTCACCGCTGCTCTATGCGCTCTGGGCAGCAGCCGGATGCTTAAAATCTTCTGATTTGCTCAAGTTGCGAACGTTTGCAAGCCCCCTGGAGGGTCACCCGAGCATGCGGTTCCCGTACACCGAAGCAGCAACTGGTTCACTCGGTCAGGGGTTATCCGTGGGTGTTGGCATGGCGCTTACCGGAAAATACATCCACAAGCTTCCCTATCGGACTTTTGTGCTGGTTGGTGACAGCGAGATGGCTGAAGGAGCAGTTTGGGAGGCAATTCAGATTGCGGCATATTATAAGCTCAATAATTTAGTTGCTGTGCTCGACGTGAACCGGCTTGGTCAGCGCGGCGAAACCATGTACGGCCATAGGCCAGAGGCCTACAAGCGACGACTCTCGGCGTTCGGGTGGGATACCATTGTCGCAGACGGCCACTCGATTGAAGGATTAACACTTGCGTTTAATGAGGCACTTGACTCAAAGAAAGGGCCAGTTGCCATTATCGCAAAGACCATCAAGGGTAAAGGCGTCCCATTTATTGAAGATCAGAACGGCTGGCATGGGAGAGCACTTCCGGCACCTGACGTATCGCGTGCGCTTGCCGCACTGGGACCCGTAGACAGGTCCTTACGGGGCAGTATCGCAAAACCAGCGACTGCGAAAAAAACGAAGAAGCCGCAGAGACTTCCTCTTGGCGCTTTTCCGGCGTTCGATACACCGATTGCGACGCGACGCGCGTATGGCGATGCGCTCGTCAGGATATTTCCTCGCTATCCGCAGATGGTCGTGCTCGACGGTGAGGTGAGCAATTCAACGTATGCGGAAATTTTTAAGCAAAAATATCCGAAGCGTTTTTTTGAGATGTTCGTTGCCGAGCAAAACATGGTTGGCGTTGCGGTCGGCATGGCTCGCCGCGGCCTGCTGCCCTTTGTATCAACGTTTGCCGCTTTTTTTACGCGCGCGTTCGATCAGATTCGCATGGCTCGCTATTCTGAAGCAAACGTCAAATTCATTGGCTCGCACGCCGGCGTTTCGATCGGTGAAGACGGGCCGTCTCAAATGGGTCTGGAAGACATTGCGCTGTTTCGATCAGTACTCGATAGTGTCGTTTTGTACCCTGCCGACGCAATCGCAACTCACCAATTGGTTGAACAAGCGGCAAAGCACAAAGGCATCGTGTATATTCGCACCACGCGCAAGGAAACGCCGCTCTTGTATCCTGCGAGTCAGTCGTTTCCGATTGGCGGCAGTAAGGTTCTCAAGCAAAGCCGCAAGGATTTTGTCACGGTGGCAGCGGCAGGTATTACGGTCCATGAGGCCTTGGCCGCGTATGAAATGCTCCTTAAGCAAAATATACCTATACGGGTGATTGATCTCTACAGTATTAAGCCGATTGATAGACAAAGTCTTCGGCGTGCAGCGCAGCAGACAAAAACGATTGTGGTGGTTGAAGATCATGTGGCGGAAGGCGGCATTGCCGACGCAGTGCGCGAGGCGCTTGCGACCACTCCGGCCCGCATCCGTTCTCTTGCGGTGCGCAAAACACCCCGCAGCGGCACGCCTGCCGAACTCTTGGACTATGAGGGGATCTCGCGCAACGCGATTGTCAAACTCGTTGCAACACTTGCTAAAAGAAAAAAGGGATGAGACCCCGCAATCTCAAGACGCGGATATTTCTTGACAGTGGGGATCCCCTTGAAACGCGCGCAGCTTTTTCTCTCCTCGGTTTTCTAGACGGCCAGACAACAAATCCCACGCTCATCGGAAAACATCCTGAAGCAAAAAAAAGAATCGAGCGAGGCGAGCGTTTTCCGAAAGACGAAATCATCGAGTTCTATAGGGATGTCGTGATTCAGATTTCGACACTTATCCCGCAGGGATCCGTATCCATTGAGGTGTATGCAGATCACGAAACCTCTGCCAATACGCTTTTTGCCCAAGGCAGGGATATGTTCGGCTGGATTCCCAATGCGCACATTAAATACCCCACAACCGCACAAGGACTTATGGCCGCAGAGCGGTCAGTCGCCGAGCATATGCGCATCAATATGACCCTGTGTTTTTCGCAAGAACAGGCAGCAGCTGTGTATGGGGCAACGCGGGGTGCGAAACCCGGTGATGTTTTTGTGTCGCCATTCGTGGGGAGACTCGATGATAGAGGCGAAAACGGCATGGATTTGATCAAAAACTGCATCCGCATGTACCGAAAAAGCGACGGCCATGTGCACGTCTTGACCGCGAGCGTGCGCAATCTCAATCAGTTCATGTATGCGCTGGCTCTTGGTTCTGACATCATCACGGCCCCATTGTCGATATTGAAAGAATGGGCAGAGAAAGGTATGCCAGTCCCTGAAAAAACATTTGTGTACGCAGGAGGGTCGCTTGCTCCCATTCCCTATTGCGAGATCGACCTGCGCAGACCGTGGCAGTCTTTTGATATAGCGCATCCGTTAACCGAGAAGGGCATGCAGCGCTTCTCGGACGATTGGAACACACTGATCGAGTTATGAATTATAATCTGCGGGTAGCAAATTAAAAATTAAAAGTGAAAAATTTAAGTTTAAAATTTAGAGTTGCACGTATCGAACAAACGTAATGAAGGTATCTCTATGGACAATAATGCTGTGTACGATTTAGTTATCATCGGCAGCGGCATGGCAGGCCTTACCGCTGGACTCTACGCCGGCCGCTACCGGATGAAGACGTTAATCATTGGAGGCGATTTTGGCGGCGAGGGAACTACGGCCGGTGAGACCAGCAACTATCCGGGCTTCTTGCAGATTGATGGATTTGAGCTCATGTCCAAGGTGAAGGAACAAGTTGACGCGCTAGGCGTCCCTTTCATTGATGGCCGCGTTGAAAGGGTTGAACGTCGCGGCCACTGTTTTATGGTGCACGTTGGCTCACATGAATATATATCCAATACATTACTGCTCGCTATCGGCTCAAAGCGCAGAATCTTAGGACTGTCGCGCGAAACTGAACTCAAGGGCAATGGGGTACACTATTGCGTAACCTGTGATGGGCCCTTGTACCGAAATAAGGTGGTCGCCTTGGTCGGCGGGGGCGATGCCTCGGTCAAAGGCGTCAATCTAATTGCCGAATATGTGAGCAAAGTCTATCTCATAGTCCGCGACAAGGAAATTGTTGCCGAACCAATCAATATGGAACGCATGAAAAAATTGGGCAACAAGGTTGAGACACTTCTTGAGACGCAAGTCAAAGAACTTATTGGCGGCAAACGCCTGCAAAAAATACGGTTGAGCACGCCTTATAAGGGTTCGAGTGAATTGACCATTGACGGTTTATTTGTCGAAATTGGCGCAGACCCAGACACAAGACTTGCACGAAGCCTTGGTGTTGCGCTTGACGATAAGGGTTATATTGAAACAGACAACATGATGCGTACGAGCGTTGACGGCGTTTTTGCAGCAGGCGACGCGGTAAACCACTTCGGACACTTCAAACAGTATGTGACAGCTGCAGCGCTTGGCGCAGTCGCTGCAACGGCTGCGTACGAAGATCACAAGATTCATGGTGATTTGTGTCAACTCCATGCGCTGCCGGCGAAGCCGAGCCTCGGTAAAGCCGGGCCGGTGAAGGTATCGGCGCAGAAAGGTATTACATAAGTGAACCATGCCTGCTAAGGAAATTCCGCAATTTGAGGTGTACCGACGACCGCAAACCGGTAAGTTTGAGCAAGCCAAAAAAGAGGCGGCTGAACCGCTGAAACTCCAGAGCGCAGCAGAAACCGAAGCAGCGCCGGTTTTGGCGAAAGATTTTCAGTCGCTCTTTGACCTGCACCGTAAGGGAGTTCTTCGCAAGCGAGAGAACAAGCGGGATGTTAAAGCGCTTGCGTCAATTGAGAACCGCTTGATTCGCCTGTGCGTGCGCAACAACCCTCGAAATTTTGATCGCACCGTTGTCGAACGCATCGTCAATCAGTATAACCAGGGCGTGCAGCGGCATTTTGGCACTAATTTTCGTTTTGATTCGCGTGAGCTTGTTGATCCGGTCGGCGTAAGCAGTGTGGTTGCGTACATCAACCGTAACCAAGGCATTGGGGAGCGTGCTGAAGGAACCCGTGACACACCGCAACGCCGATTCTATCTTAATGATACCCTTGATGCGGGCTACAAGGTCGATCTTATGGACTTTCAGTATATGCCATCGGGAGATTCGGTTGAGCTTCAAACGTGCGAGTTGGTTCAGGTGAAGTCAAGCGTAGAAGAGGCGCGTCTCGAAGAAGCGAGGATCCGGGAAGCACATGAGGCATGGTACAATGACTGGGTCGAAAAAGAAGAGCTTGAACAACAGCGGGCCCAGACAGCGCGATTGCCTGAACGGCTGCAACCGCTGGAACAGTTTGATCTTTCAACATGGGCTCGGCAACACGGAGAAGTTCTTGATGCACTGATGGACTTGGAGGATGCGTTAGAGCACGGTCAAGTGAACCCTGACGAGTTATCCCGGATTCTTCATTTGACTCAAAAGGATCAAATCACATTGTCACAGTACGCCCGATATAAAAAAAAGGAATTACTGAGACTGTTTGAGGTCACGCTGTCCCAGATCGAAGCGGAGACCAGTCCCGGGCCGGAAACTCTTGAACGGGGCGAAGAGATGCGGGAACGTCTTGCGCAAGCCATTGCATTAGTCGCAACATCAGTTCCCGATGCCAGCATAATACTCGGCGTGAAGCAGGTGTATTCTGTCATTGCGGTCGGGGATCGCGTATTTTCAAGGAAGTTGATTGGACCGGTGATTTCAGGAAAGGCCGTTACTGCGCACAATGCTTGACTCACTGCCGAGCTTATGATAGTGTCGAATGTCCTTCACATACAGAGAGGAGGTGCGGCAACGTGACCGACAAGCGGGCAGTACCGCTTTCTGATCTGGATTCGATTGCGGACTCATTGGGATTTTCTCCGGTTCTTCTTCCTGCGGATCTACCGTTCGACAGAGACGTGTACGGACGGGTAGTTCAGGAGTGTCCGGAATTGATGGAGATCATCAAGTTGCGCTTGCAGCGCAAGATCTCCATTCCCGAAGCCCGCAAACGAGCCCGATCGCTGCATACTATCATCGCACAACGCTACGCTGAAGCAATGCAGCAGCGCACGAAGTAGGAGGTCGCACGATTTTGCGATGACCCCGCCCTCGTCTGAATGACGAGTGGCGGGGTTTTCTATTCAGCCCCCTCTTAGGTAAGAGGGGGTAAAGGGGAGTTACTGCAATGGATATGACCAGTAGCTTACTGCTTGCCCCGAAGCTTTAGCGAATGGGGTCGAAGGGGCTTTACCTTCATCCCTTGTGCGATATAGACTAAGAACAATGAAGCCTATCAATTTTAGTCACTGGTCAAAATTCCTCATCGTTTTGTGCGCGGCTATAATTGGATTGAGCGTGATCAGTCACCTGCAGACCACACAGCAGCTTGCTGTAGTACCAGTCGCTCCGGCAGTTGAGCAGTTGCGCCAGCTGCGCCACCAGACGGACGCAACAGCACCGCGACCACTTACTCCACCGAAACCAACCATACTGCGCGCCTTTGGCGATATCATGATGGGTCGTAACGTTGAGGCATGGACCGACAAGCGAGGCCTGCACTATCCCTTTGAACGCATGCAGGAACTGCTTTCTGGTGCTGATTTTTTAATTGCAAATCTTGAGGGCCCGGTAATCTCCAAGCCCGTGCGCACGCCAACCGGTTCAACGCGATTTTCGTTTGGTGAAGCTATCGCACGGACTCTGCGTGAGGAGGGATTTAACTTGCTCTCAATAGCCAACAATCACACGTTCGATTATGGCGATAAGGGCCTTGCCGAGACAAGGACTTTTCTTCGCGCTCATGGGGTCGAGCCGTTTGGCGATCCGAACGAGGAGGGGGCCCGGGTCGTTACGCAAGAGGTGCGCGGTCAAAAATTCCATTTTGTCGGGTTCAACGGATTTCGGCCTTCATTTGACAGTAAAAAAGCAGCGGGAGTGGTTGCAGAGCTTTCCAAAAAAGAGGACGGAATTATCGTGGTCATGATGCACTGGGGCACCGAGTACGCGCTTAGGCACAACCGCGCCCAGGAGCAGTTTGCCCATGCGCTGATC
Organism: uncultured Gammaproteobacteria bacterium; assembly: GCA_964596475.1. Classification (GTDB taxonomy): domain Bacteria; phylum Patescibacteriota; class Patescibacteriia; order UBA1558; family 2-01-FULL-52-15; genus CAZQTS01. The sequence continues at coordinate 7,167 of CAZQTS010000013.1, forward strand.
GATGCTGGCGCTGATGTTATTTTTGGCCATCACCCGCATGTGGTGCAGGATATTGAGGTCTACGAGGGAAAAGCGATTTTTTACTCGCTCGGAAATTTCATTTTTGATCAGTACTTTTCAAAAAATACGCAAGAGGGTCTGGCGGTGGAACTCTCACTAGGCGATGCGCACGCACGCTACACGCTCTATCCTTTTGCAAGCAAGGACAGCCAGCCAGAAGTTATGGAGAGTGCGGCGGCCAGACAATTTCTTGCGCAGCTTGCTGAACGGAGCAGCGCAGATTTCTCCGATCAGATTAAGGCAGGGCAGGTGCTCCTTGCACCGTAACTATGACTGCGGTTCCCCTGTGTTCCCCTTACCGCCGGTAAGCGATACTTCAATTGAATCGCCAGACAATCGAACCGGATACGTGCGCTCCGATCTTACCGCCGGCGGCGCGAGCACTTCGCCGGTAGTGACATCGAACTTTGCGAAATGCAGCGGACACTCAATGACCTTGCCGTCGAGCACGCCCTCGCACAGCGGCCCCTCTTCATGGGTGCATTCGTTGTCCAGCGCATAATATTTGTTCCCGACCTTAAAGAGTGCAATTTTCTTTCCGGATACCGTGCGGCACAGTGTATTGGTGTCCTTGAAATCCGCCGTTGATGCAACGGCAACAAAGCCCGCGCTCGCCTCATGGGAGCTGCGCTGCGGGCCCACCACCGTTGCACCAGTTCGCGTCAACGAAAGAAAATCATGCGCTCCATGTCGTTTCCTTGCTGCGAGCGCGGAAAGTGCTTCTCCCATGATGAAGCTCATCACTATACCGTCCCCGCCCAAGCCGCAGCCCATAAATACTTTTCCTGGGTACGCTGGGTGAGCAAAAACGTACGGAAATCCATCGGAGGTGTACCAGAGACTTCCTGACCACTGATGCGTAACCTCAAATGCCCCGCCTAGTTTTTTTCGTAGGAACGTTGCAAGCCCCTCGAACGGATCATGAGAGGGCTTTTCATGCGGCGATCGGTCATAATCGCCAACCATCACGGTATTCTCATCAACGGTGCGGAGGTAGAAATAGGGGAGATTAATGTCCCAGAACAAATCAGGAGACAGCGGCCTTCGAGCAAAGCGACCGCAGATGACGTAGGAAAGCTTGTTTTCGATAAGTGTTCGCAGTTCAGGAAACTGGCTCGGTGTTTTGCCGGTGGTGACGATCAGCATGCGTGCGGAGAGGGATCCGGTGGCGGCGCGAATGGTTACCGTGTCGTTCACCTGAATGTCTGTGATCTCTGTTTCTTCAAATATCGAAAGGTTGCCATCGGTCTTTGAGCGTTCAAGGAGCGCGAACACAAATTTTCTCGCGTTAAACCTGCCCTCGTGGGTCATACGGATCGCCTGTACGAACGGGAAAGGTGCTCCGATCTCTCGTTTGGTTACGATTGTTGCGGATGGATCAAGCTGCTGCAGGACAGTGAAGCGCTCTGCAAGACGTTTGTCGTTTGCGGTATAGGATCCGATGTAGGAATTACATGTTGCAAAATCGCACGCAACGTTATTTTCGCGAATGAACGAGAAGAGACGAGTTTGCGCCGTTGACACGATCGCGTAAGCGCGCCGGACTGACGCTGCGTCAACCGAACGGCGGGGGTGGGTAAAGAAGTCGTGCGCGCGCGTGAGAAATCCGGTGGTCAGGCCAGTATCGCCGGTCGCAATATGATTTTTTTCAAGCAGGACGACCGAAAACCCCTCCCGTATCAGATGCCAGGCAGTCGTGACGCCAAGAATGCCTCCGCCAATGACTGCTACATCGGCTGTGTGACTGCCGGCAAGAGCAGGAAAGCGCCGCGCGTCAGGAACCGTATCAAACCAGACCGAGGTTTTTTTAGGGCCTTGCATACTTACTATAGAGGCAAGTATAACATTTTTTTATAGCGGCGCAATGCAAACAGCCCCGCATACGCGGGGCTGTTTTTCTCATGAAGAGATGATTACCAATTGCCGCGTCCGCCGCGGTTGCCGCCAAAGTCTCGTCCGCCACCGCGTCGCGGTGGTCTGGCCTGGAGGGGGCGTGCTTCATTGACCGTTACGGTTCGGCCGTCTAATTCCTTGCCGTTCCACATGTCAATGGCAGCTTGGGCTTCCTCGTCGGATGTCATTTCCACGAAGCCGAAACCCTTTGAGCGACCTGTCATCTTATCCATGATGACGGCTGCCGACTCAACGGTTCCCGCCTGTGCGAAAGCCTGCCGCAAAGCATCCTCGGTCGTGCTGTACGACAGCCCGCCGACGTATAATTTCTTTGCCATTTGCTTACGTTAACTTAATTAGTGTAAGGCGACCTTCTCCTCTGACCTCTCGCTTTACGCACTGGCTGCGCCGTGCATACCTTACACCGCACTACGCCGTAAGGATGGCTCACATAATGAGAAAACACTTACGGAAAGCACTATAGCGTACACAGGCAATCTTGTCAATGGTGGGAGGGCGGTTAGGAAAAAGAATGTTTTAATGCTCTGTGTTTTTGGGTAAACAATCAGGCGGCCGTACGGCCGCCTGATAGCTCTCAAATTCTTTTCTCCCAATCAATTATTCCACTGCTTTATGGCCGCGATCTGCCCAGATCACGAACGTAAACACCTTCTCGCCGCCTCCAAGGTCGCGTCCGTAGAGGGACGGGCGACCGTTGCCATCACGTCGAAGGACCGTGCCCCATTCGCCGGGGCTCGAGACGTCCGCGCTCACACGACCGCTCTTCCCCGGGCCGCTCGGAGCCGAAGCGAGAAGCGTAGTGTAGCTGTCGAGGTTGGCGTAGATTGTCTCCAGCTGCTCAAAGTCGTGCGCGTTCGGATGCTCGTTCGAGGGCGGACCGTCCGGATCAGCCGTGTAGTCCATGCAGCTGCCAAGATTTGCATTATAGAAGTTCTCGTCTTGGTGTGCGAGACCGAAGGTGTGGGCCACCTCCTGGCACATCACGAGTCGGCGCCACGGGGGCGTGTTGTACGTTGCGGTCGAGAAGTACGAGTCGTTCATCTTCGCAACGCCTTGGACGATGTGGTTATCGGAGTTGATCCAGATCTGGGCCAAGCCCAACCAGCCGTTGAAGCCGTAGGCTTTGCTGCACACCTCTACTCGCCCTCTTGTGGGGCGACAATTCCCTTTGGAGCCACCGGCAACCACCGTGGTATCCAAAACGCTCGACTGGCTCCAGTCGCTTGAAGCTTCGGCGAGATAGGCGTCCCAACTCAACGAGACGTTATCGCCGAGCTTCAGGGTAAAGGGATTTGCCGTGCGCGCCCAGTGGTAGGGACCCCACGAGTGGTTTGCGTACGCTGCCGCGGCAGCTAAGGCAAGGGCAACTATCGAAACGCTGACTATCGCGCTGCTGCGTAATATTTTCATCATTTTTGTATGAAAAGCTTTTTTGTGCAAACGACCTTTGTATACATATTGTCTCGCAAATACGTGAGTTTGTCAAGAGAGCGTTATGATCCTCCCTCGATAAAAAATGTTCTTGGCGGAAGCGGGAGGATTCGAACCTCCGAGACCTTTGCAGGTCTAGCGGTTTTCGAGACCGCCCCATTCAACCGCTCTGGCACGCTTCCGAGTGTGCTTATTGTAGCCTGTTTGGCTCTTTATTTCAAAATCGCTGCTCTAAAAATCCGAAAGTATGTTATAATGTAAAAACCTAAGTTCGTCAATCTGCTGTATGCATCTCCCCATCTCATACGAGGATCTCAAAAAAATTTTGCTGCGCGAGAAGCTGGTCACTGAAGAGCAGTGGCAGAGTGCAGAGCGCAACGCCAACCGCCGCCGCCGCGGCGTTGAAGAGGTGCTCTTAGAGCGCAGCTTTTTTTCTGAAAACTATTTGTTTGAGCTTATCGGGAATAAGCTGAAAATCCCCTACGTGAACTTGCGTACCACGAAGGTGGACGAACAAGTGGTACGATGGTTGCCAGAAGAGCTCTCGCAGCAGACCAAGTGCATTGCGTTTGCCAACAATACCAAGAGCAGAACAGTCAAGATTGCGTGCATAAATCCACTCGATGCGAACGTCCGCCGTGTGCTCTCCGGGGCTGTTGCCGACGCGAAGCTGGAGACGTACCTAATGAATGAAAAGAGTTACCGTTACGCGGCACGGTTGTATACGACGAACGTTAAAGAAGAGCTGCTGCGGATTATCAATCAGCATGTACAACAGAGTAAGGACAAAACTGATGCTGCCTTGGATTTGCCGATTGTAAACATGTTTGACATCATGCTGCAGTACGCGATGCTCGAACAAGCTTCGGACATCCATATCGAGCCATTAAGCGACGCCGTGCTCGTCCGCTTTCGTATTGACGGTGAGCTGGAGGATAAAATTGAGTTGCCATTGTCGATCAAGGATGCTCTGATTGCCCGCATTAAAATTCTTGCGAACCTCAAAATAGACGAACACCGCGCTCCGCAAGACGGCCGTCTGGCCTTCAAGATTGAGGAAGTTGAAGAGTCCGCGCGTATCTCCATCATCCCCACCCTCTACGGCGAGAAAGCGGTGCTGCGCTTGCTTTCGGACGAGGTACAAAATTTCAGCCTGCAGGACATTGGACTCACCACGCAGAATCTGGCGGTCGTCATGAAGAATATTCAGAAGCCTTTCGGTATGATTTTGGCCGTCGGTCCCACCGGTTCCGGCAAGACCACCACGCTGTATGCAGTGCTCAACGTGCTGAACACCGAGGACGTCAACATATCGACTATTGAAGACCCCATCGAGTACGGCATCAGGCGAGTGAACCAAACGCAGGCTAACCCCTTTGCGGGCTACACGTTCGCCTCGGGGTTGCGGTCCCTCTTGCGTCAAGATCCAGATATCATCATGATCGGGGAAATCCGCGACGGTGAAACGGCGCAGATTGCGGTGCGCGCTGCCCTGACCGGACATCTCATGTTGTCCACCCTGCACACCAACAATGCCGCAGGCGCGCCGCTGCGGCTTCTGGACATGGGGGTAGAACCATTTTTGGTATCATCCACCCTGAATGTAATTATCGCCCAACGTCTGGTCCGCCGCATCTGCCTCAACTGCATCCGCAGTTACCATCTGACCGCACCGGAAACCAAAGCCCTTTCGAAGGAATACGATTTGCACCAAATTTTGGAGCGAATGCAGAGATCGGGCGCGGTGGACAGGAGCATCTCTCACTTCTCATCTCTGAATTTTTACCGTGGCCAAGGCTGCGCTCGCTGTCACGGCACCGGCTATTCCGGGCGCATCGGTGTCATGGAAGTGTTAGAAAATACTCATCCGATTCAGCAAGCGATTATCAAACATATGTCTGCTGATGATTTGGAAGCACTAGCCCTGCAACAAGGCATGGTGCCAATTTTTGACGACGCAATGCAGAAAGCGCTCTTGGGAATTACGACACTCGCCGAGGTCTTGCGTGTCAGTCGCGAATAACATGGCGCACGCAGCACTGACAGCGTTGACGCCCGCACCGCCCTTGCGTCATGCAGCCCGCGAGGCCGATTCGGTACTGCGTAAAGAAAAGCTGCAACAGATGCAGAAAGGACTGGTCACGGTTGGTGTACGACGGCGATTCATCTTAGGACGGAAAATCAAAGCCGCTGAACGGATGCTCCTTATGGATAATCTCTCGACCATGCTCGGTGCCGGTCTTCCAATAACTGATGCGCTCACCATTTTGTCCGAAGAAATTAAAAAAAAGCAATTGAAGCGTGTGCTTCTCGAAGCGCGTCATAGCGTTGAAATCGGTAAATCGTTCTCGGATGGACTCAAGCAATACCCGACTATTTTCCCGCCACTGCTTACCGCAACGATTCGGGTTGGTGAAATTTCGGGAACGCTGGTTGAGGTGCTCGCGCGGCTTGCCGAAATGGCACGCCGAGAAAGTCAGCTCAAGCGAAAGGTCATCGGCGCACTCATGTACCCCACGGTCGTGGTCATCGCGATGATTGTGGTGGCGATCATTATGATAACGTACGTGTTCCCGCAAATTATTTCTATTTTTGTGGAATCCAATATCAAATTACCGCCGCAAATTCTTTTCCTGGATTGGCTCGGCAAGGTGTTGGCATCGTACGGCTTCTTCATTCTCGGAGGTTTGGTCCTACTCTTTATCAGTATTTATTTCCTGCTCAAACAGCGATCCGTGCGGAAGGCTTTCCATGGATTCCTCTTGAGGTTACCGCTCATCGGACAGCAGATCATTAAAGGATCCGTCATTGCGCGTATTGCTCTGAATTTGCGGACCATGCTTGCCAGTGGTTTACCGATTGTTGAAGCGGTCAAGACCATCGCCGGAACAATCAGCAACTTGGCATACAAGGACGCTCTTAATCAAATCGCAAACGAGATTGAAGTGGGGCGGTCAGTCCATGATTCCTTGGCTTCCCGACCGCAGCTTTTTCCGCCCATCGTCATTCGCATGGTGAAGGTGGGTGAGGGGACCGGCAGGCTCGTCGACATTCTGCAGAAACTCGGTAACTATTATGAAGAGAAAGTTGACGATATTCTGGGAAATCTTTCGACGATCCTTGAACCGGTCCTGCTTCTCATTGTCGGCGTTGTGGTTGGATTTCTTGCCGTTTCGATTATCGGACCGATTTATGAGCTTGCGAGTCACATCTGATACCGCTCAACACACAAAGCACTCTGGAGGGTGGCGCGGTTTTACGATTCTCGAGACCTTGTTTTCACTCGCTATTATCAGTCTGGTACTCATTATCAGTCTGGGCGGCTTCCAGAATTATCAACGGCGGACGAATATCGGCAGCGCCGTACACCAGCTGTTAAGTTACGTGGAACGGGCGCGCGTGCTGTCAACGGTACGGTACGCATCGGCTCGCTATGGCATCCATTTTGACCAAAATCAGTACGTGTTGTTCAAAGGACCGACCTATCAGGCGGGGGCCTCGGGCAATGAGGTGCGCACGCTTACTGGTTTTCGGTTTGCAGATCCGAATGTTTTTGCGAATGGAACTGGAGGTTCTACGCACGATGTTGTGTTTAAAGCATTGAGCGGCGAAACCATCAATACCGGCACGATCCGGCTCGAATCAACCGCCGATGTGTCGCTGTTTCGCCTGATTACTATTAATGCACTCGGCACCGTGACGGTCCAATGAAGCAGCGAACGCACACCAACCGTGATGGCTTTTTGTTCATCGAGGCTGTCGTGACGATTGCCGTCGTCACCATAGTTGTTGCTTCGATTTTGACACTCTATAATTTCACATTCAACAGCGAGTCGCGCGAGGACGCAAAACTTACCGGAAGCTTGTATGCGCAGGAATCGCTCGAGGCGATCGATTTCATTGCCCGCTATGACTGGACGCAGATGCGTGATGGCATCTGGCACCCTGCACAGAATGGCGCTCTCTGGGAGCTCAAGTCAGACAGCGAACTGCTTGACGGACGATTTACGAGAACGATTACGATAGCTGAAGTGAGGCGTGCCAATACGTCCAATAGCCACGCCTACGGCGATATTGTTGCGAGCGGAGGATTTGTCGATCCGGAAACGAAATTGGTGACCGCAACAGTGACCTGGAACCAGGCGATTTTTGGTACGCAGCGCGTTGAGTATCAAATGTACCAGGCCCGCGACGAGTCGAAGCTTTTCAGTCAGCGCAACTGGAACGGCGGACCAGGGCAGCAGGTCTTTACCGATGTTTCGCAATTCGCTGCCGGCGTGAATGTTGACTATTCAGCGTCAGGAGTCCTGGCGCTGGCTGCAAATTACATCACCTGGGATAATGCGACCACGACGGCGGAATATGATTTACCGAGCAACATAGACGCAGAGGCGATTTTTGTCAAGGGGAATATCCTCTTTATTGGCACGGCCAATAACGGAGGATCCGGCCCGGGCAAGAGTGAGCTGTACGTCTTCGATATCAGCAATCTGGCGAACCCGGTGCTCTTGAGCGAAATCGAGGTAGGTGACAACATTAACGCCATCTATGCAGACGGTAATTACGCAGCACTCGCCACGGGGGTTGATAGCGGTGAGCTCCGTATTTTCAATATTTCGAATCCGAGTAATGTCACCTTCGTGACCTCGAGAGATCTTCCCGCCAATGACGATGCCTCGGACATTACCGCATATCAAAATTATTTGTACATTATTCAGGGATCAAGTTTTTTTACCTTTTCGTATAGTGATCCGGCAAATCCCCAGCAGACCGATGTCCTTAATTTGGGCGGTGCAGTCCTCAATGCTGTCTCCGTGCTGGGGGGCAAGGCCTTTGTGTCGAGCAACATCGACAGTAAAGAATTCATTGTTCTCGATGTTATCGATCCGACCAATGCAAGAGAAATTGCATTCTATGATTTACCCGGCAACCGACAGGCAATCGATGTCTACGCATTTGGATTTTACGCGTATGTGGCGACCTCAAACAGTGGTTCGGAACCGGAATTCTACATGTTCAATATTACCAATCCTTTCAGTCCACAGCTCACTGCGACCTTTGAGATCGGAGAAAATTTGTATACGGTTTCCGCGTTGAGCAACTTCGCGTTTTTGGGTTCTGGACGCGTCGGAAAAGATATTTTGGTACTGGACATTACCAATCCCAGCAATATCTTTGTCGAAACGGGGTATGAGGTTAAGGGTACCGCCACAGACATCTTCCCCACACCCGAAGCCATTTACTTGGCCACCAACAGCAATGATGGAGAGCTCGTGATTATTAGCGTCAATTCGAACGTTGATCTCTATGCGGCATCCGGCTTTGCAGAATCATCGACCTTCGATACCCAATCTGAAACCTCAACATACAACTGGCTTAGCTGGGTTGGCACCAAGCCGGAAAGCACCCAAGTAAAATTCCAGATTGCAACCAATAACGACGGCACAAACTGGAATTATCTCGGTCCTGACGGCACTGCCAATACCTACTATACGTCCTTAAGTCGTGGACTCCTTCATTACGCCGCTCATCTGAATCAGCGCTATGTCCGGTATAAAGTGATCCTTGAGTCCACTAACAAAGCGCAAACGCCGTACGTGAATCGCATTGAGATCAGTTATTCGCCGTGACGATGGGTACTTTTTTTTCCATCAAGAGATCACACCGGGGGATTACGCTCCTTGAGCTTATTATCTATATCACCATTATGGCGACGCTGCTGATTGCGACCTCGCAGTTCGCCGTGGATATGATCCGGGGACAGCGCCGCGCCAGTGAGGTACAACGGGTCCATAATGCGGTGCGGCGCATGGTGGCGCTCATCAGTTACGACATGCGTCAGGCAAAGTCGATTACGATCGCCTCCGTGTTTGATACAGACAATGGCGTACTCGTGTTTACGGATACCACAAGCACCACGGTGAAATACGCGCTGGTGGGTACCGCGTTCCATCGGCAGTATGGTGCAGGATCATCCGTGCCCGTGACCACAAACCTTATCAAAATTGAAAAATTTCGCGTCCAGTATTTGTCCTGGGCCCCCAAAGAGCTTGAGTCAGTCAGGTTGAGCTTCACGGTAAGCGCGGGACTCCCGGACACCACACAGTTCTACCGCCAGCAGTATAGTACCGCAGTAACGCTTCGCTAGTATGTTACTTAGGCGCACCATCATGAACGCATCAGGAGCCGTTGGTTTGCTCTCCGTTATATTGCTCACCACACTCGTCCTGATTTTTATGCTTACCGTGTCGTTGCAGGTACTGCTCAATATAAAGAATGCTAAACTTTCAGGTGATTTTAACAATTTGTATTACGTTACAGAAGGAGGCTTGCGGGATGCGCGGATTCAGCTTAAAAACGAAGCAGTACTTTCGAAGGTATTTGCCGATGTGTCGTTAAACGGCGTTGTAGTGACCAGATCCGCCGCTTTTGGACTTTCGAACACCCTGCTGTCCGCAACAGGAACTGCAGGATTGATTCAGCGGACCCTCTCGTCAACCTGTGAGCCGTCTATGGTTAATTGCGCAACGACGGAGATCGCGCCTTAAGTACCTCTGGCGCCTCGCATTACCCTCTGGCAAGCCCGAATCCCGTTTTTTCAGTGCGGGAGGCAGCAATAGTGAGTCCTACAAGCAGCATCCACAGCACGCTTAAATC
>CAZQTS010000014.1:0-5771 GCA_964596475.1 uncultured Gammaproteobacteria bacterium
CAAGACGGCAGTCGCTACAAAGGGAGCGATTTCTTGGGACCTGTCGGCAGTCTGGACAGATTCCGCTGGCATTTCAGAACGCGCAGCGCAGCGCAAGCTCGATGCGAAGTCAGTGACGTGAAATTAAGCCCGTCGGCGATCACCGCGCCAGTGGGCGGGTTGTCTGGCGTGATGACTGCCTCGCCCGTCAATGCGCAGTGCTATCTGTGCGGCGGTGGATACACCTATGATAACTGGACTATCAATCTGAACGGCCCGCCACCGTATGCAAATCTCGCGCCCCAGAATCCGCCACCTGCTGTCAATAATCTCATGCGCTTTCAGGGCGTAAACATTACGCCAGTCGGTAGCCCGCGTGATGTGACCGTGCAGCTGACCAACCCGCCAAGTGGCGGCCCAATAACGTCTTCGGTTCCGGCACAGCTCTCGGTTGAGTACACGCCGCCGCGTGTTATCAATTACGGACCAAGGAATCAATGTGCACAGGTATGCACGAACGCTCTGCCATTCGCAGAGTTTAACGTGGGGCTGGTGGACCCGCCCTCGCTCTCCGCGGTCAAGTTGTACGAGTGCGCGACCAAGGACTGTACCAGTCTTACCCTCGTTACGCTTGCAGCAGGTTCACCCAATTTTGCAACGGTCGCAAATCCCAATGATCGAATTGAATTAAAACCTGCCGCATCTCTGAAAAAAAGCGTGTGGTACCGCGTTGTGGTATCGGACACCGTGCGCAACACCCAGAATCAGAAGATGGATTCGGCCTCTCTCAACTATGATGCAAACGGCGATTCTGTGCTTGATGCTTTTTCCTGGACGTTCCAGACCTCGTTTGAAACCTGCGCTCCGGACGCGGTGCGCGTACTGCCGGACAGCACCATTATCAACACCATTGGTGGTACGGTAAACTATTCGGTCACTGCCTCAACCGCTTCGACTGATCCCAGTTGCGGTATCATTACGTTAAATCCCTTTGGTTTCGATTGGGGCTGGTCGTCAAGCAACAGCCTGATTGCTTCGATTACGAACCTGCCCACCCCTCCGCGAGCACCAGGAGTTCTGGGTTTGCCCAACCAGCAGGCGACCGCGCTCTCGGCAAGCGGCGGCTTGCCGGTTCAAATGCAGGCAAGTCTTCTGTCTCTCGGCGTGCCCGTGCTCTCTGATACGGCTGATTTGTTTGTCAATGATTTGCGGGATCCAGTGAAACTCATCGGCCACCGGCCGGACTGGCCACCCGGATCAACGCCTCCCGAGCCGATTACGCCGGGAAACTGCTCGCTCAATAGTCTACCACTCGCCTGTACGCTCCCCTGTACGAACATATTGGTAAGTGCGATCTTTTCTACGTCAATTGATCCGGTCTCGCTTCAGGCCTCGCAACCGACCGACTATCTGGCCTATTACAATTTCAATGACGGCACTGCCCAAGATTCATCAGGCAACGGCAACCACGCTGACTTTCAGGAAGACGCCAAGCCATCGCAGCCCAATACCGAGCTGCCATCCCTGGGCCTCGGCGCCCAATTTGATGGCATCGACACGACGGCGCCATTCAACTGGCCGAATAAGGGCGATGCGGTCCGTTTCGACGATCCGAGCGGAAAACTTGCTCCGGCGACAGACGTCACGGTGGCTGCATGGGTGAAGGCCTTCTCTCTGAAAGGCATCAACGACGGCATCGTGGCCAAGCGGTTCGGTTCATGGGGCGGTTTCTGGGTGCGCGGATCTGATTATGCTCCTCATCTTGGCCCGCCTTCTGTCGTGGGCAAGGTCTGGGGTCGCATCCATGAGGGCAGCAGCGGCGCCCGGATACCAATTCCCGATGTTGGCCCGATCCAGGTCGACCGATGGCACCATCTGGCGTTTACCGCAAACAGCGTCACCAAGGAGGCGCGACTCTATCTCGATGGTGTGCCTGGTGCTCCGGTAACGTATGACGGCACGCTTTGTACCATTGGCAGTACTGCTCCGACGTGCGACGATGGCAGTGGGCTTGCGCCGGGAACCGACCCGTTGCTCATCGGCCAGCAGTTTAACGCAGGTGCCGGTGTGTTCGACGGTATTATTGATGAGGTGAAAATTTATGGGCGTGCACTTTCTGCCGCTGAAATAAATCAAATACGTTTGGGGTCACTGAAACAGAACGTTGCCCCCAACAATTTTTACGTTGCTGAATATCCAAGCGGAAGGATGGTGCCGGGAACCATTGAGACGGTCAACTACACGGATACGAAGGGTGTGTGTTCGATTCTGACGACGAAATCGTGCATGACCAGCAGCGATTGTTCCCCTGCAGAGGGCATCTGCAATAAGCAGCGCGGCAGGATTAATTTCTATCCTGCGCTCTCTGGACCCTATGTTCCTCCTCCGGATATGGCTGCGTATTATTCATTCAATGACGGTACTGCTCGGGATGACTCGTTTAACGGCAATGATGGCACATTCTCCTCACCCGCAAATCCTGCGCCGAGCCCATCAAATACCCAAATCCCGACTTTGCAAGTCGGCATGAATTTCGACAATCCCGATGTCGCTTCTGGCGGCAATTACCTTTCTTTCGGCGATAAACTCGATGCAGGTACCACAGGTTTGACGGTCAGCTTCTGGGCGCAGTCGTTTAATAAGGCATCGGATTTCTCTGGTGGTAACGCGGTCATCCCCATATCAAAAGGATGGACGAATGCAGGCTGTACCGGACCGGTCAATAGTGGATACGAAATTCGCCAGCGAGCGAATACCTATTCGTTCCTCGTGCGGTACTGTCCCAGTTCACCGGGTACCAGTCTTGAAGTCAATTCGCCGACCTTTGATACGCTTGACCAGCAATGGCACCATGTCGTTGCCGTATTAAAGCGAAACCCTGATCAAGCGATCATCTATGTGGATGGCAAACCCGGGGGTCAAGTAGGTGCCAACTTCTTCGGCGCAGATATCAATACACCCCAAGAGCTCTATTTCGGCGGCAGGCAAGGTGTCCATAACTTCAACGGGAACCTCGATGATATACACATCTACAAGAGAGCACTCTCATTTGGAGAAGTAGTAAGTATTTATAAAGCGGGTTTAGGAGAATCACATGTGAGCGGTCTCTATGATCCGATACAAGAATATCAGATTCGTCTCTGTCAGGAAAACGCGTGTGTAACCAATCCAATCAAGAGCACGCAGGGTATTGGCTTCACCACGCCCACGACGTATGGATTTACGACCGGCCAACAGATATGCCAGATTAGCTTTGTAGAGATTACGCCGAATCCCGCGGCATTTTCTGACCGACAGCAGGAATGCGTTGGCACGCCGCCGCAATGCGTGAACACGACGCCAAAAACAATCACTGCACAGGCAAAGGATTCGACCGGCATTGATTTGACGGGTGTGGCCTATCTCTGGCGTAAGACCATTGAGCACGGTGGACCTTACCAAAGTAAGCTCTATACGCTCAATCAACCCGTGCCCGGCTTGCCAAACGTGCAAGCACAACACAAGGGACTGGATGGCTTTGATTATAATGAAGTTGTGACACGGGGGGCACAGCCGTTCTTTCCTATAGGCACCGTGACCGCGCAGGGCCGCATGGATTTTGGATTTTGTGAAAATCCGTGGTTTGGCGACGGCAGCGACCCGACCCTGCCATACTATCGCGACCCACTCTATGATTTCAAGCTGTCCTATTGCCGCGGCAACACCCCGGAGCCAGAGGAACTTCTGCCGCTCTTGCCGGCGCCGCACATTGAGCGATCGTCAGCAGGTTTTAATCAGGGCGGCGATTTGCTTAAGGAACACGTGTTCGTGGTCGGCACCGCTCAACAAGGATCTTTCACCAGTGGCGATCAGCCGCCGTACTTTGTTGCAACGCCAACCCTCAAGTCAAGCTATAGGCTGGGAGAGCTGGTATCCTTTCGGCTTGAGGCAAAGGATCCGAACGGCGACAGTTTCGTCTTCAAGAAACCAGTTGCCTCGGAATCCCTGCCTGCCTCGGCAAGCTTTAACCAAAGGACCGGCGCGTTCAATTGGGTTATTGATACGTTGCCGACAGCAGATAATGACGGGAACGGAACCAAGGACTATAAGGTAACGTTCACGTTGGAGCCTGCCGGCGGTCCGCCTCCTGATGATCAGCGGGTCGTATATATCAATGTTTTTTCAGCCGCGGTATCGCCGCCGCCGGTGCGGCCAACGGTCATCTTTACCTCTCCTCCTGAAGGCTCGACCATTACGGTTTCGTACGGAGATACCGTGTCATTTGTTGCATCCTCGCCCGCTGCCATTAAATCATTTGTGTGGGACTTTCAGGATTCGGGACTTACTAATTATACGAGTACGGTTTCACCGTTTAAGGCCGACCATGTGTTCTTGCAGATCGGCCAACACCAAGTAACCTTCCGCGTTCAAGATACTGCCGGCGTATGGTCGAATCCAGCCGTGGTTAATGTTATTGTCAATCCAAAAGCAAGTCTGCAAAAAGAGCAAAAACAACCACAATCGGCACTCGCCCTTCTGCTCGAAGAAATGCGCGCGCGGATTATGGGCACGGTACTTGGTCAGGCACTCATAGCTGCGCCTTCCGACGTGAAGGCAGAGGCGCAAAACGTGAGCGGCAATGTCGCCGTGCGGCTTACGTGGATGAATAACGGCACCTATGACAGCATCCGTCTGTATCGCAATGATGTTGCTGGTGTGAAGGCTACCTTGTCTGGTACGACAAACTCATACCTTGACACGGCAATCACCGCCGGCATCGAATACATGTATAAAATCTGCGGCGTGGTTGGTGCGCAGGAGAAGTGCGCGGAATTTTCATACCTGGGCAGAGAACCTGATGTTGATATTATTGTCGCTCGCGTCTATAAGAACATCAATCTCTTATCGATTGATCAATGGTATAAAGTATTCGCCCCGAATCCAACCGGCAATCCCAAACGCGTGATGGTTGACGGATATGATGCGCTCATTGACGGCACCTCGGTCTATATTGGATTTGCGAGTTGCAAGGATAGTGCAACCACAGGCGCGTGCGGGAGCGATGTGTACGGCAATGTGATGGTAGTAAGTTATAATCTCGGCGCCCGTCAGACAACGGTTTCCATCTTCAATCAGCTTATTGATAATTTGGAGCTGAACAAAGGCTTACTAGTCCGCGCCGACGGAAATAGCAACGACAGTTGCAGCGGCGACAGCACCATCATTTGCGATCCGGGTCACGACGCCGTCTGTCAGGCAAAGAATGCGGGTTTCTGCACCTCGGCAAAGGCCGAACTGCGAAGGGATTATCAGCGCTTGGTTGCCTTGCATGATATCGTGAGCGAACTTGACGCGTATGCACAGCAAAATACCTTCTGCAATGACGGCACCAACAGCAGAGCGTGCAATACTGACGCTGACTGTCCTTCAGGCAAACAATGCGTGGGAGTGTACCCGGCTCTTACGGCTGGTTCCTATCTGGGGGGAATGAGCACGAGCTTGTGGCCGTCCTGGAAACAGACGCTGGGCACCGAGTTAGGGCGTACCGACATGCCTACTGATCCTATCAATCGGTTCGGTGCAAATTTCTACAGCCGCACGCCTGACAGCTGCGCCGCTTTCCCCGGCCATGATCCGGTTACCTGCTGGAATGAGCGGACCAAGGAATTTCGTTGTCATGCCGGCTCCAAGGTGTACCTGTATCAAAACAAGGGCGGCAATAATTTTAAGCTTTACACCTTCGCCGATGGGTGGCAGTGGAAGTGGGCCAACCAAGACCCGAATGTGATCATTGATAAGAATGACTATGACGG
>CAZQTS010000014.1:5871-16640 GCA_964596475.1 uncultured Gammaproteobacteria bacterium
CCGTTTGAACAGTGCGAGCCAAGCATTGCCTTGCCCGGTTCTGTTCAGTGCACGGTCGGCGGCAATCCGTATTGCTCGAATACGTGTCAAATTGCGTGCACCATCGGAAGGCCATACTCGGGCGCCTGCGGCAACGGGAAAGTGGAATTACCTGAAGCCTGCGATGAAGGCGCGTTGAACGGCAGCGCAGGCCATTGCAACGCAACCTGCTCCGGTTATGGCACGTTCTGCGGTGATGGCGTTTTGAGCACGCTTGTTGAAAATGCAATCGGCTGTGAGTGCGACACGGCTGCAGTAGCCGCATGCAACGCCGCCATTTCCAACTCCACGCCGGTATCCGGCGCAAGCTGCACCAAGACGTGCGCGACGGGCGCTTCACACCAGTATACCTGCGTGCAGAACGCGGAAGAATGCGATAATGTCGTTGGCTTAACCTCGTATAGCTGCCCGGCAAAGACTACGCTCTATTGCGACGTCAGTTGCAACCGTGCGTGCAGCACCGTTGATACTAATGCAGCAAGCGGCAAGCGTAACAACGTGCCGGTGTACGAGCACTATATGGTTCAGGGAGACATCGAAGATTATGATTACACGCTTTTGAAGAAAGCTGATACGCCGTATGAGACAAAGGGCATCGTGTTCTATGTGTATCCGCCGGGAGGCGGCGGCACCGTGAGCGTGTACCGCTTCATTAACGCATCAGCGACCGTCGTTGACCATTATTTGAGTGCGAACGCGGCTCCACGGCCAGGATACACGAACCTCGGTGAAGTGTTTCGAGCGTATGCATCGTCCGGATCGCCCTATATTGTTCCGGTCTATGAATTTAAGGTTGAGAAAGGCGACGTTGATTATTACTATTCACGCGGCAAACTGCCGCGCACCGACAGCAAGGGCAATCCGTACGCGATCCAAAACGGCGGTAGTCCAGTCTTCTACGCATGGGTTGGTCCGTTTCAGGAAACGTGCGGCAACGACGTTATCGAAGGGAATGAGACTTGCGAACCAGGTACCTTTGATACGCCTTCGGCAGCCAGTTCGAGCGTCACGCAACAATATGCGTGCGGCGAGGTCTTAACGCCCAATGCCTGCCAGACGTACGGAGGTTACTGCGGAGACAAGACCAAGAATGATCCGTTTGAGCAGTGCGATGAAGGAACAGGCTTTACCTGCAAGAATTCAGGCGCCGCATGCAAGAGCGATCTTGATTGCGGCGCAGGTGATGCATGCGAGGGCAACGGCGCACCATGCGACAATACGACGAAAAACTGCTCCTATTGCACCAGGACCTGCAATCTCGGCGTCCTCGCGCGTAACTTCTGTGGCGATGGGATTATCAATTGCGGGTTGGATCATGACTGCAACACCGCTGATGCGTACCAAGAGGTATGCGATGACGGGTCAAGCAATGGCAAGCCAGGTTCCTGCAACGAAACCTGCAGCGGGCAGACCGGCGCAGTATGCGGCAACGGACTGATTGAAGGTTTGTGCAGCAACGACACGACCAAAGCCTGCAGCCCCGCGATACTCTGTCCGCCTGGCGCTGGTTCATGCGTTGGCGAGACCTGCGATGACGGGGTGAATAACGGCCGCTGGGTGTACGTCTGCAGTAATGATGCCTCGAAAGTGTGTACGCAGGATGCGGAGTGCACGTCGCCCGGCACCTGTACCGGAACCCATGCGTACTGCAGTTTTAGCTGCCTGGGTCCGACACCTGCAGTATGCGGTGACGGTGTGATTCAGCAGCCCAATGCCAATAACATAAATGAAGTGTGCGACAGCGGAACGAACAACGGCGGGCCCGGCGAGTGCAATACCACCTGCACCGGTCTAACGCCCGCTGTCTGCGGTGACGGTCGGGTGGGCGCTGGTATCTGTTCTGCCACCGCAAGGCTGTGTCAAACGAATGCCGACTGTCCGGCCGGCGAAACCTGCAACGGCGGGGAAACCTGTGATCCGCCATCACCAACTTCCATCAAGTCGTGCGCCGACCCAACCAACGGCAAGCAAGGGTTGCGGAGTGAGCTGTGCAGAAATGATTGTCAGCTGATTGCCAGTCAGTGTCACGCGTTCGGTCTCAAGATTTGGTCAGATGCTGCAGACGTTGCGTACCTCAACGGCAATTTAATGCTTTTGAAGCCGGCCGGTATATTCCTGTGCAGCGCCGATCCTGACCCCAATGGAGCGGTGTATGATTCGCCGGCAAGCCCGCCTTCCGGCAATGGGTGCGCCAGTCCGCAAGTTCCTTACCAGGCATGGAATGACCCCTCCGATATTCGCCCGATAAACAGCTTCGGTGATCCGGTTGCCAAGGATTTCGAGATTAACGGCAAGAACGTGCTGGCGGTGAAAGTTTGGCCTGCCAGCCCAGGATCGAATCGCAGTTTTCAGGCGGTGTTCACGAGTCCTGCAGCACGGCAATTGTACCCCACCCTTGCTGGTCAGTTGAGTTCCTGGGCATGTTCGAATACCTCAACGCCCGGATGGTTTCAGATTAACTGCCCTGATAACACGGGCCGATGCACTGACGCGGCAAAAACACCGTGCGCATCTGACGCGCAATGTCCGGCAGGCTCGACCTGCGGTCCTGATGGTAAATCAGACTGTGATCCGAATGTAGCGATCAATTCGTGGCGAAGACCGTTCAGCTATAAAGACAGCCCCAAGTCTGAAGATAATTTGTGTGACCCAGCTCCCAGTTATACTGATTTTGTGGGCGGTGGCGCACAGTGGATCTGGGGTCCGCAGTGCGATCCCGATCCTGATGTAGTCTACTGCCGGCTGGAGTACTTGGCGGCAGGGCTTCCGCATGAGGCCGCGTGGAACCCAAATTACGGCTGGATATACTTTTCAACCGCCGGCTCAAAAGTCGCCATGGATAAAACCAGCAATAATTTGAAAGGCGCTGCGTGGAATAAGTACCTAGGCTGGCTGTTCTTTGACGGAACGCCGACTGCTGTTGGCGGGGTAGCAAATCCATTTGCCAATCAACCGGTAGACGTTGCAACGTCAACAGGGGCACTAGTCGGTTCTGCATGGGGAAAGAACTATGGCAGGGTGGACCTCAATCCAAAAGCGAGCTGCGATCCGTTGACACCGGGTAACGACTGCACCACCGGTTTTGGCGGACGACCGTACAAAGGTCTTACGCGCGATCCTTCGACCTGGAAGCTGTCAGGCTACGCCTGGAGCGAACAGGCCGGCTGGATTGATTTTGGTCCGTTTGCGGATAGTCCTATACTTATCGAAACATTCTGACGAAGCAATGGGCCAGCTTTAGCTTTTATGGAATTCTTGGTATAGTGAGAAAGTACCTGGTATGTTTGAAGACATAAAAAAAGAAGATGAAAAGATGATGTCCGGCGGCCGGAGTGCGCAGGGCGCTCCTGGCGGCGCGGTTGAAGATATGTTTGATCCGGTGGATCCGGTGCCTTCCGGCACAGCCTTGCAAAGCGGACGCCTGAAGCCGGTCGCGCCGCAGAAGCTGCAATCACAAACGCCGGGCTCGGCCGGCGCTCTCCCACGTCTGCCGCAGATGGATGAATGGAGCAGAAAGAAGGGAGGACGCGGTCTTCGGATTATATTGCTCGTTGTGGTACTTTTGGCGATCGGCGCTGGCGGGTATTATTTTTTCTTCCTGCGATCCGCACAAACGACTCCCCCGGCAGACACTACCCCAACGCCTCCTTCCGGCAATACCAATACCCAGCAGACCGGCAACACACAGCCGGGACCGGTTGACATTCCCACGAATGCTTTGATTGACGGAGACAACGACGGATTGAGCGATGTTGAAGAGCAGACGCTCGGCACTGATCCCACATCGGTCGATACTGACAGCGACGGTTTAAGCGATAAGGATGAGGTGCGTGTGTATAAAATTAACCCGCTCTTAAGCGATACGGACAACGATGGTCTCCTGGATCGCGACGAGATTTTTGTGTGGCGCACAAATCCTCAAAACCCCGATACCGATGGCGACAGCTACCCCGATGGCACCGAGGTTCAGAACGGCTATGACCCCAACGGTCCTGGCAAGCTTGCGCCTACAAACACTAGTCCATAAGAGCAAGTAATTTTTTAAGAGATTTTTATGGATCAAGATCAGGGATTACCTCCTGCAAGCGAGATGCCGCCGATGCCGCAGCAGCAGGCGCCACAGCCGCCGGCCGCGCCGCAGCGGACGCCATCGGCCGGTGACATTCACACCATGCCGGATCGATTCATGTCAGCACAAGCTGCCCGTGTCCGTCTGGGTGGCGGCGGCAAGCGCGCCGTTCTCGTGATTGTCATCCTGGCCGTGGTACTTGGCGGTATCGTGGCAGCCGCCTATTTTTATCTGCAGACGCCGGGCAATATTTTTACCGGAACCGTGAATCAGACGCCGAACCAAAATGTTGCTGCCAATCAGGCACCGCCTAATGCTAATGCCAATACCAACGCGAATGCGAATGTTGCAAACACCAATGTGCCGCAAGACGATGCCGCCGCGCGCGCGCGCGACAGCCAGCGCATTACTGATCTCATAGCAATCGCAAAAGCGCTCGATGCTTACCACAAGCGTTTTAACGCCTACCCGCAATTTTTATCGGTCATCCCCAAAGACATCTTAGCCGAACTGCCGACTGACCCGCTTTCGAAAGGCGTCTATACGTATACGTCGAAGAATAACCGCACCAGCTACGCCTTGGTATTTGATGTTGAGGCGCAGGTACAGTTTAAGGATAAAGTCCTTGATCGAGGCACCTGGGAATTTGCGCCGGAAGATTTTGCCGAAGGCAACACGAATGTGCAAAATACGAATCAACCGCCGACGAACACCAATACCGCGCCAACCGATTTGAGCAATCTGGACGCTGATGGGGATGGGTTGACGGCGGTTGAGGAGCGAGTCTTTAAGACCTCAGCGCAATCGCCGGATACCGATGCAGACGGATATCGCGATAACATAGAGGTGAAAAATTTCTACAGTCCGATTCAATCCGGCAATGTGAAGCTTGATCAATCAGGACTCGTGACCAAATACACTCACGCGACGTACCAATTTAGTTTCTTCTATCCTGCAAGCTGGCTCGTAACCACACCACCCAACAATCCTACTGAAACTTTGATTACCGCCGATACCGGCGAGCATTTTAGCATTCAGGTATCTGACAATCCTGATGAGAAAACTTCATGGGAGTGGTACGTCGAGAATGTCAGTTCTGACTATGATCGCTCGCATGTTGATTTTGTCACCGTTGCGGGACGTGAGGCGGTACGCACTCTTGATGGCCTTCAGGTCTATGTGGCCGCGGGCAACCGCGTGTACCGTATTGTGTATGATCTCAACAGCTCGACAACAATCAATTACCCGACCGTCTTTACCATACTGATCGAGCGACTAACGATTCCGTAGCGTGCTCACTGCTGTCGGTATTCCCAAGAGCTTTGCTTGGAGGCTTCCCGCCATAAGCCGTGTGCTTACGCTCCGACTCAAGCTCAAAAAAAACATCTCCATAGCCTTTGTGTCACGGGCAACGATGCGCGCTCTGAATCGGCGCTACCGCGGCATTGATGCAGTGACCGACGTCCTTTCGTTTCCCGTTGGCATACAGGAGCGGCGCGCCCGAAGCACCGCACCGAGGGCAGGGGGCCAGGGAGAGGATATCATTGGCGAGATTTTGATTTGTCTTCCGGTCTTGAAGAACCAAGCAAGGAAGCTTGGGCATTCGCTCGCGCATGAATTTTCGGTGCTCACCATCCACGGCGCGCTTCATATCATTGGGTACGATCATGGGCCTAAAAAAAAGAAGCAGATGGCTGTTCTTGAGGCACGCCTACTTTCTGATCTTGAAAAAAATCTTGGCAAAACTCTCAAAATTCATTATACTTAAGGAGTGTAGAGCATGAAGTTACCGTTACCATATTTGAGACGGAGGGAGACTATCGCGGGTATTGATATTGGGTCGAGCGCGGTGCGGGTGGTGGTGGGACAGCTGACCGATAATGGCCTGTCGCTTATTGGCGTTGGCGAATCGAGCAGCCAGGGAGTATCCAAAGGCAATATTGTCGATCTTGAGGAAGTCGTTACGTCCGTATCGGAAGCCCTTGAGAAAGCCGAGCGGATGGTTGGCATGCAGCTGTCTCGCGTCGTGGTTGGGGTCAACGGTTCGCATATCAAGGTCGTGGAGAGTCAGGGCGTTGTTGCGGTTGCGAAACCGAACGGCGAGGTGCAACAATCGGACGTGGATCGAGCCGTTGATCAGTCGCAAGCCGTTGCCACGGCACCGAACTACGACATCCTGCATGTGCTCCCAAAATTTTTTAACTTGGACAATCAGACCACCATTAAGGATCCGGTCGGGATGACCGGGATTAAGCTTGAGGCGCATACGCAGATCATCTTGGCGCTTTCTTCACAGGTCAAAAATTTGACAAAATGTTTGTACAGAACGCAGCTCGACGTTGAAGGTCTGGTGTTTGCCCCGCTGGCAACTGCAGATGCGGTGCTCTCGAAGCGCCAAAAGGATTTGGGCGTTGCCGTCGTGAATCTCGGCGCCGGGACCACTTCGGTTGCGATATTTGAGGAGGGTGAGTTACTGCATGCTGCGGTCCTGCCGATCGGCTCCGATCATATTACGGCTGACCTTGCCATCGGATTGCGGGTTGCGCTCGACATTGCGGAACGCACCAAGCTTGAGCACGGTGAAGCGCGCGCAGGCAAGCTGTCAAAGCGCGATGAAGTGGATATTGCAAAGTATTCGACGGAAGAAATGCCGCGCATGATGGTGTCCCGAAAGATGATTGCTGAAATCATCGAAGCTCGCGCCGAGGAAATATTTGAGATGGTCAACGGTGAGCTTAAAAAAGCAGGACGCGAGAGCAAGCTGCCGGCTGGCGTCATTCTCACCGGCGGCGGTTCGAAGCTTCGTGGTCTCGTTGATCTGGTTAAAGATCAGTTACGCCTTCCTGTTTTTTTGGGATCATTGGAAAACGTCGCAACACCGATCGATAAAATAAAAGATGCGCAGTTTTCAACCGCACTGGGGCTCATCTATTTTGCCGAGCTTGAGGAGAGTGGCGCGGTCATTCGTCCGCTCCAGTGGGCGCGAAGAGTTTTCAATTCTGTGGTGCGGAGGTTCCGCGACATCGCCTAGACGCTTTTTTGGCTGTTCACATTTTTTTATCAGGCCTCTATCCGAGGCTATGTTAATTTAGGGCGCTTTAGTGTATACTTACAAAAACTAATTCTTAAGTCACATCTATGTCGAGAAGAAGCGTCTTTGAGGTCAAACCGGCTGTGGAAAGTTTCGCTCGGATAAAAGTGATTGGCGTTGGAGGATCGGGTGGCGCAGTCATTAACCGGATGGCCATGCGAAAGGTTCGCAGTATTGAATTTATCTCCATTAACACCGATGTCCAGGCGCTGCAGCAATCAGCTGCCGATATTAAATTGCAGATTGGTAAAGAAACGACCCGCGGTCTGGGCGCCGGTATGAACCCGGATCTGGGCGCGAGGGCAGCCGAGGAGAGTGAGGAGGACATCAAGAAGCTGGTTTCCGATGCGGACATGGTTTTTGTGACCTGCGGTTTGGGCGGCGGCACCGGTTCAGGCGCAGGCCCTATTATTGCCGATCTTGCTCGCGCTTCCGGAGCGCTCACGGTCGCCGTGGTTACCAAACCGTTTAAGTTCGAAGGATTGCAGCGACGTAAAATAGCGGAAGAAGGTTTGGAGAAGCTCTCTGATAAAGTTGATACGCTGATAACCATCCCCAACGATCGACTCCTGCAGGTTATTGATAAAAAAACGTCTCTCCTCGAAGCGTTTGCCGTTGCTGATGATGTGCTACGGCAAGGTGTCATCGGCATTTCTGAACTCATCACCGTCCCCGGACTCATTAATGTTGATTTTGCCGACGTGAAAACCATCATGGCTGATGCCGGTTCATCGCTCATGGGGATCGGGGTCGCGAGCGGTGAGAATCGAGCAACGACGGCCGCGCGGGCTGCGATCGAGAGCCCTCTCCTCGAAACCTCTATTGAGGGCGCTCGCGGCATTTTGTTCGTGATTACCGCCGGACCGAACCTTACCATGCACGAAGTGAACGAGGCCGCAGAGGTTATCACGGCAAGCAGCGACCTTGACGCTAAAATCATTTTTGGGACTGTCATTGATGAACGCATGGGTGACGAGCTCAAGGTGACGGTTGTTGCGACGGGCTTTAGCGGCTTTCAGGAAAGGGGCGAAAAATCCATTCCTGAACCGGAGAAACGACAGCCGTTCCAGCGGGTTGTGCGCGCCTTTGGCAGCGCATCGCGCGCTTCCGCAGACGAACAAATGAGAGATCGTAAGATATTTATCAAACCCAAGGAGGAGCCGCGCAAGGAAGTTCAACAGCAGGATGAACTCGATATCCCGGCCTTTATCCGCAACCGGATGAAGAAATGACCCCGCGGAGCGGGGTCATCCCGACCCGCCCAGGGCGGGGAGGGATCCCGAGGGAGGAGTAGTTACCTGCGGAGAAGTTTCTTCTTCCGCTTACGTGACCAGTCGTTGATTACTCGTTACTCATACTATGCATTGTCCTGTCTGCTCTCATCCCGACACTAAGGTCATCGATTCTCGGTTAAGTCCTGATCGCGCCAGCATCCGAAGGCGGCGACTCTGCGAACACTGCAAGTTTCGTTTTTCAACGCTTGAACGGTCGGAGATTCTCGATTTGACCGTGGTGAAGCGTGACGGCAGAAAGGAGCCGTACAGCCGCGAGAAAATTATTCAAGGACTTCGTAAGGCACTCGAGAAACGATCGTTTACCGAGGAGAGTTTTGACAATTTGATTGCCCGCATCGAGCGAGACATTCACCGCACGCGAAAAAACGAACTGACGAGCAAGCAAATCGGCGAGATTATCATGAAAAAACTGGAGGCGTTCGATCAGGTCGGCTACATTCGCTACGCTTCGGTCTATCGCGACTTCCGGGATGTTGCAACTTTCCAGAAGGAGCTTAAGCACATCATCAATAAACGCAAACGGCTTACCAAACACGAGTAGTATGTCCGCTGATTTTGAGGAGATCAAAAAGATTATACAGGCGACGCGCGCCGAGATTGCCGATCTTCACAAAAAAATCGAGCAGATCAATCGTCGTCTCACTTACCACGCGGTTTTTGGATTCTTAAAGTTTCTCGTTATCGTAATTCCCCTCATCGTAAGTCTCTGGATTTTTCAGCCGCAGATACAAAAGCTATGGCAGTCGTGGCAACAGATCTTTTCGGCTTTTGAATCGGCAAGCAGCACGCCCCTGGGTCCTGACGCGTGGGGGCAGCTGCGCCTTCGCTACCCCCAATTGTTTCAACAGTAGCGTTTGATCGAAACGCTTCGCACGTGTACCTATGGACGAACTCATTAAAGCACTATCGAATTTTAAGAAACGCCTGAATGGTATTCAGGCGTCAGCTGGTATTTCAGAAAAAAGAAAGCGGGCGCAGGAACTTGCGCGGATGATGGCGGATCCGGATTTTTGGAAGGATCGCGCGCGGGCGCAGAAATTGTCGCAGGAGGTCTCCCTGCTTGAGCGCGAGCTTTCGTTTTGGGATGCATTTTTGAAACGAACGGACGATCTCTTAGCACTGTCCGCACAAGACAGAGCAGATCGGGCCGTCAGCATGCGTGCACAACTCGAGAAGGAACTTTCAACTTTGGAAAAGGAGCTTTCCGCGAAAGAAGTTGAGATTTTTATGAATGGAGTACACGATCGATCGCCTGCCATTCTGACCATCTACAGTGGCGCCGGTGGCGTTGATGCGCAGGATTGGGCTATGCTCCTTGAGCGCATGTACCTTCGTTTTGCGAGCCGCAAAGGTTGGAAGGCGACAATCCTGCACCGAACGCCCGGTCAGGGCGCCGGGATAAAAAATGCGACGCTGCGCTTCGAGGGTCTCTTCGCGTATGGATACCTCAAGGCCGAATCCGGGGTCCATCGGCTTGTGCGTCTCTCTCCCTTTGACGCCGATCACGCGCGGCACACATCCTTTGCCATGATTGAAGTATTGCCTGAACTGGATGAGCCAACCACGGTCGAGGTGCATAAAGACGATGTGCGCGTCGATGTGTATCGCTCGTCCGGACACGGCGGACAATCGGTCAACACCACGGATTCGGCGGTTCGTCTGACGCATATTCCCACCGGCATTACCGTGGTCTGCCAAAATGAACGCTCGCAGCTCCAGAATAAGGAGCAGGCGCGGCGGATTCTTCTGGGAAAGCTCGAACGCTATTATCAGGCGCAACGCGAGGAGGAGCGGCAGCAATTGCGCGGTGAGTTTACGGAAGCGGCATGGGGAAACCAGATTCGATCGTACGTCTTACATCCTTATAAAATGGTAAAGGATCACCGTACGAAGTTTGAAACCAAAAATCCTGATGCGGTCCTTGATGGCGACCTTATGCCCTTTATCGAAGCTGCACTGAAGAGTGCACGGACTTAGAAGTCACATGCGGAATTCGACTCGCATCCGATCAGTCGCCCGATCGAACGTAAGGGAGGCTGCATTCCTGAAATTGCTACCAAATCGAGATAGGTTATTGCGCTCGAGGTCCGTTGTCTTAGACCATTCTATTTTAAGAAAATTAGTTATGATTTATTGATGAAAAATTCACTGTTACAATAGGGTATTTTTTGTATAGGTAAAATGAGGTTATAATTGATGCGCTGTCTCGACCATTGACAGAGATAAAGAATAGTGGTATTATTATATGTTCTTTGAAATAGCTACCTGTATCTAT
>CAZQTS010000015.1:0-313 GCA_964596475.1 uncultured Gammaproteobacteria bacterium
GACCGAAGAAATTGTAAAGGAGGTGACCTAACCCTAGATCGCGGGTAACACGGCGCAATAAATAAGAGACAAGACCGCACGTGTCTGGTCTCGATTTTTTACAATTGACAAGATGCAGAGTATAAGAAAAAAGCGTGATCCGAATCGAACCACGCCTTACCTAAACTCACCTAACATCGGTCCACCTTGGCTAACGCAACCTAACCAGAGACCGGTAAACCAAAGTATGGCGGTAAAAGAGCTTCCGAACCATGCCGCACCCAAGCAGAACACAGCTAACTGAAGGGGGCCATAGCCTACCCTAGCGGACTGG
>CAZQTS010000015.1:323-15842 GCA_964596475.1 uncultured Gammaproteobacteria bacterium
AATCGAACACTCCTCAAGATCCTGACATACCGCAGCACGCCGAAATCTACGGGAGGATACAAAACCGAGCGGGGTCACGAGGATCGGCTATTGGGCTAGCACAGCTCCACGACATCAAAAAAATACAGCAGCGAGTGTCGCACCGCAGCATAGCGCAGAACACCGGAGCACACGAGACATTACGAAACCGAACCGTACCGTACCGGTCGCTACCGGGAAAACTGCTCTCATCGACCTGCCGGACCAAGGGTAAAGTTTCAGTCCTTTTTCAACACCGTACCACAGACTACCCAGGTACAGCATAGGGTGCAGAACCAGACGAAAGCATAAACCTATTCCGTGAAGCCAAAAAAGAATTGCGGCGGTCACCGAGTGGGTGACCGCCGCCAGAAACCGACCCGTACCTGACCGGGCTGAACGACAGCATAACGCACCCTAGCGAACCTGACGACGCCGAACCGTAAACACATACCTCGGCACCCAAGTGTAGCGTAGCGTGCGTTGCTCTGCAATACCTGACCGAACTACGTCTCCTTGCTCCCGCTTGCAAGCAACTGCATGCTCTCTTGCACGCAGTCATCAAACGTCAGCTGTCCGCGGTAAGCATCCTGAAGCGTCTGCGGAAGCGTTGCCCGTACGAAACGCCGGAACTGCTGCGAGATGAAGAACGTTACTCCCAGGTCCGTGGTGCTGCGGATATTTCGTCCGCGCACCTGCAACGCCTCGAGCATCACGCGCCAGTTCCACAAGCCCCAGCGCATACCACCCCAGCGCCGCTCCTCGAAGACCGTTCCCGGATCCTTGGGATTCGGGTAGCCGGGCCGCAAGAAGAAAATCACCGGCGCAAGACTCTTCGGCAGGTCAACACCTTCGCCGTAGTTAGCAGCGGTGCCGACCAGCACCTGTCCCTGTCCGCCCTTAAAATTCAGGGCAGCCTGCTTGGGAGGAACGCCATTGCCATAGCTAACGACCTTGAGGCCTTCCTCGGAAGCAAGCTCCAGGAATTTCTGCCGCTCACGCTCCGAAATCACCACCACCAGCGAACGCAGATCGCGCGTCGCAAACTGCTTGCACGCCTGCGCTATTCGTCGCAGCACCCGTGCCGGCTCCTGCCTTGACCGCTCCTTGACTGCAAGGTTCGGCGTATCCGTCGGGATAAAAATCCTGGTGTTCTCAACCGGGAATCCCGATGGCAGACTATGGAACGATCCCTTGATGCCTGACTCGAAAGCAAAGACCTGGGGATCGCCGATCGTCGCCGAGTACGCAACGGTGCGGCTCGAGAGAAGCTGTCTCACGAGCGGTGCCACGTAGTACGACTTGATGAACAGCCGGTACTTGACCTTCTCGTTCTCCCCCATCTCCTTCTTGTAGAACGCGTACGTGTAGTTGAGGGGGTTCCGATCAGGCGTCGAGAGCGAGTACCGAAGGCAATTGAGATACCGGCGCAAGTCGCTGACCAGTACCTCAATCTTCTTGAGTACCTCGCGCTGTTCCTTGGGGTCAACGTCACGCTTTCGGATTGCAGCGCCGATCTGCTCCTTGAGCTCCTTGGGATCGATCTTCTCGAGCACTTCGATGAGCGCTCCGATCTCACGATCCTCAAGAAGTGTCGGCTGGTACGCAGGCTTGCGGCGGACGATGGTCATCATCTTGCGGAGAAAGAGCCGCAGATACCGCGCTTCCTTGGCGCCGATCGACTTTAAGAGCTCGATCGAACGCTTAAGGTGATAATCCGTCACCTCGTACGAAAGCGCGTTGCGGACGATCTGCGCGATGCGGTGTGCCTCGTCGATGACGAGGCCGGCCGGTTCCTTCCACTCCTTGCTGAAAAGCTGGGTGAAGAGATAGAAGGCGGTCGTACACACCACGACCTTCGACTGCTTGGCCAGATACTTCTGCTGCAGGTACGGACACGGGATGGCACCGGCCGCGTGCGTTTCTCCGGTTTCCTGATCCACGCGGTGTGGGCAGTCAACCAGGAGCGAACACGGAATCTCGTCCGCCTGCAGATTCTCGCCGGGAAAGTACAGGCAGGGGTGCTCGTTCCTGCCGTAGGCAACGGAAACATCTGGATGCAGTTGCTTGACCTGCTCCACAAGCGTCTTGGTCGGCGTAATATAGAACAGCGGGGCTGCCCCCTTCTTGGCAAGCGCCCGCAGAAAGGTATAGCCCACGGCGGTCTTGCCAGAACCGGTTGGCAACTCCAGAATCGAAAGCCTCCGGTGCTGCTCAAGGTTCTGCTCGATGATCTCGAGCGCTTCCCGCTGATTGGGAAGGATCTTGGGATACTGGTGGCGCGGAAAACTCGCCACCAGATCCAGCTGCTTCAGATGCTGCATGATGCTGCTCCTCTGCCTCTCACTTGAGGCGTTGGCTAGAAACTGCGAGCTTTTTGGGTCTTGCTATCACCTCCTTCACTGTCAAAGAACCCTCGAGGCTATCATAAAAATTCCTGGCTGTCAAAAATAAGAAATGGCGAGGATCCGTAGGATCCCCGCCACCTACCACACCAGCCACAGGGGGCTAGGTGAGCTCGCCTGCCCAAACCATACCATACAGTAGGGCGCCACACCCCACCAAAGCAGACCCTGGCCAACCAGACCATACGGGATCAACGGAACTCAATCCCATGGAGTGTAGAAAGACCCGACCCGACCTAACCTCGCTTACTGCACACCACCGCAGCGGCAGAAACCCCACACCCTACGCCACCCTAGCTAACCCTAACGAACTACACCGTACCGGACGACCTGGTACAACAGACATCAAACAAATGATTTTTGCTGCGTGAGTCGAGTACCACAGAACAGCACACCGTACCCTAGATGGCCCTAGCGCGCCCAACCGTATCGGACATGAAGCTTTGCAACGAACAAGAACAACGGCGAACCGTATCAAACTATGAGAAAGCAGTCAAGATATTTCTTAAAAGAAAGGGCGGCCTGATTGAACATCAGACCGCCGCCGTACCGAACGCTAGCCGACTGAACGAGACGGTACCCTACCAAACCTAGCGTATTACAGGCTACTCTAAAAAAGCGCTATAGAAAACACGTATGCAGGATGTGCTCCCGCACCGCACCGAAAGGTACCCTAGCAAGCTATAGCCTGCCAAACGCGACCATAGCATACCGGAATTGAAACCTTGCAACGAACAAGAACAACGGCGAACCGTATCAAACTACGTAATGAGTGTCAAGAAATTTAAGAAGAGAAAGGGCGGCCTGATTGAACATCAGACCGCCCGGAACCCTACCTTAGCCGACCCAACCGCACCCTACCTCACCGTAGAATACCGGACCCTGTGCCACTGAAGGAATAACTACTGATGAACGCCTGTTGCTTACTGGTGAGGATAGCGTTTAAGGAACACCCCCCCCCTCCGCTTCAGTCCTACCGATGCGCATACCGCACCGAACCCAACCTCACCCAGCTCAACCCTACGCTACCGAAAAAAGAAATGGCGGCGACCCTTTGTGGAATCGCCGCCGCGAGACAAGACCTTAGCTTAGCTCAGCAGAGGTAGCCTGAGCAAACCATGGCGGGCCTTATACAAGGCATTAATTTTGACAAGCCCGTCCTAACCGCAGCGAACCCCGGCGCACGCAAGGGAACCTAGCCTTAACCAACCTAACCAAACACGAGGCGCCTAATTAAATCATGAACAAAAACAAAGTTTAAAGGACAATTCTTTTTTCCCTCGATCGTGACATGCCCACACCGCACCGTAGCTTAGGCCGCGACAGACCACTTGACCAAAGTCCACCACACGAGAGCCAGCCGCACCGCACGTTACCTTTAGTTAGTAAGCACAAAGATTGGATGTGCATCGAACCTTAGCATACGGTAGCGCAGCGAACCTGACCCTGCTCAACCCAACCGAAGGCTACCCAAAAAAGAAATGGCGGCGACTCCACAGGGAGTCGCCGCCTCGAACTGACTGAACGAACGCCAGGCTAGGCCCCGGCGGACTTGCCGTTCACCACCTCCCACTTGGTGACGGTGAAGCGGCCGTAGGGCCCCTTCTTGTTGGGCCGGTAGTCACCGAGCCCGCACATCGAACCGGCCACGTTGAAGAGCTGCCTGACTGTGGCCTCGCTGATCGTGGTCTCGTCGACGTCGAGGGTGACGTCGAACTCCCACTCATCGAACCGCGGCCGAACCAGGCAGACGGCCACCCCGTCCTTGGGATTGCAGCCGCGCTGCTCATCCACGACCCACTTGGCCCCGTTCGTGAACGGCAGGAAGAACTCCCGGATGGTCAAAAACGAGGGCACCGTGGTGGTCTCGGCCGTGGAGATCTGGCTCTTGCCGTTCTTGACCCTCCTGCCCGCCTCGACCACACACGAGTGAAGCATCTTGGCCGGGACGCCGAACCTGCCGTCCTTGTCGGCGTAGACCTTGGTCGCGGCCTCCTCCTCCGGACTCCGGTCCGTGACCTTGGGCTTGCGGACGCGCGTCCGCAGCTCCTCGAGGGTCTCCTTCGGCATCCGGTTCTGGAGCATGGGCGACAGCTGCGTGCAGGTTGCCCTGATGGTGATCACCGTATCCTCCGTAGCTTGGGAAAGTACACCGTACCACGCTCCCCGTGGCGAGGATTGCCGTTGATTGGCAATAGACTAGCCTACTGTAATACCAAAAAGGTGTCAACTGGGACGACCCTGCAGGCAGATTTCCCCGCTTTCTTTTCGAGACGGACGCTGACGAGCTGCCATCGCAGCACGTCGACGAACCGGATCGTCCTCGGCAGAATCACTGTTTCGTCAGGATGGAAGGTCAGCCGACCCTCTTCATCCATGCGAACATCGACGCCCTTGAGGTCATGTGAGCAGAAGGGCCAGAAGCCAGCTTCAACGTACGCCGGTTGGCGATTTTGCAACATCGGCGAAATCGAAGAACACGTCAACTTGACCGTGATCACCACTTCCTCCGTACCGTATCGGCATATACTGTGCCACGCTCCCCGTGGCAAGGGACGCCAATTGTTGGCAACATAAAAACCTAGCATAATAAAAAAATAGTGTCAATTCTCGGTACAGTGAACAACTGTCACCCATCATATTTCAAAGTGTTACCTCTGGGTGTTAACTGTACGAAAACTTGAATGCCCCTTGCATTCATGCTAAGACTAAGCCGTAGCAGTGTTCCTTAACATTGGCCTGTGTTTCCGGGGGGACGCATGATCAACGGACTCGGTGGTGGCAAAGACGCCTACGTTGAAGTTTCGATTGGCGATAATCGGCGCTTCGTGAAAGCGCGCGTCGGGATTTTCGGCGTCAAACTCGGTGTGGCGACCGAGCCTGACGGATGCGAGGGTATGTTCGTGGTTCCGAACTGGGAGCGGGCAAAGCAACGGGCAGCTTTCGCGCAGCAGGGCGGTCGTGTCCGTGACGATGTGTTCATGACCGCTGACTGGGACCTGTTGCCGAGCGTCTATATGGCGTTCCGGCAAACGTTCCACATCCAGCACCAGTACGGACTGGATTTTACCGCCGGCGAGAAGACCATCCTGCAGCAACTGCAGGAACGCACCCTAGAGCTCAATCTGCGGGTGCTCGGTGTGGGCCGCGGTATCAAGCGGACCCGCGTGATGGCAGAGCTCAACCGACTTTCGGAAGAGCTTATCACGCCGCTCAAGTACGCGCGGAAAGACACCAAGCGAGCGGCGCGAGCGCAGTTTGAGAATCTCACCTTGCGCGATCCCATCACGCATCAGGTAAACCCCCAAGCGGATCGCGCGCGTCTGGTTGCGGGACGCGAAGACCTGCACCAGCGGCTGAACGAGGTGTTGCGGATCGAGCCGCGCATCATAGCGCGCCAGCAGGTGCTGTTGAGCCTGATCCACATAGCGGAATTGAAACTGGCTGCGACGCAGCACTTTCTGGATCTGCTGCTTGATTCTGCTCGATTCGAATCGCAACTCAACGGCTTACCGCGCCGGGTGCTTGCAGACCGTTGCGAACTCTTTGCGCAATCGCTCGAGGTGCTGGACTTCCGTCCCTACCGCAAGATGTGTCTTCTGACCGCAGCCGATTTGCGTCATGCACGCGATCTGTTGCGCAAAGCGCGATTGTCAAAGGATGACCGTATACGGCTCAAAAAATTCCTCACCCGCTGCCAGGTGGCCATACGGATCAAGAACGTGCAGGTTGACATCGAGCGGCTGATCTTCAAGCTCATGCGTGATGAACAGCGCAAGATTGCATCAGACAAGGTGGCTGCAAAGGTTGCAATGCTCCGCAAGGCCATCAAGTCCATTGATGACTCGATGCTTAAACGACCGGTGGTGTCGATCGCGCTCGACCACCTGACAGTTCCGGGAAAGGAGGACTATCTCACTGAAATCAAGAAGGCGCTCCGCACGACCTCCTACTACCTGTAGCGCAGGCACGTGCCGGAAGCACAACGCCCCGCCCGTCACTCCGACTGAAACGTCGGAGGACGAGGCGGGGTTCTGTGATGATTGGAAGCTACGGCTCAATGATGGGCCCAATCGAGTATTGTCCGCCCTCGATATCAATCCGGCGAATAGTTCCCTTTTTTTGGTATGTGCTGCGGTCGATCTCATCAACGGTATCCGGCAAATTCTTCTTGGCAAGCCCCAGGTACAAAAAATAAAGCGGATCACCGTGCGAACAAATGATACTATTGCCCTGCTCGCTCCTCATCTTCTCATAAAAAAAATCAAGCATGCGGATCTGTATATCCATCATGCTCTCCCCGCCCAGTTCATCGACCTGTGCAAACCGTATCTGCTTTTTTTTGCGATATGCATCCATGTCCATACCCTGAATAACGGTGAGAATTTCCAAGAGGCGCTTGTCAAAAAAAATGGGTGCACCGACGACTTTGCTGACGATCTGGCTCATGGTCTTGCATCGTTTGACTGCGCTGGAATAAATTTTTGCTATGGCCTTATCCTTAAACCATGCTGCCATCCGGCGCGCCTGTTCCTTACCTTCCTTTGACAAGTCAAGCGGGAGACGGCCATGAAAAATATTCTCCGGATTGTCGAACTCGGTGTGCCGGAGCAGATAGAAACGCTTCATCCCGTTAGAGATTATTTCTTAACACGCAGCAAATCCTATCGGATGATCTTTCTATCTTGACCTTCGATAGCAGACGTAAGTGATCTCTAACGGGATTCATGATAGACATTATAGCACAGCCGAGCACTATAGTGATGCAGAGCTGGGTTGACCCCGTTACCCCGCAAAGCGGGGTAACGGGGTTGACAAAATGCTTGACAAATGTGATTTTATGTGTTATCATTAATTTTGCCGGTTCAGCGTTAGCGGCATGGAGGACCCACAATACATCCCCGGCCAAAAGCCGCGGGCAAACAGCCTCTCACGAGGCAAATGGGCAATCCCATGAAGCACGAACACCGAGCAGAGGACTTCCCGTAGAAGGGCAGTCCGGAAAACGGGGGAACGCGTTGCGCTCCCCCTTCATTTTTTCTCACGATAGAGAAAAACTACCGCCCGAATGAGTGTTCTTTTTAAATGGAAAACCCGTCCTCTGCCTTGCTTGCGGGGAACGGGTTTTAACAATGCGGACCGAGCTAGCCAGCCTGTATCAGGTCCTCCTTCTCAAGCAAATGAAACGTCAAACCTTCAGGGGTGACTTTGCTGTACCCGACCTGGATGTCAAGCTGTGGAAATTCTGCTCGCAAGAAGGCGTGAGCTTGCTTGAGATCAGCGACGTACGCCCGCTCCTCGTCTTCAGATGAAGCAAAACTTCTTGAAAATCCGTAACCGCCGCAGTCCCAGTGATTCAGCACGAGCACATGCCTGATATGGTGGAACTCGATGCAGACAGTGCGGATTGCTTTCACGAAGGCTTCGCGCAGCGCAGAAGGCGCAAGAAAGCTCTTGCCGCCGCCCGGGAACTTGAAGTAGTCGAACTCCTTGATACCGAGCATCTCCCTGATAAAGCGCGGTTCATGCTCAACAAAACGAAAGTCTACGCAGCCAAACACCGCGTATTCGCAGATATGTTTCTGCAAATCGACTTTGCTGTTTGGTAGAACATATGCTTTCATACGCGCTCCCTATTGAATGAACTTCCTCCCCGACGTTTAGTCCTATTGCAAGTCGTCAGTCCTGATCCCGCGCGGGGCGCCGGTTGATCCGCGCTGCTTGTATTTCCGAGCGACCTTGAGGCGCGCAAATTCTTTATCCATAAGGACCTGCAGAGCGGCATACTCATGATCGCGGATGCCGGCTTTTTGCCCAAGCAATTCCTGTGCGCGCTTATGCGCCAAAAGCGCTTGCTCCTCGCTAATCTCGTGCGCCATGTCGGCAGTATCAGCGAGGATAACCAGCTTTCCGGGATAGACCTGAACAAATCCGCCTGACACTGCAAATGAATGCTCTCTCCCCTGTTCGTCATGGACAGCAATCTCACCGGACACAACGGCCGCAACCAGCGGTATATGGTGCGGCAGAACAGTAATTTCTCCCATCGTGGTTGGCAGTGTTACTTGCAGAACTTTTAATTCCTTCACCAAACGCTCTGGCGTCACAACCTTGAACAAAAAAGTATCCATACTGCGTTCAATTACTTTACCTCGTCAATAGCACCCTTCATATAAAATGCCGGTTCAGGCTTGTGGTCGTGTTTTCCTTCAAGGATTTCCTTAAAACCGCGGATGGTCTCTTTCAGTGCCACATATTTCCCTTTAGTTCCGGTAAAAACTTCGGCAACGAAGAAGGGTTGCGACAAAAACCGTTGTATCTTGCGCGCACGCGCCACCGTCAATTTATCATCATCCGACAGTTCATCTATGCCCAGAATCGCGATAATATCCTGTAAATCCTTATACCGTTGGAGCACCTTCTGCACACCGCGCGCAACCTCATAGTGCTCTTCACCTACTATTTCGGGGTCTAAAATAACCGAGCTGGAATCGAGCGGATCAACGGCCGGATAAATGCCGAGTTCCGAGAGCGGTCGCGACAGAACCACGGTCGAATCAAGATGCGAAAATGTCGTTGCCGGTGCTGGATCAGTAAGATCGTCCGCTGGGACATAGACTGCCTGAACGGAAGTAATCGAACCTCTCTTTGTCGACGTAATCCGCTCCTGCAATTCTCCCATTTCAGTGGCAAGCGTTGGCTGGTAGCCGACGGCTGACGGCATACGACCGAGCAAGGCAGAAACCTCGGAGCCTGCCTGCGTGAAGCGGAAAATATTATCGATAAAAAGTAAAACGTCTTTCCCTTCCTCATCGCGAAAATATTCGGCCATCGTGAGCGCGGAGAGCGCCACGCGGGCGCGGGCGCCCGGCGGTTCGTTCATTTGGCCGAAGACCAGTGTGGTCTTATTCAAGACGCCCGACTGCTTCATCTCGTGGTACAGATCATTTCCTTCGCGCGTGCGTTCGCCCACACCCGCAAACACGGAAAATCCGCCGTGTTCAGCCGCTATATTCCTGATAAGCTCTTGAATAATGACGGTCTTGCCCACGCCGGCGCCGCCGAATAATCCAACCTTGCCGCCCTTGGTGAAGGGACAAATCAAATCAATCACTTTGATGCCGGTCTCAAACACCTCGGTCTTAGTAGACTGCGAAACAAACGCCGGTGCCTCGCGGTGAATCGGAAGCGCCGCTTCCGTTTTCAGAAGGCCCTTACCGTCGATTGGATTGCCTAAGAGATCAAACATGCGGCCGAGTGTCGCATGCCCTACAGGGACGGAAATCGGTTTACCCGTATCAATCACGGTTGCGCCGCGACCCAAGCCGTCCGTAGA
Organism: uncultured Gammaproteobacteria bacterium; assembly: GCA_964596475.1. Classification (GTDB taxonomy): domain Bacteria; phylum Patescibacteriota; class Patescibacteriia; order UBA1558; family 2-01-FULL-52-15; genus CAZQTS01. The sequence goes on from CAZQTS010000015.1 coordinate 10,083, forward strand.
GCCCATGGCAATCGTGCGCACCACATTGCCGCCCCTGTGCCTTGCCACCTCGAGCACAAGATTGCCCTTCTCCCGAGCAACCGTGAGCGCGGTATTAAGCGCAGGAAGATTTTTATCGAATTTGACGTCAACGACCGCCCCGATGATCTGGAGTATGCGTCCTTCGTTCATAAAAGATAAAAGTTTAAAGTGAAAATTGAAAAATTTAAGTTACAAGTTTAAAGTTATTTTTTAATTTGAGTTTTATCATGCTCGAACCAAGTATATTTGCTAGCTCGATAGCTTCCCGCTGGACATGATCGATTAACGAATTTTGTATCTTGTAACCGTCCTTCAGCAGGCTAAGCCAGTACCTCGTCTCATTCGCTGACTTCAGTGCATGACTTATAAAATTGCTGAAATCCTTTCTACTGGTACTTGCCTGCGCCTCCACAAGATTTGCTCCGACCGAGGTCCCACTTCGCACTAATTGATCTAATAGTATTGCATGCGTCATATTGCCTTTTGATACTGCGGTCGCCAATTCTATAATATCGAGTGAGAATTTATACGATCGCCTTAAAATAATTGACCTATAATCTGAATTATTCATATCGCTTTTCTTTAATTTTTAATTTTTAACTTAAACTTTTCATTTTTAACTTTTCGCTTTTCTTTAATTTTTAAATTTTAACTTAAACTTTTCATTTTTAACTTTTAATTTTATTGGGCTGTGACTGCTGCCGTGATTTCAGCAAGTTCTGCGGTGATCGCCGCTTGCCGCGCCTGATGATACGCGAGCGTCAGCGACTCAAGCATCTCTGATGCCGCATCGGTGGCGTTATGCATGGCCATCATACGCGCTGAATGCTCGGATGCTTCTGACTCAAGCACTGCCTGATACACCTGCACTTCAATCAGTCGCACCAGCAATGCTTCAAGCACGATATCGGGCGAGGGCTCGAATAAAAATTCTGAAAAATCGACCTTCTGGTTCATCTCCTGCTTCTCACCGATCATCCCTAAAAAACGACTGGGTTTTACCAGCGGCAGGAGGTGTCGAATCCGAGCTTTTTGCACCAGGCCTGATCGAAAATCAGTATAGGCAAGACACACCTCGTCGTATTTCTTGCCTATAAAACCTTTCATAATGGAATCGGATATCGGCAGTATATGAGCAATGGTGTCTGTAATGTCGTCTTTGGGATAGTCAGCGACAACAGGTTTCCCAAGCGCGGTGAGAATCTGCGCCCCTTTTTTGCCAAAGGTTATGAAATCAACGCTCGCCCCTTGATCCCATCCTTCCTTCCTCACCAACTCAATCGCTGCATGTACGACATTCAAGTTAAAAGACCCGCAGAGCCCCCTGTTGCTGCTCATGACGACAACAGCCACGCTGGTAACCGGCCTTTCAGACAGCAGCGGGTGGTGTGCGGGATCCGTCTTGGGAATAAGATTCATCACCATCTGCCACAGTGACTGTGCATAGGCGCGACTTTGCACCACGCGGGCCACGCTCTTGCGCATCTTACTTGCGGCGACAAGCTCCATTGCCCGCGTAATTTTTTTGACGTTTCGAACTGATTTTAGACGTCGCTGAATATCACGACTGACGAGTGCCATCTTATTTTTTATATTTTCTAGCGAGGAGGAAATGAAAACTTGTTTTCATTTCGGCCGAGCGACGGAAATTCAAGCGATGTCACGCTCCGTGACATCGCTTATTATTTCCACAACCTCCCCCGTTGCCTTCGCAAGCCGCTGCTCTGCTTCAGGTTTCAGCTCGCCGGTTTTCTTAATCGCACGTAACACATCGCCGTACTTTAATTCAAGATGCGCAAATAGCTTTTCTTCAAGGTTTTTCAGACGATCGACCGCCACCGCGTCGAGCATGCCCTTGGATACGGCAAACAAAATCGCAACCTGCTTCTCGACCGCAAGCGGCCGGTATTGACCTTGTTTTAAAATTTCAACCACGCGCTTGCCCCGTTCAAGCTTCTTCTTCGTCTCCTCGTCAAGATCGGAACCGAACTGCGCAAAGGCCTCAAGCTCCCGATACTGGGCCATGTCGAGCTTAAGACTGCCCGCTAACTTTTTTATGGCTTTAATCTGCGCTGCAGAGCCGACGCGCGAAACCGACAAACCCACGTTCAAAGCCGGCCGAATTCCTCGGTAAAACAAGTCACTCTCCAGATATATTTGACCGTCGGTAATGGAGATCACATTGGTCGGGATATACGCTGACACGTCGCCTGCCTGCGTTTCGATAATCGGCAGGGCCGTGAGCGAGCCGCCGCCGTGTCCGCCGCTCATCTTGGCAGCGCGCTCCAAAAGCCGCGAGTGAAGATAGAAAATATCACCCGGATATGCTTCCCTGCCCGGGGGTCTGCGCAACAATAAGGAAACCTGACGATAGGCAACAGCGTGCTTTGACAAATCATCATAAATAATCAGCGCATCCTTACCCTTGTCCATAAAATATTCGCCAATCGCGCAGCCTGCGTAGGGTGCGAGATATGCCATAGCAGCCGGATCAGACGCTCCTGCAAGTACAACCGTTGTATACGCCATCGCACCGGCGTCCTGAAGTCTGGCGACGATTTTTGCGACTTTTGATTCTTTTTGGCCGATGGCAACGTATATACACAATACGTTTTGATCCTTCTGATTGATAATCGTGTCAATGACAAGCGCCGTCTTGCCGGTTTGGCGATCGCCAATAATGAGCTCGCGCTGACCGCGGCCGATCGGAATCAACGCATCAATAGCCTTAATGCCCGTTTGCAGCGGTTTTCTCACTGACTCGCGGGTAATGACGCCGGGAGCGATTTTTTCAACCGGATAAAAGATATTTGTTTTAGGCGCCGGCTTGCCGTCTAACGGTTCACCGAGAGCACTCACGACACGACCGATCAGTGACTCCCCGACCGCAACCTCCAGAACGCGGCCGGTGCCCCGCACCACGTCACCCTGTTTCAAGAACGAATAATCGCCCAAGAACATAATGCCAATCGCATCCTCCTCAAGATTCAAAGCGAGCGCGCTCACGGATTCCTGCGCGCCTTCGCACGAAACCATCTCCATTGACACGACGCTTGAGAGACCTGAAACTCTGGCGATACCGTCTCCAATCTCGATAATCTCCCCGACTCGTTCTTCGGTTATCTTTGGAGTGTACCCTTCAAGCTTCTTTTGCAAACTGCTAATCAGCTGATCGTACGACATCGTTCGATGATAAGTCTTTCGCTAACTGCTTAATCTGATTGTTGATCGTTGCATCAAGAACGGTATCCTCCCACCGCATCTTAAAACCGCCAATAAGGGAGGAATCCTTCTGCTCCGTTATTTCGACATTTTTTTTAAACCTCGCCTTCAGATACCTGATAATTTTCCGTCGCTCACTCGGGTTAAAACCTGCTCTGCTGACGATATGCGCATGTATGATTCCTTCTTCCTTGCGGCGAACTTCTTCGAGCGCTGCAAAAAACTCATCTTTCTTTGACAGGAGATATCGGTCCTTGAGCGCATCGAGTGCGCGCTGTGCAAGAGCCGCGATTTCGGATCTTGATTTGCTCTTTTGGGCGCGATAGAGCGCTGCGGCGAGCTGTTTAACAAACCGATGAGCCATACCTATAAACGATGCATGTGTTCCCTGGTGATTTTCTTGTCGAGTTTTTTGTCAACCACACGAGCAAGAACTTTTTCAACGCCTCTGACAACCAGATGCGCCACCTCGCGCTGGGCTTCTGCCACCGCCGATTCTTTTTCATTCTGAATCTCCCCCTTGGCAAATTGGATCATTGATTCAACCTCACGCTGGGTCTTTGCAATTATTTCCTGACGTCTTTGATCAGCTTCTTTCTTGCTCTCGTTCATGATCGCAAGCGCATGAGCGCGCGCTTCAGTAAGACGCTGACTCACTGCTTGATCGGTTTCCTTCACTTTACGCTCGATGTCAACAGCTTCTCGCAGGCTCTTCTCGATAGTCTCGCTTCGTTCATGCATCGTTTTCATCAATGGTTTTAATGCAAATCGCCAAAGCACGAGAGCAACAATAGTGAAATTCACGAGCTGCGCTGCCATGAGCTTCCAATCAATGTGAAAGGTGGTAATGAGTTCTTGCATGCTTTTTCATATCGTCATCCCGACCGAAGGCCCCGAGCAGAGTCGAGGGGCCGGAGTGGAGGGATCCCAGTGAATGGCGGACACAACCGGATCTCTCCCCCGACGTAAGGTCGGGGTCATTTAATGCTAAATGCAATAACCAACGCGTAAATCGCAATCGCTTCTGCGAATGCAGCAGCCAGAAGCATCGGAACTAAAATCTTTCCCGCAGCCTCGGGGTTGCGCCCGATTGACTCCATCGCTTTTGCGCCGATGAGGCCGATTGCAATGCCCGGTGCAATGCTCCCGATGCCGATGGCGAGCGCTTTTGCCAGTGTCGTAATATCCATAGTACTTCTCCGATAGGTTATAACGAATTGATTTGTTATGTGAGGCGTTATTTACTTTCACCGATCCTCGACCACGGATCGAATGGTATCAATGCGCATACTGTGTGTCATGCGATTCTGAAGCAACGGTGAAATACACCAGCGTCAACATGGCAAAAATCAGGGCCTGCACAATTCCAACGATAATCTCCAGAAACATAAACGGGATCGGCAATCCAAATGCGAATATCGCCGAGAGCGCCGAGAGCAGCACCTCGCCAGCAAAAACATTGCCGAACAATCGGAACGACAGAGAGGCGACCTTGGCAATCTCGCCAATAATTTCAATCAACCCCACAAAAAAAGTAATGGGATTCACCAGCGCCACCGTCGGTTCTTTAGTCATCCGGCCCGGAATTTGCGTGAGTGCCTTTACGTTCACGAATTTATTGAAATAGTTCCAGGTACCCACGGAAATGATGCCGAATATATTGGCCGCGAACACGGCGAAGAGCGCTAGCGCCAGTGTGGTATTTAAATCAGCCGTAGCGCCCCGAAAAAGCGGCACGAAAAGCGCTGTAGTGCCCTGCAGCTCAAGGAATCCAATCGATCCAATTCCCGGAATCAGTCCGAGCCAATTGTTGACAAGCACAAAAAGAAAAACTGAAAAAACATACGGGAAAATTTTCAAGGTTTTTGCGCGCTCATTCGTCACGTTGTCAGCGAGCTTCAGAGCACTCTCAACTACCATTTCAGCAATGTTCTGAATGCCGCGTGGGATCCGTCGAACCTTCCGCCCAACCATAACCGCTGAAATCACTAACAAAAGAACCGCCAACCAAGAATTGAGCAATGAATTGGTGACGGTGAAACTACCAATATGCAGTACCGGCTCTGCGTACAGCGTTACCTCGTGACTCACCTCTCCGCTTGGTATGTCGGGCCCCGCAGCAATCGCAGTTTCGTTGTACTGATTATTTGCGGTCATACGGTTTCTTTTCTTTTGCTTTTTGGTCTTGCTCCATCTGGCGGATGTACTTTACGCCGATAACGCCGATGCCGGTGCATGAAATGATAAAAGCTAATGCTGTCAGTCCCAAGAAATACAGATTCTCCGTGCCCTGGACCTCATCAAGATACTTTCCAAGATACAGTGCTCCGAGCACCGGCACCACGATCCAGCCGGTTACTTCTCCGAAGAGCGCGAGCGCAGGTTTCCATTGATTGAAATCCTTCAGCATAATCACGTTCGACGGAAGTTCCAGCTCTCTGTCTGATTAATCCGTCATATCGAATTACGAAACGAAAATTGACCCTGAGGTCGAATTTCGCGTGATTAGTATACGCG
>CAZQTS010000016.1:0-7710 GCA_964596475.1 uncultured Gammaproteobacteria bacterium
ATCACTTCTACTACGACAATCTGGATCTTGCCATTTTTAACAATGTTTTTTTCAACACGCTGCAGGGCAACTCGTTCGCTGCAACCATCCACCCGCCTTCGTATCTTGGCGACCACTTCTCGCCCATAATTTTTTTGCTCATCCCGCTCTACGCACTTGCTCCCGGCCCGCAAATCCTTCTGGTGATGCAGACTCTCGTCATTGCGCTTACTGCCCTGCCGATCTACTTGATTGCATCCCATATCCTGGGGGGAAAGAAGCAGTGGGTTGCAGCAGGGGTCGCCTTACTCTGGTTAGTAAATCCCCTAACCCACAATACTAACTTCTTCGAGTTTGAGCTGGCGCAATTCGCAACATTCTTTCTTTTCTGGACAATGTTTTTTTATCTCAAGGGCAATCGCATCGGTTTTCTCGCAAGCTTGCTGCTCGCCCTGCTCGTCCGTGAGGATATTGCGCTGATTGCCTTTTTTATCGGAATCCTTGCGCTCATTGAAAAAAGATCGTGGTTTTGGGTACTCGCCCCCGTGGTTGGTTCGGTTCTCTCCATGAGTGTGAGTTTCTGGATCATCTCGCTTTTTAATACGACAGGCTCATATAAATTTCTCATTTACTATAACTGGCTGGGCGGCACCTCTTTGTCAACCATTGCCGTAAGTTACTTCCTCCATCCCTTAAAAACGATAGTGCATCTTTTCACCATACGCAACCTTGAGTTTCTGCTTGGCCTGACCTTTCCTTTCTTTTTTCTGGTCATCACCCCGAGTAGGTACCTCTGGCTTCTTGCTGCTCCCCTTGCGCAGATTGAGCTTTCAGCGCCGGGAGGCAGTGCCATTATACTCATGACGCATTACTCAAGCCTCTTCATGCTCGGCCTCTTTCTAGTTTTCATCGCTCGGCTTGCACAATTTGAGCACAAAGGTTCCTGGCCTCGTCTCATTCCCAAAGTGTTCCGACAAAAACCACTCCTGTATGTTGTCGTTGGTGGCGCCTCGATCTATGCGGCGCTGACGTACGGTTCTGTGCTGCCTGCTCTTGCCTCCTGGACAGCCGACAATCAAGTAAATTCCAAAAAGACATTGATCCAGATGATTCCGAAAAACGCGCCGGTTGCTGCAACCTTCGAACTCCTCTCGTCCCTCTCTACCAGAGCGAAGGTCTACTCGCTTCACTATGCGGCAGTCGGTAAAAACCAATACGCACAGACCGACTATGCGCTGCCTTCTGACACTGCCTATCTTGCCATTGACTGGCAGGATATGGTCAAGACGCAGATGCACTTTTCCACGCATTACAACTTCGGACGATTTGCGGATCTGGTTCCCCAGAATCTTCGACTAATAGTTGAGCAATTTAAACCGATGTACGCCGACGGTTCGCTGCATCTCATGAAAAAATCTCCGGAAAAAGAGGGGCTCGTACCTTTCATTGCATTTGCTGATACAGAAACAGCTGCCGGTGATATTATTTCTGTTGCCCAAACAAAACCTAACATGACGGTTTTAAGAGTATCCCTGCCCAGCAATGCCGAGCATGCCTATTATTATCTTTTGGTTACCACTCGCACGCGGACCTTTACGATACCGCTTGCCTACGGATTGTATGACGCAAACGAATTGCGCGGCAAATCATTTGACATGCCAGTGTACATCAATGCAGACGAACAAAAAAATGCCAGCATCCAACTCTTTGGCTGGAACAAGGGTTTTCTCAAACTCTCCAAACTAAAAAATCTTGAGATGGAGTCTGACGCGAAACTCCTTCAAACCCTAGAACTCGAAAGATAAGGATATCGCCGTACTCCGCAACCTGTTGCAAAAAATCAACTCCAGATAACCAGACTACCGGTCTGCCAAGCGAGACCTGACTGACGACAACATATGAAATATTGTTGTCCTTCAAGAATTGCCTCTTTCTTTCGCCAGCACGTGCGGTCTCGTGCTCGCTAAAAAACCAGTCCATCTGCTGCTGCTTCAACTGATACCGCGGCGTCTGATGATCATGCCCCCGGAATACCGGGCGATTCAGACTGCTTGAGAGTCGAAACGCAAGCTTCATGTCAGACGTCAGCAGGCCATCATTGCTGGCACTGTGTGCACGCAGGTAGGCAATGGCCTTATCCTCGTGTATGGTCACGTAATAGTAACCAAGCGCGTAGGTTGCCGGAGTGAAATAGAGGCTTATAAAAAGATAAAAGACAATCCCGCTCAAGAGCCCCACGATGCTTGCTGACACCAACGCAGTCTTGAGCCATTGCCGTCTGCACTGCTCATAGAGAAAGCGAAGCCCGGTATATGAAACAAGGGCGAGCGCGATATGCCATCCGTTCATGAATCTTCGATTAATGTTGAGCGGCGTATAGAGGAGGATCCATATGATAGCTGACCAAATAAGGACGAGCATCCACCAACCGTCATGACGTTTCGTCCGCATGAGCACTATCACTCCAGTGATCCATAAAGGAATCAGAAGGCCATATCCCCACAAAAAATTGGTGAGTGACGGGGAGTACACCAGATTTTGCTTATACCACTCTTGCATAACTGGTTCGGCAAAAAAAACATAGACGGTGTAGCCAGCAGCTGCCGCCATGCCCAGTATCACAATGGCCAGTTTGATCAAAATCCTGAAATCTCTGGTTTGATACAAATACCATATGGACCACGAACCAAGCACAGCGGCGATGACTGGCAGGTCATAGGGATGCAGAACCCCCAGGAGGGCCACCAGAGCGGCAACCAAAAGGTAGCGGCTGTACGAATTCGCCTTCGCATCCCTTATGAACCAGTAAAATATAAGCAACAGCAAGAGCTGCGACAGTGCAAAGAGCGGTGACTGCGAAAAATTCAGCAACGTATTTCCTTCGGTCACGTACAAATCAACGGGCAAATAAAGAAATTTAAACAGACCAGAGATTTGTATACTATCAAAGTGTCGAAGCAGGTACAGCCACCCAAGACCACCTGAAAATAACACGACGAGGAGAGAAAAAAATCGATCAGAGGCTCGCCGAAAGAGTTTCGTCAACAACTGATACAGCATCCAGAGAAAGAGAAGAGTAAAGAGAATCCGAAACGACTGATAGGCGGCGTTATTGCTCACGTTAAAAAACTGCGCGGTCTGTCCGATCGCAAACCACAGCGGTGAAAACAAAAGGCCTTTCTGCGGTTCGGTGGTATGCAGATTGCGCATGAAGATAATCCCTTCCCTGCCCTGCTCAACCATTGACTGGTATACCAGTTTGTCGGCCGAGGCGTAGGGATTGGCGCCAGTGAAACGATACCCCGGTATCGTGTGAAAAGTTGCATTGATATACCAAATATTCGACACCAGCAAAAAGAGAGCGCCTGCAGCTATTGATCCCCATTGCACTAATCGATTCTTAACCATGGTCAAGGCGATTTAAGACGACAAATCCCTCATTCACAAAGACGACGTTCAAAAAACGAGCACCGAGGAGCCATGCGTAATCTTTCAGCGCGGGTTTATACAATACAATATGATCAATTCGTGCACTGCGCAAGAAATCCTCCTTTCGGTTGAGCGCTGTGGAGGTCTGCGGCGGGGCAAAGAACCATTCCGCCTGCTGATTCTTGAGTAGGAAATTGGCTGTTTGATGACCGTGGCCAGCATAGAGTCGCACCGGAGCAAAAGCGCCAACGGTCATGCTGATAAATCCCTCGCTTGCGAGCATGATGTCATCGGGCTTAAAGTTCTTTCGCGCGAATGACAAAAGATCCGCAACATAAGGATCGTGGTACACGCCGTATTTTTCCCCAAGGCTGGGCGTGTAGGTCACGTACACCACTACGCGCCACAGGACTCCTGAAAATCCGAGAATCAGAAAAAGTATGAGGAGTGCGGACTGAAAAACAAAACTTCTCATTCTGCGCAAAAGATATCTGATCGCATAAAATCCCATGAGTGACAGAGGGATAAACCATGCAGTGCTGAAACGCCGGTTGGTTTGAAACGGCAGATAGATGAGCAGCCAGTTTATTGAAGACCAGATCGCGACAAAAACCCACCATGGATTTTTTTCTTTCGAGCGGTATAAAGCCCACAGGCCAAGAGCCCAGAGAGGACCAAAGATACCCATACCCCATAGATACATTGAAAGGCGCGGTGAGACCGTTATATTCTGCTTTAGCCAACCCACAAGGGCAGGCTCATGGGAAAAAATCCATAGCCAATAACTAACTGACAGAAGCAGCGCAAGTGCTACGGGGATAAGGCGCCAAAGTGGCTGCCATGACTTGAAACGCGCAAGATACCAGACTGACCAGGATCCTAGTACCGCAGACAGGATAATAATGTCATACGGATGGATGAGCGCAGCAAGCAGTGTGGTGCCAAAAAGCAGCATAGTGATTCCGGTTGAGCTGCGCAGGGTTGCGTTAATAAACATATATATGTTAAGCAGCAGAAGTATATATGACACAATAAAAAGGGGCGATTGTACCGTGTTAATAAAAGTGTTCATTTCGGTAACGTAGATATCAACCGGGTGCTGCTGAAACGTGTACATCCAGTGCAGGTCAGGCCGCACGATCTCGGGGTGGAGTTCGAGAAAATACCACCCCAGTCCCGATGCAAAAAGAACTGTTGCATAGGCAAGGTATCGCTCCCGTTCAGTAGCATAGAGTTTCGAAATAAAAAGATAGAGAAGCCACAGAAAGATGAGCGTGAACAAGAGACGATATAGGTGGTAAGAGGCGACTGGACTTATAGTAAGAAACTGCGACGTCATGCCCACCAGATACCAATGGGGAGAAAAGAGCAGGGCCCGCTGATCTTCCGAGGTATGCCGGTTTTTCATAAACAACATGCCCTCTCGACCCTGTTCGATCATAGAATAATAAACGAGCTTATCTCCCAACGACTCAAGACCAATGCCTGTGTACCGGTGGCTGGGAGGCGTTCTGAACCAGCTGCTTAGATAGCCCGCATTCGTCGCGAGCAAAAAAAGAAGGATGATGCCAACATACCATCGTGATTCTTTTCGGATGAGGCTGCTCATTAGCTTCGCAGTTTAACCGTCAACCCTTCACCGAGCCGTCGAAGCGGTATACCCACACCTCATCGTCTTCATAGACAAGGCGAAAATAGATGTTCGAGGAAACAAGCTGCTGCATGGCAGTATGATCTTTTTCTATGAGAACATATTCGGACCGCAAATCGCGCGTAATTAAGCTAACGAGGTTACTCGAGCGGCCGGCGCCAGTCAGGGATGCCCATCGGTCGTACAGATGCCGGTCGTAAGTATACATGAAGGTGGGATCAAGACCAATCACGTAAGTGTTGCGATCATTAAAATAAAATAACATGGGCCAGTCATCCCAGTCGCTATGTACGACAGTGCTTCCTGCGGCTGTATGACCTTCGAGCCAGCGTGAAACGCGTTCGTACCGATGGAGCCCAATACCGCGGGATAGGTCATCTCGGATCGCCCTGATTTGAGACACCAACCCGATCTGCGGGAGCGTGAGTGCGATGACAAGAGCAATAAATAAGCTGACCTGGAATTGATCACGAATCCATTCAGCCGGCACGTGCCATGACCGCCAAATCTGTTTCATGATTCCTCGCGGAAACACATCGGACCATGCGCACGAGGCGAAGAATACCATCAGGGGAGCAGAAAGTTCAATGTAGCGCCGCGATTTAAGAGCGAAAAAAATAAAGAGCACCGACATGACGAGGCTCACCCAGCTGCGGAGTTGTACCCGCTGCGCATGCATCAGCACGATGACGAGCCCGATGAAAAAAAACGCAAGCGCGTACAGATGATTCGACGCAAAATCCGGGAGGGTGAGCGATCTCCACTCACCGCCTGCACCAATCGTATTCCCGTACGCCGCAATGCCTATCTGCCACACTTGCTGCCAATAAAATTTGAGATTGCCGGGCCAATAAGGATTGATCACCAAACCTGCAAGTGAACCCATGATGGTTGCGGCGTTCAGTTTCCAAAGACGCGTCGGCGCGTGACCACGGTCCGAGAGCGTCTCATGGCCAGGCGTACCCTTATAGCGTCGGTACAGAAACGCCGAAACAGTAAAAATGCCGGCAGCAACCCAAGACAAGAGCCAACCGCCGTAGAGCCACACATAGGCGAAATTCAAAAAAAACAAGCGCTTCCATCGCCCTTCAAAGAGCGTGATGAGAATGAGGAAGAGCAGAATAAGCGAGACGCTGTTTGCTTTAACCAAGCTTAATCGAAAGACAAAACCAGTCGCAAGAAAAAGCAGGAGAGTGAATAACGCGGGCGCGTTGCACTTAAGTTTTTTTTGTGCCCAATAGAATACCGCAAAAAAAATTGAGCCAAAAAATACGGTTGCAAGCTTTACTCCCAGGAGCGGTTTGCCAAAGGCTACAAACGGGATCAGCAGTATATGATAGAGAAAATGATGATCGGTGAAATGATCTTTCAGAGTCGAAAACTGCATCCACGGCAATTCAGTGAGAACCCTTCCCTCCGATAAAAACCGCGCGATCTTCGCGTGATAAAAACCGTCCGGATCGCCAATGACCGGCACGAACTGGAGGTACGAGAAAAGGGCGAAAAAAAGAACGAACAACAGTATGTAGTCGATCCCCCCTGTCGTCAACTCATGCAGCCGCCGCATAGCTTCGCCAAGCATGGCAGCGAAGTTAGCTCTTCATCTGTTGCTTGAAATAATCAACCCATGGAACTTGAGAAGGGTTATGCCCCAAAAGAATCCCCTGATAATAACTTAGCCAGCCGCCGAAGGAAAGCATTTTTAACGCCTGCTGGACCCGCGTGCCGGGGAAGCGAATGCTGTGGTGCGAAAACCCCTGCTTGCTTATTACTTTTTTGGTGACGGTAAAGCGCTGCTGTATGACCGGATCATAGTGCGACGACTCAAGGAATAGGGCTGTCCACAAACTGCGCTGCGGATGCAGGCTGCCGAGGCCCTCCAGAAGATGGTGGTTCAGTTCCGGCAGGATAAAATAAGGAGCAAAAACTTTGGAGGTCTCGTTGAGCTGGTTACTTACTACATGCGCGTTGCCTTGTAAAAAACCTGACGCAACAATGATAAAGGATTTACCCAGTGTTGCGCGGGCAAGCCGCAACGCCGCTGCCGGGTCAATGCGCATATGCGCGACGGCTTTTGACAGATGTTCAAAATTGCCGGTGAGCAGTTTTGTCTTTCGCAGCACCGTATAAAAACAGGTCATGGTGTAGCCGGTGCCGATGCGGGGCTGGTTTGACGGATTATGCACCGGATCGAACACATACATCGGCGTCCTGAATTTTTTCGCAAGCCGAGCAAGCACACCGCCGCTCGTAATCGCCACTGAAGACAGTCTGCGCTGGTGCGCTTCCCGCAAACATGAGATTGCCTCTTCAGTTGAACCAGAATAGCTGCAGACCACGATGATTGCGTCTTGGGATATTGCTTTGGGAAGATGATAATCGTTGACAATGATTACCGGAACTTGCAACCACGGCGCATACACTGATCTGATGAAGTCCGCACCAAGCGCAGAGCCTCCCATGCCGCAAAAATATACTCCAGACCAGTGTTTTTTTGGCAAACGAAGCATGCGAGGAAAGAGATCCTCAAAAACATGCTCGATCTGATTTTTGAGCGAGGCTATAGAGAGGCCGACGTGTGCACGATCAAGTCGTGCAATCCGCTTATGGATGTCAGCGGCAGCTTTTGGCATATGACTACCTCATTATTA
>CAZQTS010000016.1:7810-13822 GCA_964596475.1 uncultured Gammaproteobacteria bacterium
AGTCTTGCCACGAGGAAGTCAAACGAGTTTACCTTAAAACCGACGCGATTGATCCGATGCCCTTTTTGCAATGAGAAACTTACTGCAATTTTGATGCAATCGATTTCTTTAAGAGAAAACCGATACCGAGTGCAACCGGCAGTGTTGCAAGGTACAACCATTGCCGTTTCCTTGATGCAGCGGTAAGCGTGATATCTGCTACTCCTCCGCCGTCCGCTGTTGTGGTTGCGGTTGCTTTTGGAATCACCTCAATATCCTTCAAGCTGGCCAGTCGAAGTATCGGCTTATCAGCGTGATATTGTAGGAAGCCGCTGACGCGCACCGTCGTGCCCTTACTATATCCAGCGAGCTTGGTCTGTTCGGGTGGATATACTAAGAGGCGCATACTCGCATCGCCAAGCGACAGGGACTTTGCATTGACTCGATACACGTCTGCTTGAATCGAAACCCAATGGTCGTCCTCGCTCTCGGTTACATCAAATAGATCGACCGCTAAAGGCTGCGGCGTTGCTCCGTGACCGAGCAGTGAAATCGCATCAGGCCCTTCGATCTTAAGACGCGGTTTCGCGTTCCACTCTACGGTACCCTCTACCGAGATCCGATCACCCGGCAGAAGTTTTGGAAAAAGACCTCGGTACTGAAACACTTCGAGGAGGACTCCTGCTCTTGCGTCTGTGTCGGGAATCTCTGCAAGGTACATAGTGCTTTTGCGAACCGCCCTCGGCTGGACGATAACGATGCCGGTCAGGCGCACGCGCGATCCTATCATCTCTTCGGTGATCTCATCGAAGTGAGCAACGGCAACCATCTCATAGCCTAACACAGCAGTGGTCGTGGTCTCCCTGAAAGCAAACCCCGGTGTGCTGGAAGCCCAAAACCACTCTTCCCTATCCTCATCAAACGCCCAGGCGCGACCTTCCGGCGCACGGGAATATCCGCTCTGTGCCAATACAGCCCCGAAAGGATCAATCAGTCGGACCGTATCTTCACTGTTATTGAGCGCTATCTTCGAGTCTTGTTTGTACACGATGAAGTATCTGCCAGGTTCAATCACGGTGCTTGTGGTGAAAACGTACGGTCTACTTCCGCCAGGAGCATCGTCAAGCTGCCACCCAAACAAATCAACAGGCGTGGTGGTGTTATTTTTTATTTCAACCCATTCATCGATATCCTTCCCTGGCGGATTTTGATATAGTTCCGTGATGAGCACGTCACCTTCATAAAAAATAATCGGTGTTGAGGTTTGGTGTTGTTGCTCTAAAATGGTTTCCGGAAACAATCCATCTGGTCCAGGCTTGTGTGCCAAACGATTCAGGCTGCCGGGAGTTGGTTCAGTCCACTGCCACGAATCGTCAAAGCGCGACCATGACTGGTTTTCAGGCACTGTGCCCTCGTAAAATACACTGTCCACGTATCTGCCGTGCGAATCAATGAGGGCGACTGAATCGCCTCGGCTGTTGTTTAGCGCAATTTTTGTTCTCTCGCGTGTAAGGACAAAAAAGCCGTAGCCAGCAATCACGGGGCTTTCGAAATCAGAGACTTTGATCGTATAGGGACCGCGCGCGTCACGAAGTTTCCACCCAATAAGATCCACTGCTGCCGGTCCATCGTTATATACTTCTATAAATTCAGCAGAATCGCTGCCGGCCGGGTTAGGGAGTAACTCATTAATGAGAAGGGGCGGTGGGGCATCGAGTGGTTCGTTTTGCTTAGATGGCGGCGGGTTGTTATATGTATTTGTGTTCCTGTCATCTGGCGGGTTATCTGCCGCGGAATCATCACTTGGCTGCTCCCAATAGCCAGGCGTGCCGCCAATAATTTTGCCCTGCGTCCAATCAGCTGGCGTGTTTTCTTGTGACTGAATGGTAGCGCGCTGCAGTGCATAGCCGTTGCCGGAGGCCCCCCAAGACGCATCGTACATGACTTCTGTAAAAATGCCGTCTGAAGCGCTCACGGCAAACCCGATAGTGCTCGAACTATTTTTTAATGACATCACCGTATCAAAAAGGGTACCTGAAAAATCAGGATGCTCTGCTGCCCATGCCGACGCATCATCCGCAAGCACCGCAAACCCACCGCCTGGGATCGTGGTGGTCCCCTGCGCAAGATTGAGGGTATGGAATGCACCGTCATAAAAACGGAAGCTGTCTCTCGTACTGCCGACAGATACGGTAACCGGTTCTGTTCCGAAATTGTAGACTTCGACCCACTCGCGCCCTTCATCACTGTCCGGCGCATCGTACATGATTTCGGTAAACATAAACGTCGGCGTTGACTGCGAATTGAGCAGTCGGTCCGCGGGGCTTACGATACCAGCAACAACAAGTAGTAGAGTCTGAATCGCTTTTCTCATAGGAATCACTATCCAACGATCAGCGAGGAAACAGGGCGAAACCTGCTGATCGTTGGTCTAGCTTCACAATGCTTCATGCTTCCTCTACGACCAGTTCTTTTTCGCTCGGTCCTTCCTTTGCGAACGCGTCATCGGAAGATGATTTCCTGCCCTTGCCGTTGGGGCTCAACATAATGAGCTCGTCAGCGATAATCTCCGTACTCTTGTGAGTTTGCTCTTTGGCGTCGCGCCAGGTCCGGTATTGCAGGCGCCCTTCAATATAGATGCGAGAGCCTTTGTCAAGATAGGCAATCACGATATCAGCAAGCTTGCCCCACGCAATAACGGTATGGAATTCTGTCTTATCTTTTTTCTCTTTACTCCGGTTATCCCTCCATACGTAATTTGTCGCAACGTTAAATTGCGCAAGTTTTTGCCCTGACGGCAGCGGACGCTCTGTGGGCTTCCTAACCAGGTGCCCGATGAGCGTTACTTTATTGATATCCATCGCTTCTCCTTTCTTAGGCCAAAGACCTATTTCTTAGGCCAGAGACCTACAACCTCATGGCACTTAATAATAAAAACGCAGCAGGCGATCTCGCGATGATGCACCTACTGCGCTGGATTGACAAACAAAAGTCAACGGTGCTACTATAGGAGTGGTCCCCGAAAGGGGATCGAAATCGCTTTTCGCCAAGACTCCCGCAAGGGAGTTTTGGTTATATATTCGACATTATTCCAGCGGTCGCACCGAGCAGACGGCTCACGAGAACGGATTGATGGATAGGCTTTCCGAAGAGTCTTGACGCAGTATCCCACCTCGGCCGACGGCTGAAATTTTTACAAAGAACGTTTTACCAAAACTATCTTATCAAATTGCAACCTCTTCCACAAGAAAAACCCAGCGCCACGAGCTCCGCCGATCAGAAAAAAAATTCAAACACTGAAGAAAGAAAAACCGGCAGCACGCAACCGCGCGTGCTGCCGATGTACAGACTAACCCCGGGTGTCCAGGAATCGCACCAGAATCGCAAACTCTTTTTTGGTGACGAGTCTGCGCATCTTCCGGAGCGCTTTTTGCTCCAGTTGCCTGATGGCCTCTCGGGTCACGTCCAACATAGTACCGATCTGCTCGAGATTCAAGCACGGCGCGCCATTGAGGCCGAATCGAAGCCGGAGCACTCTGCGTTGTCGGTCGGTGAGATGAGTCAGGAGGCGATTGAGCAACCGCTCAAGTTCCTCCAAGTGCTCGTGGCGCTGGGCCCGAGTGGGGCTTGGTGCCGGGATGTTGGCGCTCATTGGCTCTGCATCCGGCGCGTCGCCGCGCGGCGCGTCAAAAGAGACAGTGTCGAGAAGAACGATGAAGAGCTCCTCAACCGCCTCTGGGCGAGCGCCCATACGCTTCGCCAACTCTGAAGTGCTTGGTAGGCGACCCTCCTCCTTGAGAAACTCCGCCTGGGCTTCTTTCATGCGCCTGAATTTCTTAAGCACATGGTCTGGCAGGCGAATGGTTCGGCTCTCATACTTGAGAGCGCGCAGGATGGCCTTGCGGATATGCCATATGGCGTAGGTTAAAAACCTAGTGCCATGGTTTTGATCGTACGGATCAACCGCCTCCATGAGCCCGGTATTGCCGGCCTGGATCAAATCCAGGTATGGAAGGCCGAAGTGTAGATATTTACCTGCGATTTCCGCAACAAATAGCAGGTTTGACTCGACGGCCTTGTGACGCAACAGTTGTATCTCTGATCGGTACCGATACGCTTGGTCAACAAGCTGTTTGAGGTGTTGATCCGGATGCTCGGCAACGTAGAGATGTAACTTGGTACATACATCCTCGATGCGGTCGTACGACCGGAAGGGACTTCCAGGAAAGTCACCCTCAAAGACTGCCGAACGGCAACTCTCGTCGAGAGCTGCAAGGAGCTGGAAAAACTCTCTACGCAGCTCGTCGAGCCGACTGAACAACCGGTACTCATCATCCTTAGTGAGCAGTGGAATCGTTCGGATATCCCGAAAGTATCGAGCAATCCCGTCAGGCCGCTCGACTCGAGGTAAACGAACACGGCTTTCTATCGGTGTGCTCATGGCAACCTCACCCTTTCATAAGAACAGTGTGTAAAAGGACGAACTCGTCATCCAATCATGAAAGAACGATGACGTCAACGTTTCCTGACCATGGTAATTATATAATGAAAGAGGACCAGCTGCAAAAGCTTTTGTAGCCTAAGCGTACTGGTCCTTTGTTTTGTCCTCCTTGTGTACGAGGTGGGGCAGTGTCAGTGGCCGAAGAAGCCGCGACACACGGCGTCGGGCATCAGGTAGAGCGTGATGCCTTTTTGCTGACAGAACTGTTTCACTTCGTCGTCTCTGACCGAGCCGCTTGAAGCGAAGATCGCAGCGATACCGGCATCATAGAGCACCGCCGGCCCGTCAACGAACGGGAAGAAGCTGTCGCTGTAGGCAGCGGCGCCAAGCGGGTTGTGGCCGGAACGTTGCGCTCGATCAATCGCAAGATTGCAGGCGCCGACCCGATCCTGCTGTCCTACGGCGTTGCCGATGAGTTGGCCATTGTGCACCAGCGTAATCGTGTTGCTGTTGCTGGTGCAGCCGATGGCCCAGGCAAGCAGGAGGTCCTGTTCGACTGTCTTGTCAGTTGCGCCGATGATCGTAAGTCGTGGATCCTTGAAGTCAAGCACGAAGCTGTAGTTGGGCTGAAGCTGAAACCCGCCGCGAAGATACGTCAGGCGCGGCGCGGCGTCCAGACTTTGTACGCCCAAGTGCTCAAGCGCGAGGTTGGTCGTGAGTCGACACTTGCCTTTCTTGCGAGCAAGTACCTCCACCGCTCCGTCGGAAAATCTCGGCGCGATGACTCCGTCGAGCAAACGCCGTTCTTGTCCGCTGACCAACCCGTAGTGCAGCAAGGCTTCAGCGTGGGTCATGTCTATGGCAAAGTTCGTCATGACCACGCCGCCGAAGATGGCGATGGGGTCGCCCACCACCATCCGCGCAATTGCCTCGAGAGGTTCATGAGAAGCCGCTGCCGCGCACGGGTTGCCGTGCTTGACCGCGATCGCGATACACGGCGCGCCGAATCCGTTGGCTTCGAAACCTGCTGCAATGTGCGTAATGGTCGCAAGCAGTCGCTCACGGTCGGTGTTGCCGATGAAGCTCGGCTCCGTGCCTTCCACCAGCTTGAACTTGTCGTGGGCAAGCGGGTCGTCGGAATCAGTCATGTAGAGCCCGGCAGGAACTTGGTACGGATTCTCGCCGTACTTGCAGGTTGCGACCCGACGGCCGATGATACCATCGTACTCGCCCTTGCTGCGAAACCGAGCCGAGGTCAGGCAGTACTCTGCAACCGCTGCCTCTGCCTTGGCGCCCAGTTCCAGCGCCAGCGCGTCGAGATCCTCACCGTGCTTGATGGCGTTCACGACACGCTGCCGGTCCTGTGGATCGCAGACCACGAGCCGCAGGCCCTTGGCTGCCGATCGCAGCATGGTCGGCCCGCCAATATCGGTCATCTCGATGACCGATTCAAGCGTTGCTTTTGGGTCAGCAACAGCTGCCTTGAGCGGATAGAAATCAACGATAACGAGCTCGATCGGTGGCACGCCAAGTCTCTCAAGTTCACCCAGGTGTTCCGCAAGTTCCAAACGCGCAAGCAGCGCACCGTGGAT
>CAZQTS010000016.1:13922-15753 GCA_964596475.1 uncultured Gammaproteobacteria bacterium
TCCTTGGTCTGTTTGAGCGTTGATGCAGCGATGCACTCGGCCACATCCATAACTGGGATGTTGTGGTCACGAAGTTCCCGAGCTGTGCCTCTGCTTGCGATGAGCCGGACACCCAATTCGTGGAGCTGTTGCGCACAGGCAACGATCCCGCGCTTGTCGCTTACTGATAGCAAGGCTGTTTTGACCTGCAGCATAGTTTCCTCCTTTTTTGCCTAGAGCGTATGGCTGATTGCTGATGGCTAATAGCTTATGGCTGGGGGCTGGACTTCCCTATACGCCATATGCTATATGCCATTCGCCATACGCTATATGCCATATGCTATACGCTATTTGCTATATGCCATTCGCCATACGCTATACGCTCGCTGCGATATCGGTCCGGTACTGCATGCCGTCGAAGTGGATCTTGTTGGCAGCTTCATACGCCCGACTGTGCGCACTCGATAGGGAACTGCCCCACGCCGTCACGGAGAGCACGCGGCCGCCGCACGCATAGAACATACCTTCGTGGTACTTAGTCCCTGCATGGAACACCACCACACCCGGGATCTTCTCCGCATCGTCAATGCCCTCAACCGGCACGCACGGGTACATCGACAACGTTGGATATCCGCGCGAGGCAAGTACCACGCAGACGACACACCCTTCCTTCCATTCGACGGGCACCGACTGAACGTCTCCGGAAATGCAAGCCTCGATGATCTCGAGAACATCTGCAGCAAGCAGCCGCAGAATCACCTGCGCTTCCGGATCGCCGAACCGCGCATTGAACTCGAGCACTTTTGGACCTTCGGCGGTAATCATGAGACCCGGGTACAGGCACCCGACAAAGGGTGCCCCCACACGACCAAGCGCTGCGATGGTACGGCGCACAATCTCATGGCGTATCTGGTCAACGAGCGGTGTGCTGACCCAAGATGCCGGTGCATATCCGCCCATGCCGCCCGTGTTGGGACCGGTGTCTCCATCATGTAGCCGTTTATAGTCGCACGCGAGCGGCATAAGGAGTGCGCTTGCCCCGTCGCAAAATGCGTGTGCTGAAACCTCGCGCCCGTGAAGATACTCCTCGATGACCACTTGATCGCCGGCGCTGCCGTGGACACGCTTGACCATAATTTGATCCAGCGCCTCCCGAGCTTCGTCCTCTGTGTGACAGACGTACACGCCCTTGCCGCGGGCAAGGCCGGAGGCCTTTATGACCAGCGGCAACAGTTGCTTCCGAAGATACAGCCGCGCTTTCACGTAGTCGCTGAAAATCTCATATCTCCCCGTTGGAATACCCGCACCTTGCATGAAGATCTTCGCTGCTGCCTTGCTGTATTCGAGCAGCGCTGCTTCCTGACAAGGTCCGAAGACTGGCAGTCCTTCTCCCTGAAAAACATTCACGATGCCCAGAGCGAGTGGATCTTCAGGACCAACGATGGTCAAATCCGCATTGGATTTGGCAAACCGCAACAATCCTTCGATGTCATCAGCCTTGACGGCGATATTGTGCGCCATCGTGCTGGTACCGCCGTTGCCGGGCGCGCAAAAAATGTCACCCATGTCCGGTGAGCTTCTAAGAGCTCGGACAATGGCATGCTCCCGGCCCCCGCTACCGACCACCAATACTCGTCTTTTCATGAACACTCTCCTTATCAAGGAATGGTAAGTGCAAGCGGCCCTCGGCGCGCATGCGCCGGGGGCCTCCTTGAAACTTACTACACGGAAACATTAGATAAATTGACGCAAATTAGCAAGTCGCGACGATCATGCATTTCCTATGAATGTCATCCCGACCGACGAGCCGAAAGCGAGGAGTGGAGGGATCCGGCCTTTACTTATAGATCTT
>CAZQTS010000017.1:0-1532 GCA_964596475.1 uncultured Gammaproteobacteria bacterium
GTAAGCATCCGTTTACGCTTCTGCTCCTCGATGAAATTGAAAAAGCGCATCCTGACATTTTAAATATATTTTTACAGGTCATGGATGACGGCCGGCTCACAGACGCCTTAGGCAGAACTGTTGATTTTACGAGCGTGATCTTGGTCGCCACCTCAAACGCCGGCGCTCACTATATACAGGATGAGATTATCAAGGGGAGTTCGGTCGAGACTATCAAGAATGGACTGATTCGCGGCGGCGTGCTGCGCGGTATTTTTAATCCGGAGTTTCTGAATCGCTTTGACGGTATCGTGGTGTTTAAGCCGCTGACCGAGGAAGAAGTTTTTAAAGTTGCAGGCCTCATGTTAAAGGGTGTGGCCGAGCGGCTTGCGCAGAAGGGGATCGTGTTGAGCGTTACGAAGGAAGCGCAGACCGAACTTGCGCAGGCCGGCTTTGATCCCATTTTTGGCGCACGGCCCTTGCGCCGCGTGATCCAGGAGCAGGTGGATGATGCGCTGGCCAAGTATCTGCTGCAGGGTAAAATCGGCCGGCGTGACGAAGTGGTGCTCGATACTGGAGGGAAAATTACGGTGAATAAGGCAGAACGATTGTAGCGTTGTCATTGCGAGGATCCCGCATACGCGGGGAAGGATCCCACCGTCATTCTGACGACCGAAGGGAGGAAGAATCTCCCGCGAATGAGGGACATCCACTCTTGAGTTCCCGGCATCCGCCGGAGATCCCTGCCTGCCGGCAGGCAGGCTTCCCCCGCCATACGGCGGGGATCAGGATGACGCAAGCGTCAGATTGCCGCGCCTCCTCGGGAAAGGCTGGACTCGTAATGACAGAAAAAGAAAACCGCAGGCGTCATCATGATCGTCCGCGGTGTAGGTAGCAGCTTGGGCATGAGGAGCTTAGTGCTCCCCGGTACTACTTTCTATTGCGCCAGTCGTTGCTGGCGCGCTTCTGGGATTCCTGGGGAGTCCTGCCTTCGCGGCTCACGGTCCGTCCGCCACCGGAGATCTTGGTCTCGTAGCCGCTGTGTTTGGGCATCCCCGGTACGCACCGCTCGACCCACGTCGTCGTGGGTTTTGTCGTCGAGGTCGGTTTGCTCAAGGTTCTCACCCCCTTTGAAAGAGCGAATGGCATAAGCTCGTGATTGAGCTTATCATGTCAAGAGTATGGTAGATGGTTTTGTATGTCAAGGTTTCTCTTAATGAAGAAGCCGCGGCTCCCATTCGGTCGCCGCGGCTCACCCCGATAACGGGCTGCTATGCCCTGGCTTCTTGCCACTGCCTAAGGCGGACCGTGACCATAGTGGGAGACTCGCCCGTAGTCTCACAGAAACCTTCTTCGGTGAGGAACCGAATGATCGAGACCTCTCTGCTGTTTTCAGGCTTTAGTTCCAGAACTGCGCCGTCGACGTCCACAAGTTTAACTTTCATTTCGCCTCCTCAACCAGCTTTAAGGATACGAATTCTCACGGCATCTCCTCCATGGGCTTGGGTAGGGTTTAAGAACGAACATAAGAAATGATACTAGCGCATGATGAA
>CAZQTS010000017.1:1632-15615 GCA_964596475.1 uncultured Gammaproteobacteria bacterium
CTTCCCCCGAGCAGTGAGGTGGGTTTACGGTCTGAAACTGGCGTTCTCGTTGACTGGCTTGAGCTGGACCGACATATACTCGCCGATCAAGTGGTGACGGCAGTAGCCGTTCTGCTTGATCTGTTCGAGCACTTTCTCGTCGAGCTCGGTCTCGGGGTGGAACCTCACCTCGCCGCTCACGTTTCCATCCGACTGGCGCATGAAATTGACCTTCATGGCCTGGGCCCTCCTTCGTAGGCCGCCGCATCCGGCGGTTGCGTGAAAGGTGCGTTGTCACTATAAGGGTATGATTACGAACTTGTCAAGTGGATACGCCTGGTTGCCACCAACGCTTGATTTCGTTATAATTTTCGTGTACAAATAGCGAACTAGATGCATAATGATTTAACTGATACACTTGTTTCTCTCTGCAAGCGCAGAGGTTTTATTTTCCCGTCATCAGAAATATATGGGGGTTTTGCCAATACCTGGGATTACGGACCGCTTGGCGTGGAGCTTAAGAACAACATCAAGCAGGCATGGTGGAAGCAGTACGTGCACGAGCGCGATGACATCGCGGGTATTGACGGTTCGCTCCTCATGAATCCGAAAGTGTGGGAAGCGTCCGGCCATATGGCAAATTTTACGGACCCGCTGGTTGATTGCAAGCAATGCAAGAAGCGATTCCGCGCAGATCAAATTGTGGAAGCGCGCAGCATCAAACCAGACATGGGTACGATGAAAACGCCCCCGCGCAGCGCAAAAACCTGTCCCGAGTGCGGCGGAGAGCTTACACCGGCGCGGCGTTTCAACATGATGTTTAAGACGTTCGTGGGGCCGGTGGAGGATTCCTCATCCATTGCGTATTTGCGACCGGAAACTGCGCAGGCAATGTTTGTTGACTTCAGATCTGTACTCGACGCAACGCGCCTCCAGATACCCTTTGGCATTGCGCAAATTGGCAGGGCCTTTCGGAATGAAATTACGCCGGGAAATTTCATTTTCCGAACTCGCGAGTTCGAAATCATGGAGATTGAATACTTTGTGCATAAAAAGGATTGGAAAAAGCATTTCGGGGCGTGGAAAAAAGAAATGGAGGAATGGATCACCCTTATCGGTATTGATCTTAAGAAAGTGCACGCAGTCGAAATTCCCGCAGGCGAACGAGCACATTATTCAGAACGCACGATTGATTTCGAGTTCGAATTCCCCTTCGGTCAGAAGGAACTGTACGGACTGGCGTACCGTACCGATTATGATTTGAAGCGGCATATGGAGGCGAGCGGCAGAGACTTAACCTACACCGATCCAGAAACCAACGAAAAATTCATTCCGCACGTCATTGAACCAACGTGGGGCGTGGATCGATCGGTGCTCGCGGTGCTTGTGTCGTCATATGCCGAAGAGGAGGCTCCCACCAGCGTTACCGGAGAAAGCGATACGCGGGTGGTGCTGCGCATCCCGCATTTTTTAGCGCCGTATAAAGTAGCCGTACTGCCGCTGTCGAAAAAAGATGAATTAAACAAGGTCGCGATTCCGATCGCCAAGAAGCTGCGCAAGCACTTCACCACCGATTACGATGAGACGCAGAGCATCGGCCGCAGGTACCGGAGGCAGGACGAAATTGGCACGCCCTATTGCGTGACGATTGATTTTGAATCCCTTACCGACAAAAAAGTGACGGTACGCGATCGCGATTCGATGAAGCAGGATCGCATTCCTGTCAATCAGATCGTCAGGTATGTGAAGGACAAACTCCATGTATAAAAAGACTACCCGTCCGGACGGCAGCGTGGTCATTCTCGTGCCGCGCCACGAGAGCCAATCCGTAACCTGGGAGGTGATGTACAAAGTGGGTTCGCGTCAGGAGCGCAAAGCCGTCAATGGCGTGTCACATTTCATTGAGCATCTGATGTTCAAGGGAACGAAAAAGCGCCCCTCAACCAAGATTCTCTCACGCGAGCTCGACGCGGTGGGAGCCGAGTATAACGCATTTACGGCAAAGGATCACACCTCCTACTATATTCAGGCCGACAAAAAGCATCTGGAACTCGGCATTGATATGCTTTCCGACATGTTGCGACGTTCGCTCTTCAATCCGAAAGAAATGGAACGCGAGCGGGGTGTTATTGTTGAGGAGCTCAATATGTACCGAGATAATCCGGCCATGCGCATTGACGAGCTTTTCGAGGGCACCGTGTTTCGCGGCACGCCTCTGGCGTGGGAGATTGGCGGACCGCGGGAGGTGATCAAGAGAATTCCGCATACTGATCTTGTCGCTTTTAAGGAGCGTTTTTATTATTCAGGCAACATGGTGATTGGGCTTGCCGGCAATTTCAAAGAGGAGAAAGCGCTTAAATTGATTGATCGCTATTTCCCCGTAAAAAACAGGAAGGCAAAGGCGACCATAACACCGGTGACTCTGACCGTTCCTAAACCCCGTGTCACGATTGAGCACAAGAAAACCGATCAGGTACAGCTCATGTTCGGTTTTCCCGGATTTTCGCACACGCACAAGCTCATAGATGCGCTCGTTGTATTCTCGGTCATTATGGGAGGAACCATGAGCTCGCGTCTCTTCATAACCATTCGGGAGCGCAAGGGGCTGGCGTATGTGGTGCGCGCCGCATGCGAGTCATATGAAGACACGGGTTATTTTGCGGTCCACGCAGGCCTCGACCGGCAGCGGACGCATGAAGCTCTTACGGCAATTAAGCACGAGTTGAATAACGCCGTCAAAAAAGGCGTGACGCGTGAGGAATTTCAGCGTGCAAAGGACAATATCCGCGGACGAATGATTTTGAAATTTGAGAAGCCGAGCGCATATCTGTCTTTTCTTTTGAGTCAAGAACTGCTGCTCAATCGCATTGAAAGTCTTGAGGAGCGTCTTCTCCGGATCGATCGGGTGACGATCGAGGATGTGAAACGGGTCGCGCGCCGCGTTATCGACTGGCGGAAGGCAAATCTTGCGCTCATCGGTCCGTACAAAAACCGCAAGGAATTTCTGGATTTGCTCGCGCACTAGACAGAGTCGTTAACTTCGCTACAATGAAGCTATGGCATTCGACAGTAAGGATTCAAGGCTGACGGTCGGTATTTCCACCGCATCCGTGCTCAAGGTGATTCTTATTCTTATCGGCGTTGCTTTTTTGTGGTCGATCCGAGACATCGCCGCACTGCTCTTTGTGGCGCTGATTTTGGCATCCGCGTTTGACCCAACCATTGACTGGCTGCAGCGATTCCATTTTCCGCGGTCGCTCGGCGTCATCGTTATTTACGCCATTTTTCTCTCTATTTTAAGTTCGGTCATTATCGGTATTTCGGGCCCGATCGCAACAGAAGTGCGCGCGATTGCCGAAGACCTTCCTGAATATTATCAGGCCATTAATCATAACCTCGAACAGTTTCAAGCCACCTCTCCCTTTTTTACGCCTGATCGGGTCAGCAATATTCGCGGCGGACTGGACGAGTTTATCGCCGACTTAACGCAACTTGCTTCCAAGAACGCACTACCGGTCATCAGCAAGGTCTTCGGCGGTTTATTAAGCTTGATGCTGATACTCGTCATCACGTTTTATTTCAGCGTGCACGAGCCGGCGGTCAAGCATTTTATCGTCTGGCTGGTGCCCAAAGAAAAGGAATCGCAAACCATTGATGTCATTGACAAGATTCAAAAGAAGTTGGGGCTGTGGCTGCGCGGGCAGGTTCTCTTATCCCTCATCATCTTCGTGATTATTTATGTGGGCTTGAAAATTCTCGGCATCCGGTATGCGCTTGTTCTTGCGCTGCTCGCTGGTTTCTTCGAGATGGTGCCGTATCTCGGTCCGGTCTTGAGTGCCGTGCCGGCGATTTTCTTGACGCTCATATCACCGTGGGGCGGATTATTTAAGGCCTTCCTCGTGCTTCTCCTGTACTTCTTTGTTCAGCAAGCTGAAAACAATCTCATTGTTCCGAAGGTCATGTCCAAGACCGTCGGTTTGAATCCCCTCGTCGTTATCATCGCCATCCTCGTCGGTGCGAAGATCGGCGGCGTGGTCGGCGCTCTGATGGGGGTACCCGTTGCAACGGCGCTGACCGTGTACCTCGAAGCCCTCGGCTACAAACGGGAGCTGGTCGTCTAGGCCGATGGCGGCGCTGTACCTCATCGCCACGCCGATTGGTAATTTAGAGGATATTACCAGGCGCGCGTTGCGCATTCTGTCGGAAGTGGAGTATATCCTTGCCGAGGATACTCGGGTAACCTCTCGGCTACTCTCGGTATACGGAATTAAAAAGCCCCTTCTTGCCTGGCACGAACACAGCACTGAAGCGGATTTTCAGCGCATTGAGAAGCTCCTTGCTCGGGGTATCGACTGCGCCTATGTCACTGACGCAGGAACGCCCGGACTCTCTGACCCCGGCGGTAAATTAGTGGCAAGAGTTGTCGCTGCGCTTCCCGCCGTTCGCATTGTCCCCATACCCGGTCCTTCGGCGCTCGCCGCCGCGATCTCAATTGCCGGTATTCCCCTGAATGAATTTCTCTTTCTGGGCTTTCTGCCGCACAAGAAAGGAAGGCAAACAAAGCTTAAGCTTATTGCGAATAGCGAATGGCCCATAGTACTCTTCGAATCGGTTCATCGAATCAAGAAACTTTTGTATGAACTTTCAGCAACGGATAAGCAGGTTATCGTCTGTCGCGAGCTCACGAAGAAATTTGAAACCGTGTATCGGGGTCATGCTTCCGAAGTGATCTCAAAAATTCCTGCTCCCGAACTCAAAGGGGAGTTTGTCATTATTGTGCATTCACATGGCAGAGCATGAGTTATTTTTCTTGGGGCAGAAGGCGATTCTCATCCGTGAAAGCCGCGCGCTCATTTTAGAAGCTTCATATGAGCCCGGTTCTTGGGATCTACCGGGCGGGCGCGTGCACGTGGGAGAGAGTAAAGATAGGGCATTCCGAAGGGAACTGAAAGAAGAAATTGGTATTGTGAATTTTAAGCTTCTTGGCGTTGTAGACTATGCATTATGGATGCGGGATGGCCACCGCTCCGTATGTTTAATTGCGCTGCTTATCGAAAATGCTTCCGATCCCATCGGCTTAAGTCATGAACACAGCAGGTTCAAATGGGTAGAAAAACAAGAGCTTGACCAATACCGCTTTGTCAGTGATGATATGAAGCGAATGCTTGAAAAAGGTTTTTCGTATTATACCCTGCGCCATGCACGGTAAATTTTATATTACCACGTCCGTCCCCTATGTGAACGCTCGGCCGCATATCGGTTTTGCGTTGGAGCTCGTACAGGCTGATGCGGTCGCGCGAGCGAGAAGGATACGGGGAGACGACGTATTTTTTCTCACCGGCACGGACGATAATAGTCTCAAGAACGTTCGGGCTGCAGAAAAAGCAGGGATGCCGACTCGTGAATTCGTCGAGCGAAACGCTGAAGCGTTTCGCTCGCTCACCAAAGCGCTCACTATATCAAATGACGATTTCATACGGACCGCGACGGACGCTCATTTCAGGGGAGCCCAGAAACTATGGTCAGCATGCAAACCGCAGGATATTTATAAGAAAAAATACAAAGGCCTTTATTGCGTCGGCTGCGAGCTTTTTTACACGGAAGCAGAGCTGGTAAACGGCAGATGTCCGGAACACGATACCGTGCCGGAGAGCGTCGAGGAAGAGAATTATTTCTTCAGACTGTCGAAGTATCAGCAAAAGCTTGAACAGCTCATTTCCTCGAATACCTATGAGGTCATTCCCGAGTCTCGAAAAAATGAGGTATTGAGCTTTATTCGCATGGGCCTTGAAGATTTCAGCATGTCGCGATCAGTGGAGCGTGCGAAAAATTGGGGGGTGCCGGTGCCAAATGATCCTTCGCAGATTATGTACGTGTGGTTCGACGCGCTTTCGAATTATATTACTGCTCTAGGCTATGCCGGTGATCAAAGGCGATATAGCAACTATTGGCCGGCCGATGTGCATGTTATTGGCAAAGGGATTATTCGTTTTCATGCGGTGTACTGGCCGGCGTTTTTGCTTTCGGCGGGTTTGCCGTTACCGAAGCGTCTGTTCGTACACGGCTATATCAATGTTGAAGGCGCCAAGATGTCAAAGTCGCTGGGTAATGTCATTGACCCCTTTGCTCTAGTCGAGAAGTACGGCGTAGATGCAGTCAGGTATTATTTGCTGAAGCATGTGCATGCAGTTGAGGACAGTGACTTCAGCGAGGAACAGTTTCAGGCATCCTATAACGCCGATCTTGCCAATGGTTTGGGTAATCTTGTAGCACGCGTGACTGCCATGATCGAAAAATATTACGGCGGCAAACTTACGCTACCCGTAAAAACCGATACAGCATTTCAAAAAAAGGTTTTGGATGCTGTCACCCTATTCAATTTTAGGGAGGCGTTGTCAGCTGTGTGGAAAAAAATTACCGACGACAACCGGCTCATCGACAAGGAAAAACCGTGGGTATTGGCAGAACAAGACCGAAAGCGGCTTGCAACAGTGCTTTTGCAGCTGCTCGCCGACCTCTATACTATCTCGCAGATACTGCGACCATTCATGCCTGGCACGGCGCAAAAAATCGAGGATGCAGTGACGGCTCCAACCATCGTGAAAAACCCTGGTTTATTTGATAGAATAACAGCATAAGCAAACAGTCATAAGTTCCCTGCAATGAATACGTATGACTATATACTCCTTCTGATATTGGCGTATTTTATTTTTAAAGGAGCGAAGCGGGGATTTATTTCGGCCATCGGTGCGTTCGCAGGCATTGTCATCGGCGCGTGGGCAGCAGGACGGTATTACGATGTAGTCGCGGGAAGGCTCATTGAGTTTTTTGGGGTGCCCGTCATGGTTGCCATCACACTTGCGTTCATCGGCATTTATCTTGCCATAAATATTGCCGCGACGATTCTGATTATGCTTCTTTCTCGCGTGTTCCGGCTGATTCCGCTTGCGACGACGACGAACCGCATTACCGGCGGACTCTTGGGCGCCATTGAGGGTCTCTTGCTCATCGGGCTTATTATCTGGGTCATTAATCTCTTCCCTTTCAACAACGAATTTGCCGATGGTCTGAAGCATTCCAAAGTGGCCGGTTTCTTTGAATTCTCAACGCGCGTGGTGCAGCCGATAGTGCCATCGAGTTTGCGCAGCATCGACTGGAGCATTTTGAGC
The DNA here is from genome assembly GCA_964596475.1 of uncultured Gammaproteobacteria bacterium. Classification (GTDB taxonomy): domain Bacteria; phylum Patescibacteriota; class Patescibacteriia; order UBA1558; family 2-01-FULL-52-15; genus CAZQTS01. The sequence goes on from CAZQTS010000017.1 coordinate 8,781, forward strand.
AACCTTCAGGAGTTTACCGATGAAAAAGCGGAATATTTGCGCGAACACATGCCGAAGTTTTTTGAGACATTGAAAAAACAGAACGCATCCCCACAGCCATCCGAGCCGGCAAGCACCGAGCCTTAACCTATGCTCTTTGATTCACATACCCATGTTAATTTTAAGGCGTTCGACCAGGATCGAAAGGACGTGCTTGCGCGCGCCAAGCAAGCAGGCATGACGCTGCTCAATGTTGGCGCAGGCTATGACTCGAGCGCCAAGGCTGTCGCTATCGCTCTCTCGCATGACCACTGTTATGCAACGGTTGGCCTGCATCCGATTCACGTCTATGACGAAGAGTTTCGTCCTGATGATTATCAGGAGCTGATTGGGCGAGGCAAAGGACGGGTGAAGGCTGTTGGCGAATGCGGCATGGATTATTGGCATATTAAGCGCACCGATCTTCCTTTGGAAGAAATTAAAGAAAAGCAGCGCACGATTTTCAAACAGCAGATTGATCTTGCCGTCGCCAACAACCTCGCGCTTATGATTCACGGCAGGAACGGCACAGATGATCTCACTGCGTACAAAACCATTTACGAAATCATCCAAGAAAAAAAGGTGAAACGCGCAACGGTTCACTGTTACGGCGGCGATTTGGAAGAGGCACTGATGTTTACCGCTGCCGGTTTGTATATCGGCATCACCGGCATTGCAACATTTGATAAGAGTGGTAAGCTGGATGAAATCATCAGGGCGATTCCGCTTGAGCATCTGCTGATTGAAACCGATGCGCCGTATCTCGCCCCTGAACCCTTTCGCGGAAAGCGCAACGAGCCGCCCTATGTGATCGAGGTCGCTAGGCATATCGCTGCGATAAAAAAACTTTCGCTTGAAGCGGTAATTGCGGCAACAGCCGCAAACGCTCAAAAACTTTTTGTCATACCGTAACATGGATTTTACCAATAGCGTATTTATCGTCGTTATCGTTCTCATCACCGCCGTTTTCATCGCGGCCATGTGGCTGTTTCTCAAGCGCCTGAAGGATTTTCGACACGCCGCCTCGGACGACAAAGCAGCCCTCTTGCTTCAAAATCAGATGCAGGAGCTGACACGCACCTTGCAACAGCAGACTGCGTCAAGCTCAAAGATGCTTCAGGATCAGTTTATTGAGATATCGAAAATCACGCGCGATACGACCGAGAGGCTTGCCAAGCTCGATGAAACTAACCGGCAGGTACTGAATTTTTCAGATCAGCTGAAAAACCTGCAGGATATTTTGAAAAATCCGAAACAGCGTGGCGTGTTGGGTGAATATTATCTTGAAGAAACCCTTCGCAACGTGCTGCCGCCGAATTCCTACGAAATGCAGTACAAGCTCGGCCGCGATGAGAAAACCGGGCAGGATTTGATTGTTGATGCGGTGGTGAAAGTCAAAGGCAAATTGATTCCGGTTGATTCAAAATTTTCGCTCGAGAACTACGAGCGCATTCTGAACGAAAAGGATGAGGGGAAGAGGGAACTTTTGGAGCGCAATTTCAAACAGGATTTAAAAAGCCGCATAGACGAGACTGCGAAATACGTGCGCCCTGATTTCAATACTATGGACTTTGCGTTTATGTTCATCCCTTCTGAAGCGATTTACTATGATTTGTTGATCAATAAAGTCGGCGCCGTAAAGGTCTCAACGCGCGATCTCATCGAATACGCGTTCCGCGACAAGAAAGTGATTATCGTCTCGCCCACCTCGTTTTTGGCGTACCTGCAGACCGTGCTGCAGGGTTTGCGCGCCATGCAGATAGAGGAGAGTGCCAAGGGAATCAAGGCAAATGTCGAGAAGCTTGAAAAGCATCTTGCCTCCTACGCGCAATACATGCAGAAACTTGGCAACCACTTAGGCACCGCGGTGAATACCTACAATACCGCGTCGGGCGAATTCAAGAAAATTGATAAGGATGTGCTGAAAATTACCGAAAGCGATCGCGAGCTTTTGGAGGCTGGGACCGTAGAGAAGCCGAAGGTTTAGTTGATTGAATTTCAAATTGGTCGGTAGAAATTAAAAATGAAAAATTCAAAAATTGTCAGCCAGAGGCTGATCCGCCTTTGGCGGAAAATAATAAATTTAAAATTTTTAATTGCAATTCTTAATTCTACATTTTAAGTTATATTTCTAAACGATGTCGTTGATAAGGCCCGAAAGGCACTTCATGGAGATCGCAATCGAGGAAGCTATTAAAGCGCGTGACGCTGGTGATTACGCAGTCGGCGCCGTTATTGTTCGAGACGACAAAATTCTTGCCGCGTGCGGCAACCGGAGCAAGCGTGATGAAGATCCGGTTGCGCACGCTGAAGTGCTTGCGATTCGCGAAGCGTGCTCGAAAATCAAGAGTCGTCATTTGCTGGGCGCGATGCTCTACGCAACACATGAACCATGCCCCATGTGCGCATCGGTCGCCGTGTGGGCCAAGCTTGCAGGCATTGTGTACGGAGCGCGTATTGAGGATATGACAGAGTACGCAAAAACGAACGGTAACGAGCAGTATCTGTGGCGGACGATAGCAGTCTCCTGTGAAGAAATTGTAGCCAAGTCCACCGAGAAGATACTCATTGTTAAAGATTTTATGCGCGACGAGTGCATGAAGCTGTTTCATTCGTAATATGGAGAAACAAATAAAAATCAAAATCCCTAAGACCAAGCTCTATATTTACGGCAAGCTGCGAGGGTCGCTGAAAAAACCGCTATTCATTATCGTTCACGGTTTGCCGGGCAACATGGACGAACATTTTTACTATGCCGCCCGAGAATGGTTCGCTCGGCGCGGTTATGCGACGTTCGGTTTCAATTTATACGACTGGCATAAAGACGCGCGGGAGCTTATCCACAGCACGCTTCGAAGCCACGGCTTTGATCTTGATGTTATTGTTTCTTATTTCCGAAAACGCGGTGTTAAAAAGATCTATGTTTCGGGACATAGTTATGGTGGTGCAACTATTTTGATGTCACCAAAAAAGGCTTTTACCGCTGCAGTCTTGTGGGATCCGGGATTTGGAATTTCGTTCACCAAGAAGCGATATGGTTTCCCTGGGGGCAAGCACGTTTCACAAATTCGAGGATATCTTATGCGCTGGGGGGTAACTGTAATTATTGGTGAAAAAATGGCCAAAGAAGCGGATCAGCTTGATTGGAATTCGTTGACCAAAGGCTGGAAAGTTCCGGTGAAGATTATTGCCGCAGGCAAAGGAGTTTTGGTACGGGGAGCCCGTCAGTATTTGAAATCAGCACAAGGACCGAAGCAGCTCGTCATCGTTCCCGGTGCAACGCATTATTTTAACGATCGAGAAGGAATGGAGGAACGCGTGTTTAGCGAAACGGAAAAGTGGTTTAAGAAGTTTTAGCTGTTCGAACAGCTTGTTGATGGTGCTTGCGAAATCGAATACTAAAACGATAGAGCTCGTGAAAGATTTCATGCGTGACGAGTGCGTGAAGCTGTTTCATTCATAGGAAAGTTTTAGCGGTGGACACATCTCACACGATGTGCTAACCTTGTCTGTTTCTCGCACCTTGTTCAAAATTCTTGAGCTGGAGGACCTATGCCGAGAACCAATGCAGTTTCCTGTGCCACTGCCGTTGGTGGCCGGTCGGAAAACGAGGATTTCCCGATAAGTCAGCTCATCGGCGTGAACGGCCGGACGTATCGCGTGATGGCTGTCTTTGATGGCCACGGCGGGAAAGCAACCGCCCACATCGCTTCTAGAGCGCTGGTGCGCGAGTTTCGGCAGCTGCTTTCTGGGCAAAAACCGTTCATCAAGCGGGCGTTGAAAGCGCTGATGCAACGCCTTCACGAGCTTACGCAACACCAGGAGGCAGGATCGACCGTATCGATCGTCTGCATCCCCTTTCCCTATAGGAAGGCGTTTATGGCAATCCTCGGTGATTGCCCGGTGCTCATTGTTTCGCGGCGTTCCGTTTTCGTAGGGCCCTCCCACAACGTTGGCACCAATCTCGAGGAACGACAGCTGGCAATCAATAGGGGAGCCAACTATTGGGAAGCGGGTCCCGGCATCGGCTACATCGGCAACAATCTCTACTCCGTGCAGATGTCGCGCGCACTCGGCGATGCGGCAGTGAGCTCATTGCTCAACAGAGATCCGGAGATCATCGCGGTTCCCCTGCACCAAAAAAGCACGGTCATCGTCGCCTCCGACGGTTTGAAAAATCCGACCGAACCTGACGAGAAATGGCTGCGGCGGATGACAGCCCTTGCGTGGCAGAGCGCTGCCGCTTCTGATTTCGTCAGTGACGGTCTTTCGCACTACGGCAGTGACAATGTCACGGCCATCGTGTGGCGCAGGAAGTGATCGGCCCTCGATCTCGGCCGAAGCGGAACGGCACGGTCGCTTGATGCTGTGTATAAATTTTGGTACAATGAGCGTGACCCCAACGAGACAACCGGATTCCCTCCCGGGCTTGGGGTCACCAGAGAGGCTGGTTCCAAAACAACTTCGCACCGGTCACGGGCCAGCCTCTCTTTTTTATTTTCGCCGCCAGAACCCCTGCGTATGCGGGGTGAATGGCGAGAGCGAAAATAACCCCGAGCTTGCCGAGGGGTCTCGCCCCCTTCACCAGTATGTCATTGCGAGGCGAGCGCGTGCGAGCCGTGGCAATCTCGATGTGTTTTCAAAACCTACAAGGGGATCCCTCGACTGCGTCCCGCTGAGCCGGACTGCGCGCGGGATGACGCTTCGCGTCAGATTGCCACGCCCCGACGACTTGTCGGGGCTCACAATGACAGAAGGAGACCCCGCACCTGTGCCCCTAGCGGATGGTGCGGGGTTAATACTTGTACCTGCTCGGACCCGCTTGCAGTTTGTCCTCGCAGACAAGTATTAAAAAAATCCCCAGCACCACTAGGTAGGAGTGGTGCTGGGTTTCGCTGACCGCCTCGTCGTCGCTACTACGGTCAGCTACCTCCTCCGTTTTCCTTTAGGCCGCGTCTCCTCCATAGCGCAGAGACGATCAAATGCCTGGATCACAATCTGGATGCGAGAGGCAATTTCCTTTGCAGCACGGTGATGCTCACGATATGCCCCCCGCCAATTATAGGCATGTTTGAAGAGCATGTTGATGACCAGGGCGCCTTCGCAGGTCATGACTCGAATACTGCTTAACTCTCTCCCGAGGGGACGGTGTCGAAGTGCCCGGGTATAGGCGCGTATTTCTTGGCACAGTGCATGGAGCTCGCGCCTGCTCAAGAAACGCGGTGAAAATACCACGGTTACTGACATATGTTGTCTCGCGCGCGCGACCCGTCTTACCTTTACTTTCATGACTTTCATGGTCACCTCCGCGCCCCATCGGCGGATGCTTCTCTCGAGTGATTCCGGGAGTCCATAGCCAGGTAAAAACCTGGATCGATCGGGCGGATGACGATGTCAAGCAGCCGACAGCCGGGGTGCGATGCGGTCGCCCACTGGGCGATACTTTGCGCGATGCGCGCGATGAGCCGCCTCCTTAGAGGCGTCATGTTTGGCTCAACCGCGATCGCATAGACATAGACGAATGTTTTGCCCGGCTCGTCTGCTCTGCTTAAGAAGTACGCGTTGACAGTACGACGCTGAAAGGAGATCGTGACACATTCTGGCACAAGCGTCTGCATCTGTTGCATGAGCTCGTCAGGGATCTTCTGCGCTTGCAGCGAACCCCGGGCAATAACCAGCGGCATATGTCCTCCAACGGCTTTTTGCCTGTCCATGGGTTTAAGGTACCAACACCGGAAACCTAACTGAAACTGTACAATTAGTCAAAAGTACTCGGGGTTATCTTCGCCAGCACGTCATTGCGAGCCCAGTACCACTCCGATGATACGTCGGAGTGGTGCTGGGCGAAGCAATCCCTTGGGATCCTTCGACTCCCCCGACGGTACGTCGGTGTCGCTCAGGATGACCCCGCCCTCGCGAAGGGCGGGGTCAAATAAAAAGAAATAGCTCCCGGAGCGTTTTCGCCCGAGAGCTGGACTGATTCCCGCGAACTCTGACCTACTTGAAGACCGAGTATGCGAGCAGCATGCCGACCACGGCCGTGGTGGCAATCGAACCGACGTCGGGGACGCCGATCTTCATAATGCTGACGCCCATGGTCCCGATGCCAACGTGCGTGAAGAGCAACGCTGCAATCAGTTGCTTGTCGGAGGGCGTAGGCTCGCACGCGAAGTAGAAGAGCAGGATGATCGCAAACACGCAGGTCATGTAGATCATGTGCAGACAGCCTGAAGCGGTCATGCCTGCCGGAGACAGGATGTGTTCCAAACGATCGGTTCCCTTGATCCACGAGTAGTGCATGCCGCCGGTTGCGACGGCGCTGACCAGAAGAGCGATCAGAATGGCGCGGCCATCCCACTCGGGCTGGTATCGCCACATCAGGCTGATCACACAGGGGAGCAGGAACAGGTCGCTCCACATTCCCAGGTGCCTCGTGAAGGGGAAACCGTTGGTGATTCCCCGTGCGATCTGCTGTCCTCTGGAAAAGTTCCCCTCGACAAAGGCGACAACTGCCTGCAGAACCACTGCGAAGACCGAGATCCAGAAAGCCCACCCATTGAGCATGGTTTGCCCTCCTTCGTGTGGGTACGTGGGTACTGAAAATCAAGTAGTTAATGAGCTTAACCATCAAATATACTACTTCTGCGAAAGATTGTCAAGGTTTCTAAATTAAGAGAACTCTGCCCGCCTTCCATGGATTTGAGCTTAAAGCAGGTAAAAACTGGCATGTATTAAAAAAAGTATTGACCGAATGGGCCGCGACGCGTATACTAATCACGCGAAATTCGACCTCAGGGTCAATTTTCGTTTCGTAATT
>CAZQTS010000018.1:0-5775 GCA_964596475.1 uncultured Gammaproteobacteria bacterium
TTGACCGCACCGCCCACAAGTCCCAGACCAATAATGCCTATGTGCATATGTTTTTTAAATAAGGCTGCTTGGTATGTTAATTTTTTTTGCAAGAAGGTCAGCAAGGGAGGCAAGTCCCTCTTTTTTCTTTTTCAGGTCTCGCTCTCGCTCCCATAAGAATTGTAGGTTAAGGGTGGCAGCTTCGTCAAATATTGTGGCAATGAACCTGATGAGTTCTGCTTCGTCATAGGCGAATTTTTCCAATTGGTGTTTCACCAGGAGGGGAAGGTCTTCGAGGGCACGGCATTTTTTTACAAATGAGAGCTGGTTGTAAAAAATCTCTCCAAAAGTAACCACCGGCTTACCCAGCAGGGCAGCTTCCCAACCAACAGTACTCGTAATGGTCGTGACAAGTTTCGCGTGCGGCAGAATGTCGAAGCTCGCTACGGTGGGAGCAATCAGTTTGACATTCGGGATTTTTTTCAATTGCTGGTAGTACGACCGTGGTCTATAGGGGACCATGGCCGGGTGCTCCTTGACAAAGAGGCTCATGCCCACCGGTAAGGACCGCGCAATATGCTTTATCAGGTTAAGCTGATCGGTAAAGAAGGGAGCGTAGAGAAGCAGCGTGATCTCTGGTTCATAATGGAGCGGGAAAAAAGAAAAGTTTTCGTCAGGATCGTACGCGTCATAGAGATCACCGACACCAACGAGATTTCTCATTTTTCGCTTTAGTGCGTCCTTGAGATAGTTCCACGGTCCGATGTAGTCATAGTCATGCATGTCATCGCGCGTGAAGTGCCAGTAGAAATATTTGGCGATCCAGCGGATATTTCGAGCGAAATTTTTCGGCTTTACAAAATCAAATTGCTGGTGACGAGTTGTTGGTTGCTTTTGGGGATGGGCGAGTTCATAGTGGGGTTGCGGGTTTTTTCTGAACTCATCAAGAAACCCCCGTGCTCGCGCGTACGCATCGTGAGACGGTTGCTCTTGATTTTTAAAGATGCGTTCAACACCGCTGAAGCCAGTATAGGTATCGCTTAAGACATAGGTGTCGCGAATGGAGGTCGGGTGAACGATGATGGTGCGGATCCCTTTCTTGCGCGCGATATGGAAGAGGAGCATGCTCCCGATCCCGCCGATGACCGAGAAGAAAACAAAATCTGGTTTTTCTGATTCTAAAAAATTGATGACTGCTTTTGCCTTGACTTGCAGAATACGCAGCATCTCTTCGTGGGTGTATCGCGGCGTGTCGTATGGATATTCTCGGACGAGCTGATTATGCATGACCACACGATCAACCGCAAGATACGGCCAGAGATTCGGGATTCCGTAGGTGCGCTCAAGCCATTGCAGATACGGAAGGTCTAATTTTTCATTGAGGTAGCGGGCATGTACCTCCTGATCGAGAAGGAGCGAACTGTAGTTAATATCGCGCTGTGATTTGAGAAAGTTGTACATTTTTCGAACATACACATAACCGCAAAAATTCTCAATCCCGTATCGTTCTTTGAGTAACACGGCGAGATAATGTCCAATATAGGCAAAATTGCGTTGTAGAAGAAAGCAGCCCTTCATAGTTTTGCACTTGCACGTACCTGCGGGTCACCATAGCAGGTTCTTATTGAACTGTCAAAACCCCTATTGACACCCTTTGATACTTTGTTATATGCTGGAGAAGTACCCATTAACTCACCTAACAAAATCCCATGGACCATGAGGTAAGGCCAAATGCGATATATACCACGAATGAATCACGCAAGCTTCTTAAAATCAGTGAGAGCACGATAAAGCGTTTGCTGAAAAGGGGTCTTATCAAAGCAAACAAGGTTGGCCGCCAGTACCGGATTCTCGGCAAGGAGATCCTTCGTCTCGTGTCCCCGGAAGCAGAAAAGCAGGCAGTGCGTTCATATCTTAACATCAAGAAAAAAGTAGTCGACAGGATTAATAAATGGTAACGGGCTGATCGTAAGAGCTCTTGAGACAATGGAGGATGCATCTGCGAACCAGGGAGTGTACCGTCGCGCCATACAGGGCGGCAAGTGGCTCTCGTTTGGATTTGTTGCGCAGCGGCTTCTCAATTTCGTCACATTTTTTATTCTTGCGAGGGTTTTATCTCCTTCAGATTACGGTATCATCGCGATTGTTTTTTTAAGCATTGATTTGCTCGATAACGTACTCACGCCCGGTTTTTCCACCGCGCTGCTGCAAACAGACAAGGAAACAGCGACCTATCTTAGTACGGTGTGGACGTTTGATGTAGTAAAGGGTATCGCCATCGCCCTGTTGCTCGCGGCTTCAAGTGGTTTCATCAGCACGTTTTTCAATATACCGAATTATCGCACCCTCATCGCATTGAGCGGGGTTTTTATCATTATCGCCACGACAGCGAATAGTCGCCAACTGTATTTTTTTAAGGAACTTGATTTCAAAAAAGTTTTTCTTAGGGATTTCGTGAGTCAGATTGTGTACACCATCTGCGCGATCGCATGGGCACTCTTTATGACGGCGAATGTTTGGGCCCTCTTCGTGGGTCAGCTCGGCCGCTATCTCACCTCATTCGTAATGAGTTATATACTCTCACCGGCCATGCCGCGCTTCGATTTCCATTTTAGCAAATTACGAGATCTTATTGGGTATGGTAAATGGATTTATGGCCAAAACATCCTTAATTATATTCTCATATCTCTTGATAAAATCTTAATCGGTCGTCTGCTTGATTCTCGGCAGCTGGGATTGTATTCGCGCGCGCGCGATTTACCGACCATGGTGTCTGCCCCCCTATCAACCCTTATCAGTAAAGTCGGATTTTCAGCCTACGCAAAGGTTCAGAACGAGCTTGATAAGATCAGGCAGGGCTTTTTAAAGAGCTTTGATCTTATGGTTTTTGCGACCATTCCCTTTAGCCTCATGATACTGCTTGAGGGAGGGGCATTGGTTTCAGTGCTGTTGGGACCTAAATGGTTATCCATTGTCATACCGCTCAAAATTTTTTCAGTGGGGAATATCGCCGCCGGAATCATGAGTCTGCTTCGGCCTCTGTTTAACGCGATTGGGAAGCCACATATTAACTTTAAATCAACCGTTCTCCAGATTATTCTCACGCCTCCTCTCTTATATTATGGTATATCGCTCTACCAGGTAAAAGGCGCTGCGGTTGGAACGGTTGCGGTGTGGTTTGTGGTAATGGCGTATATCGTTGCCATGGCGTGGCCCACGCTTCGATTGCGCATCAGTAGTTTCTTGGCTCCGGTGTTGTCGGTTTTTTTTGCAAGCGCAGGCGTGGTGGTGCTTGATCTTGTTGCCCGCAGATTGATCCACCCGTATGCGGATACGCCCATTATATTTGCGTGGGCTTTGATCCTTGCGCTTTTCTATACGATTCTGATTTGGCTGTTTGGCAAGACGCTTGGTAGAGGACCATGGTATACTGTTGTGTCCGTACTTGACGAACTTGGGGTAAAAAGGCCACGGTGGCTTTCCTAAAACCATATGTTCAAAAAAAAGAAAATTGTAGCTATCATTCAAGTGCGGATGTCATCCACAAGACTACCAGGCAAGGCGCTCCTGCCCTTAGGGGGCAAGCCGGCTTTAGAGCAGCTAATTACCCGCTTGCGACGCAGCGCTCATCTTGACGCTATTGTTGTTGCAACGACAACGCTTGCAGCAGACCAGCCTATCCGGCGTCTTTGTCGGCGTCATAAGATCCAGTGTTTTAGCGGGAGCGAGGATGATGTGCTTGACCGCGTGCACAAAGCCGCGCGATGGGTTGGAGCAGACATCATTGTTGAAATAACCGCTGATTGCCCGTTGATTGATGGTCCCTTGGTTGATCGAGGGATTAAGGAATTTTTTTCACACGACGTGGACTATGCATCTAATTGTTTAGTTCCCTCATACCCGCTGGGCTTTGAGGTGCAAGTATTTCCTGTCGCGGTTCTTGCAAAGGTCGCAGACATGACGCGGGATCCTGTCGATCGGCTCCATGTGTCGTACTATATGTATCAGCATCCTGAAATTTTCAGACTCCATAACTGGCGAGCCGAGCTCGAAAATACCTGGCCGCAGTTGCGGCTTACGCTGGACGAACCAGCAGACTATGAACTGATACGGCGCATTTTTGACGCGTTGGGAGATACCGACTTTGGAACGCGGGAGATTGTCGCATTCGTGCGTAAGAATCCAGAACTAGCAAAAATTAATCAGCATGTCAGGCAAAAAAATGCGCAAGAAGGCTAGCTACACGGCGGTTATTATCGGGGCAGGGCGAATCGCAAGCAGTTTTGATTCTCCGGACATCCGCGATATCTTGACACATGCGCACGCATATCAAGAGCATCCGCGAACGTCGCTCCTGGGTTTTTTTGATACCGACGCATCTGCATCCCTTCGTGCCGCGCGACGGTGGCGGTCCCGAAGCCTTTCGTGGCGTGAACTTGAAATGCTGCGTCCCGACATTATCAGTGTCTGCGTTCCTGATGCCGAGCACTATCCTATGCTGCTTAAACTGATGCGTCTGCGTCCTAAGCTTGTGGTAAGTGAGAAGCCATTGACCACACGCCTGGCTCACGCACGCCATCTGGCGCGAATCTACTTGCGGCATCGCATTCCGGTTCTGGTAAATTATTCGTACCTTTTTGACTCGGCAATTCAACACATTAAAAAATTGCTGGACACCGGTCGCTCTGGCCGCGTGCTTGCTGCATATGGTATCTACAGTAAGGGATTGCTTCACAATGGCTCGCATGTGATAAGTCTTGCACGATACTTATTTGGCGATCTTAAGGAATCGCATGCGCATCATCGTGTGCGTGATTATTCTCATAGCGACCCTACCATCGGCGGATTCCTCTCATTCAAAAAATGTCCGCAATTCCATCTCATCGCATGCGATGAAAAAAAGTATTCACTTTTTGAGTTTGATGTCTTGTTGGAAAAAGGTCGGTTTCGTCTTTTTGACGCAGGCATGAAACTGTCTTTTTCAAAAGTCTCTCCTGATGCTACCTATGCGGGTTATCGTTCGCTCAAGCTCCAGTACGAAAAAGCAGTGATGCGCGATGCTCTGTTGCGCTTGATCGACAACGGGGTCCGACACCTTGACGCCGGATCACCTCTTATATGTGACATCACTGACGCATATGAAATTCAAAGAATTTGTGGTCTGCTTAAGGATACTCATTCAGTGTGAGAAGCCATGCCGCACTTAGCACTCAATGGCGGAAGGCCAATACGAAAGCGCAAATTCCCTGCCTACCGGGTCTTTTCCGGACAGGAGAAGCGTGCCGTGAACCGGGTGATTGACTCTGGAGTGCTGTCGAAGTACCTCGGGGTTTGGCATCATGATTTTTATGGCGGGGAAGAGGTGCGCGCCTTTGAGCGAGAATGGGCGGCGTACTTCGGAGTTCGGCACGCTATTGCCGTGAACTCGTGCACCTCGGCGCTTCAGTGCGCGGTGGGAGCCGCAGGCATTGGCCCCGGAGACGAGGTTATGGTATCTCCCTTCACGATGGTTGCATCAGTGACCGCGCCCCTCTGGTATGGCGCCATCCCGGTATTTGCCGATATTGAAGAAGAGTATTATTGTCTCGATCCACGATCAGTAGAGCAACGCATTACCGAGCGGACAAAAGCAATTATTGTGGTTGATCTCTTTGGGCAACCCTACGACCGAGACGCCATCAACGCCATCGCGCAAAAACATAACCTGACCGTCATAGAGGACTGCGCGCAAGCACCCGGCGCCACCTATCAGGGCCGATGGGCCGGGACCCTTGGCCACCTGGGCGTGTATTCCCT
>CAZQTS010000018.1:5875-7657 GCA_964596475.1 uncultured Gammaproteobacteria bacterium
TTTAAGAAAGTGTACGAGCACCGTGGTGAATTGAAATCATAATATGTCTTCTGCAGATCACAAGGAAGAATTATTAAAACGCTTTAAAGATCTTGGTATTCAAAGGGGAGATGCTGTGTTTTTGCATACGCAGCTATTTGCCTTCGGCGAGCTCGTTTCTAATAAAGACGAGTACTGCAGGATTTTTCTTGATCCTTTGAAGGAAGCTGTCGGGTATCCGGATGGTACGATCGCAGCACTGACGTATACAACAAGTTTCGGGTCCCGTGGCGAGCCGTTTGTGTACGAGACAAGCAAGTCGGAGGCCGGGATGCTGACAGAATATATCCGAACACTGCCTGAGGCGATCCGTTCGCTTCATCCATTGGGATCGATTGCCGCTATCGGTAACAAAGCAGTCTTCATCTGCAAAAATATTTCACGATCGCAGTTTGGCTGGAATTCGGTCTATCACCGCTTGCACCAGGTTCAGGCAAAATGCTTGTACCTGGGCCTGACGGTTGGGGATACCTGCACCTTTATGCACTACGTTGAACATCTCTACGGTGTTTCTCACGCTTACCACAAAGCGTATTTTCACCCGGTGTATTCTGGTGGAAAATTGCAGCGAGCGCCGTTTCTTTCATTTGTCCGCAATCGGAAATCGACCCCGTATGATTTTTTGCGGTTTCAGGATCACCTGCGGTCAAAAAAAATGGTTCGCGAAAGCGAATACAACGGAGCGCCGCTCCAGGTTGTTTCTACTGTCGACTGTTTTGATGAAGGTATGAAACTTCTGGATGAAAATCCATCGTATTTTATTAAGGAGCCGTTTTATATCACCGAATAATATGAAACGAAAGAGTACGGTTGTGGTAGTGGCACACGATGCCGGCGGCGCTGAAATTCTTTCCTCGTACCTCAAAAAAAATCACAGGAAGGAAAAATTTGCAGCGTACATGGCAGGAGCAGCGCAGGGCGTTTTTAAGAGAAAGAATGTTTCGTTTAGAGCGATAGCAACCCGTGCGGATATGAAAGAAATTTTAAAAAAGCATGCGCCTGTTTCGTATTTGCTGTGCGCTGTTGGCTGGACAACACCACTAGGGATTCGAAGCATTGCGGCCGCGCGCTCGCTGGGGATACGCAGCGTTCATTATCTTGACCACTGGGTGAATTACCGCGAGCGCTTTGGGTATCCGCGCGCTGCATGGAAGTCGTATCTCCCCGACGAAATTTGGGCAGGGGATAGGTATGCATTGTCACGTGCGAAAAAATTGTATCCGCTCACCGTCCGCATCCGCTATGTTCCGAATCCATACTATGCGGAAGTGGTACAGCAGTATGATCGTATTGCTCGAACAAAAAAGAAAAATGCGATTCTGTTTTTGAGCGAGCCGATTAGCGAGGCGGCAAACAGTTTTGGCGATGAAAGTCCTTTGCATTGCACCGAGTACGATGCATTACGCGACGTATTGGCAGCTATCGCGAGTGCGCCGCAGAACGTGCCTCTTCGTATCCGATTACATCCTACTGAAAAGAAAACAAAGTACGATGCTCTTCTTGCAAAAACCAAACCACGCAGACAGGTCGTTGTTTCATCCAATGCGGACATTATAGACGACCTTGCGGCCGCGCGCGCCGTGATCGGCATGGATTCAGCGGCGCTTATGGTATCAGCCCTCTGCAGCAAGCCTACCATCAGCTATATACCGGATCGGACGTACCAGTGTACGATCCCGCATCCCAAGGTTTTAAAAATTAAATCGAAACCGTCGCTTGCAAAGAAGCTCGCGCCTTTTATTA
>CAZQTS010000018.1:7757-15612 GCA_964596475.1 uncultured Gammaproteobacteria bacterium
ATTAAGTAATATACGAACTATGTCACTTAAGTACGCAAAAAATAAAGTCATACTGGTCACGGGAGGTACCGGCTCGTTTGGCCGGAGGTATGTGAAGCATTTGATCGAACAGTCCGAGGCTAAAAAAATTATCGTGTTCAGCCGCGACGAGCGGAAACAGCACCAGATGCAGCAGGAGCTGCACGATTCGCGCTTGCGATTCTTCTTGGGAGATGTCCGTGATCTGCCGCGTTTGGAACGGGCGCTGTATGGCGTTGATATCGTCGTGCACGCGGCTGCTCTGAAGCAGATACCGATGCTCGAATACAATCCATTTGAAGCGGTGAAAACGAATATCATCGGCAGTCAGAACGTCATTGACGCCGCCATCGATTTGAGCGTCAAAAAAGTGTTGCTCATCTCAACCGATAAAGCCGCGCAACCCATAAACCTGTACGGATCCACAAAACTTTGCGCAGAAAAACTATTCATCAACGGTAACTCATATTCCCGCGGCCAAACGTCCTTAAGCTGCGTGCGATACGGAAACGTGATTGGCAGCAGAGGAAGCATTGTCGAAACGCTTATGAATAACCGCGAGGCAAAAAAAGTTTTTATTACCGACGAGCGGATGACCAGATTCTGGATTACCTATGATCAGGCAATGGGGCTTGTTGATTTCGCTTTACATTCCATGATCGGCGGCGAGATCTTTATTCCAAAGATCCCCAGCATGAAACTGGTTGATCTTTTCATGGCGCTGACACCACAGGCAG
The DNA here is from genome assembly GCA_964596475.1 of uncultured Gammaproteobacteria bacterium. Taxonomy (GTDB): domain Bacteria; phylum Patescibacteriota; class Patescibacteriia; order UBA1558; family 2-01-FULL-52-15; genus CAZQTS01. The sequence continues at coordinate 8,513 of CAZQTS010000018.1, forward strand.
AGCGAGAGATTGTGGGAATCCGGCCAGGTGAAAAATTACATGAGGTATTGCTGACCAACGAAGAAGCTCGTCACGCGCTGGAACTCGAGGACTATTACGTGATTCTCCCCGAGGATCCGACGATATTCGACGAGCAGCGATTTAGCGGCATTATGCAGGATGGCAAATCGTTGCATCCAGAGTTTTCCTACGCGAGTCATACGAACAACGTATGGCTCACACGCGAAACGCTCGTTGAGCTTATTATGAATCAATTGCAATGATTCCATACGGCAGACAAGGTATTTCTCAAGAAGATATTGACGCGGTCGATGCGGTGCTGCGTTCCGACTGGCTTACGCAAGGGCCGAACGTCGTTGAGTTTGAGAAACGACTTGCTACCTATTGCGGCACTCGGTATGCCGTTGCAGTTTCAAGCGGTACCGCTGCTCTGCTCGCCGCGTATAAGGCGGCGGGGCTTTCTGCCGGCGATGAGTTTATTACCACCCCGCTGACATTTCCAGCAACATCGAACGCGGGCGTTTGGTTAGGCGCCAAGCCGGTATTTGTTGATGTTGACGCTGCATCAGGAAACATCGACGTATCAAAGATCGAGGTTGCAATCACACCTAAGACAAAGCTCATTGCGCCGGTCGACTTTACGGGGCGTCCGGTTGATATTGCTCGAATCATGAGTATCGCAGAAAAGCATAAGCTCGTCGTTGTAGAGGACGCCTGCCAGGCACTGGGGGCGCGCTACAAGAATAAGAAAATCGGATCAGTAAGTGATCTTACCGTCTTCAGCTTCCATCCGGTCAAGGGCATCACCACAGGAGAAGGCGGCGCTATTTTGACGAATAACCAGGGATGGTATCGCGCGATGAAAGCATTCATTACGCACGGGGTTGTTCGTGATAGCTTCCTTCGTAAAAGCCATGGTGACTGGTACTTTGAAATGCAGGATTTAGGCTTGAATTTCCGGTTAACGGATTTTCAAAGCGCTTTGGGTATGAGCCAGCTGTCACGGATTGAGGATTTTTTGGAGCGACGCAGACAGCGTGTTGAGAGATATCGAAAAGCGCTTGGCGATTGCAAAAATCTGCAGCTTCCGCTACCCGATGATGCTACGTATCAGTCGGCGTGGCATCTGTTTGTCGTACGGTTGCAGGGAACGCTGGTGCGACGGAAAGCTGAAATTTTCCGTGAACTTCGGGCATCCGGCATAGGTGTGCAGGTTCACCACATTCCGGTCCACCTGCATCCGTTTTACGAGCAGCGTGGGTACGCGCAAGGGTCGCTTCCGGTCGCAGAGCGTTTTTACGAGGAAGCTATCAGTTTGCCGCTGTATCCTGACTTAACTCATGAGCAGCAGGACGCGGTTATACAAAAAGTTCGTTCTCTCGTATATATATGATGGGAACAAGCGTTATTACAGGCATCGGCGTGGACATCGAAGAGATCGATCGCTTTAACGATATGCACGCAGACGATCCGACACTTCAGAAAATTTTTGCGAAAAACGAGATAGCATACTGTTTTGCGCAAGAGCATCCGGCGCAGCACCTGGCGGGCCGTTTTGCAGCGAAGGAAGCCTGTATAAAAGCACTTCATGCTGCAGGACGCACCGACGTTTCAAGTTTGGATGCATCAAAAATCAGAATCGAACGAAATGCGCAGGGTCAGCCGATAATCGTTTCAGATCTTGTTGATGCGCGGCATCTCCGGGCCTTGATAAGCCTTTCCCATTCTCATCAACAGGCAATAGCCTTTGTAATCTTGCAAACCATATGAAAAGCAAAAAGGTTACCATACTGGAGACAACGCTTCGCGACGGGAGCTATACGATTAACTTCGGTTTCACCGCTTCCGACACGGAGATTATTTGCAGGGAGTTAGAGGAGGCGGGGCTTGAATTCATTGAAGTAGGGCATGGCGTGGGTTTAGGCGCGAGCACAGCCGGTTACGGGGAAGCCGTCCAGACGGACGAGGAGTACATGCAGGCAGCGCAACGGGCGCTGACAAAGGCAAAGTACGGCATGTTCTGCATTCCAGGCATTGCAACGTTATCTGATATTGACCTGGCGCACCGCAATGGCATGGGATTTATCCGCATTGGCACCAACGTTACGCAAGTTGCCGAGTCCGAAGAATTTATCAAAAAGGCAAAAAAACTTGGAATGTTCGTGGCAGCGAACTACATGAAATCCTATGCGCTGTCTCCGGAAGAATTCGCCAAGCAGGTAAAGGTTTCCGAGAAGTGCGGTGCTGATATGGTGTACATTGTCGATTCAGCGGGCGGTATGTTTGCCGATGATTTGTATAATTATTACACGGCTATCCGTAAAATTTCTGATATACCGCTTGGTTTCCACGGCCATGACAATTTAGGTCTTGCAATAGCAAACAGCATTGCAGCGGCTGATATGGGTATTCAGTTCATTGACGCAACCTTGCAAGGCTTGGGCCGCAGTGCAGGGAATGCAAGCATCGAGGCGTTGGTTGCGGCACTGTTTAAACGCGGTTATACGATGCCGATTAATATGATGAGACTTTTCGAGATCGGACAAAAATACGTGCACATGCTGCTGCAGACAAAAGGTCGAATGCCGCTTGATATTGTTTCGGGTTACGCTGAATTCCATTCAAGTTACATGCCCCACATTCAGAAATATGCAGCAAAGTATTCGGTTGATCCGGCACTACTTATCATAGAGATCTGCAAAATAGACAGGGTCGAGATTAATCTTGAAGCGCTTGATCAGATAGCGCGAAGGCTCCAGAAGGAAGGTAAGGTATACCATGGCCAATACGGCTTCAACAGATATATCGGCGGCGAGCAAGAGAAGCGATAACGCCACGGAACGAGTCGTACGGAAAATTTTTCTGGACAACTGGAAGCGTGTTTTTTTGGTTGATGCATCCGACGGTTCTGAAGTGTCATATGGAGAATTCTACTCGCGTGTTACGGCCTATCAAGGAGCTATTTCAGCGCGCGGCCTTGTGCCCGGTGATTCAGTTTCGTGCGTTCTTGGAAATTCGATTGAAACAATTATTTTGTATTTTTCTGCTTTCTTAGGAGGTTTCCGCATCGCAGCAGTCGATCCACTCCGCGGGAATTCGGAAAAAAAAGATTCTCTCACGCAGATTGATTCTCGATTAACGCTTGTATCGCGCTCTGAAGATGCCGCGCTACTTCACGGAGCAATTTCGTTTGAGAATTTTTCCGCAGGTGTTGGAAGTGCACTGGGCCGCAGCAGCGACGTAATCATCCCTGATGTTGATCAGGTATCGCTCGTCACGTTTACCTCTGGTTCAACCGGTAATCCAAAGGGGGTGATGCATTCGTTCGGGAATCTTGTCGCAAGCGCGGTTGCGTTCCGGGATGCATTCGGGTTTTCCTCTAAGAATATTTTCTATCACAATCTGCCGATGACCTATATAGCAGGAATATTGAATCAGGTCATCCTACCATTTGTTTCAGGAGCAACGATTGTCGTAGGCAACAGATTTTCCATTATTGAAGTTTTGCATTTTTGGGACAATCCAAAGAAGTTCGGCGTAAACACTTTTTGGATCGTTCCTGCAATTATTTCGCTGCTCAATAAGGTGCATGGCGGCCGGCCGCAGCAATATAATGCGGGAGCCATCGCGTGCGTAGGTACTGCGCCGTTACCGTATCGCACTCGCATTGCGTTTGAATCAGCATTCAATATCCCGCTGTATGAAAGCTATGGTTTGTCCGAAACGCTGTTTAATGCCACCGAGTCGCCGTATAAACCGCTTAAGAAAGGGAGCGTTGGCACGGCGCTTGCAGGCGTGGAGTTTGATATCGCTCAAGATAATGAGATTCTCGTGCGATGCCCCTGGGAGTATTATGGTTACACGCACGAGCATACTGGAGCGAAAAAAAGATTCGATTTTTTCCCGTCTGGGGATTTTGGAACAATCGATGATGACGGCTATGTCTTCATAACCGGCCGAAAAAAAGATGTGGTAATCCGCGGCGGGATTAACATTAGTCCGAAACGAATCGAGGACCTTGTAGACGAGTGCGGAGTGTTTGCAGAATCGGTCGTTATCGGTTGTCCTGATGAAGTACTTGGTGAAAAAATAGTATGTTTCTTCGTTCCTGGAAAACAGAATCAGTTGGATGCACGGAGAGCGGTGACTACATTGGTTGTACGGGAGCTCGGATCGCAGTTTGCCATTGACGAATTTGTAGAGCTCCCTGAACTTCCGCGCCTGACAAACGGCAAGATTGACCGCGTGTCTCTCAAGAAAGGCTGAACACCATGATTATTGAAATCGATCACATCGCCTTCGCATCAAAAGACCCGGAAGCTGAAATGAATTGGTTTCTGGAACGCGGATATACACTTGCGTTTTATGAGCGGTCGCTGCCGAATCTTGAGATTAAGCGTCCGTTGATGCGGCAGTACTGCGAGCGACAGGACTTGGCACTTTTAACGTCGAAGACGAATGTTTCGGTTGAGCTGGTAAGACACGATTCCGTTGCAAATACGCAAGCCGCATATATGCCCGTGCAAATCGAACATCATACTCCTAAGGATTTTGTGTTCACAGCGTGTTCGGTGCAAAGCACCGATCTGCAAGCATCAGATGCGTTCTGGGCATTATTTGGTTTTCAAATTCGTGAGAGCTCGGAGAATACGCACCGTCTTGTGTATGAATCCGCATTTCAAAAAAAATTTTCTCTTGTTGTCGAAAAGGGTGATGGAAGGGCAACGTTTTTGGACGATAGCGGCTATCCATGTCTTGCGTTTATTTCAAACAACGCTGCGGAAGAGCGAAAACGGTTCGCGTCCGTGGGCATCAGAGTAACAGAGATTCAAAAAACTACAATCAATAAAAAGACGCTTGAGATCTTTTTCGCAATAGGACCGCAGCATGAGATGGTAGAAATAATCGGTATCATTTCATAATCATATGAAGCCGTCAAAAAAATTCGATGCAATTAAGTTCTCGTCCGTTATCCGGATTGCTGATACAGTGCGAGAGCTTGAACGCGCGGGCAAAAAAATCATCAGGTTAGAAACCGGCGAGCCGCACGTCGCGAGCCCTAACGCCGCAATTGCTGCTGCAGAGGAGGCGCTCCGCAGTGAAAAAACGCATTATGGGCATAGCAGAGGGTTACCGGAGCTCCGCGCTTGCGTGTGCGAACATCATGCACGCGTGTACGGAGTTTCTCTTGATCCAAACAAGCATATTTTGATCACGCCGGGCGGGAAGCAAGCGTTGTGGTATGCGCTTGCATCGCTCGTTGATGATGGCGATGAAATTCTTATCGGACAGCCGGGCTGGGTGACCTATGATGAAATCGTAAAACTTGTTGGAGGCATACCAATCCCGGCACCGATGGATCCTGCCGCCGATTTTTCACTTAAAGCGCAGCCATACCTGAATGCAATCACTTCACGTACCCGCGCAATCGTGCTAAACACTCCCAGCAACCCGACAGGCCGAATGATATCGCATAGCGAACTCGAAAAGCTTGCTGCCGTGTGCCGCGAACGGGATATCATGTTGATATCCGACGAGATCTATGATCAGATTCGTTTTACGGACACCCCTCATGTCTCGGCACTGACGTATGATCAAAAGTTGGAACACACGATACTTATTAATGGTTTTTCCAAGACATACGCAATGACCGGGTGGCGCCTTGGGTATGTGCTCGCAGATCAATTATTCATTGACACGATGCTCAAGCTCCAGCAGAACTCGATTACTTGCCCCACCGTGTTTGCACAATATGGCGCGCTTGCAGCGCTCACCGCCGGTGCATCCTTTGTTGATGCAACAGTTCGCCTGTACCATGACAATAGAGATTTTCTGCTTGCAGAGATGTCAAAGGTTGCGGCAGTTCGCTGCATCGAACCCCAGGGCGGTTTGTACGCATTTATTGACGTGTCACGGATCAATCCCGATTCAGTGTCGTTTGCTGAAGACTTTTTGTCGCAACAGTACGTCTCTGTAGTCCCTGGTAGTGCGTTTGGGGCATCGGGCGAAGGTTTTATACGCATCTGTCTTGCAACAGATAAGCGAAATATTACAGAATTCGTTTCACGCCTGCGGTCGTATGTAACATCGAAAGTTGCTTCGGCGTCTAAAATGAGATAGGTTTTATTAGTATGCAATACAAAGAGATAGTCGATCTTACACATCCCATACACGAAGGTATGCCGACCTTTGGCGCTGCGTGGCATCCGAAAGTTCGGATTGCGCAGGTGGGGACTATAGATTCTGTCGGGCGCGAAACGAGACGCGTTGAGCTCGGTACTCATACCGGCACACAAGTTGATGCTCCGCTACACTTCATCCGAGGCGGTGACAGTATTGATACTCTACCACTTGAAAAATTAGTGGGGCCAGTCACTATGATTGATTGTTCTCGCTTTACGAATAACCAAGCGGTTACCGCTTCATTTCTTAAGGATATGAAACTTTCCAGACGGCTTATATTCTGGTTTGACTGGAGCAAGCACTGGGGAACTGACCAGTATTATAAGGATTATCCGTATTTTGCCATTGATGCCGCAGAATACTTGGCGAAGAGCGACGTCGTATTGGTCGGTTTTGATACCTGCTCGCCAGAAGATAGCCGCATAAAACTTGCGCCGCCGATTTTGGGAACAGATGGTGATTCGCCAATTCATAAAATACTATTAGGCAACGGCGTTGTCCTTGTTGAGTATTTGGCGAACCTTGATCGCATCGTAAAGGGGAACGATTGGAATATCGCTGCACTTCCGTTAAAATTGCAAGGAGCCGACGGATCACCAGCCCGCGTCATAGCATTTCGATAATATGAAATCAAAGCAAGACATTACCTCATTTATCGTTGATTGGTTTGCTGAAAATACGACAAAAACAAAGGAGGAACTCTTAGGAAACTTAGGCGCTGATTATCTGCACTACGGATGGATTGATTCGTTTAAGTTTATCTCATTCATCTCGGCAGCCGAAAAAGAATTCGAAATTATTTTTACGAGCGATGATTACCGCGACGAAACATTTTCTACCGTCCAAGGATTGATAGATATGATAGGCACAAAAATAGCTTTGAATGAACCCGACCTCGCGACAAGCCGCGAGGTATC
>CAZQTS010000019.1:0-12434 GCA_964596475.1 uncultured Gammaproteobacteria bacterium
AAGGAAGCGTTCGAGGTCGCGGGTTCGAACCCCGTCTCTCGCCCCAAAAAACTCTCATTTTTTTGAGCGAGGCTCGCCACAGGCTGCCCGCTCCATCGTCCGGAGGACAGCCCACCAAAGAAAAAGGCTTGCAAGCCTTTTTCTTTTTTTGACTGCATGATACTATGTAGTTATGGTTGACTTAAAAAAAATACCGCCGGCACACCTCTGGTATGTTGTAGGTTTTATCGCTGCCGATGGCAGTTTGAGCAATGATGGTAGACACATTATCATTACATCTATAAAAATAAGCAAAATTATATTTATGTCTTAAAATTCGGCAAGTTAGCGGCTAAAATTATTATCGCTCGGACTTATTATAAAAATTCATTTTCGCTAGCGAGAAAACAGAGGATAGCTACACAGTGTTTACAGGATCAGAATAAGATGCTAAATTACGGTGCTGCTTTGTGCCCGGGTGCTGTAACAGGTAGCCAGGTCAGACTTAAAATCTGATGTCCGACAGGACGTGCGGGTTCGATTCCCGCCCCGGGTACCAAAAATAAAAAATCCTTGTAGGGATTTTTTGTTAGAAAAATACTTCAGTTTTAGACAACCAGTTGTTCAAGCAACTTTTCAATCACCTTCCGATTCGAAAGGGCGACAGAAATATAGCGCCGGTACTCATCGGTTCCGATGTTCTCAAGCGCTTCAACATTGCTGGCATACCGATCGCGCAATCGCTTCACTTCATCCGCAACTTCCGCATCCGTCACGAGAACACCCAAATCCGACGCTAATTGCCGCAGTATCAGGGCGCCCTTGACGCGCTTTTCGGCAAAAGACCGAAACTCGCTTGCCAACACATCCTTTGTTTTCTTGACACTCTTCAAATACTGCTCCCACTGCATGCCGCGCGAAAGCACATCCTCCTGCAACTCGGCAAGCATTTTCTCAACCTCCGCATTAATCATAATGTCGGGGATGTCTGTAAAGCTGCTGCTTACTATAATCCGTTCCACAATATCTTGCTCCAGCCTATGACGCTCTTCCTCTGCCTTTTCATCTTTTAAATTATTGCGGAACGCCTCAATGAGTTCGACATAGGACTTGCCCATAACCTTCTGCGCCCACGCATCATTTTTTTCCGGCAAGCTGCGCTCATAGACAGTCGTCACCTCGACGTAAAAGTCAGCCTCTTTGCCAGCGAGCTGCTCCTTAAAGTACGGTTGGGGGAACGTGAGCTTAAATTGTTTTTTGTCCGACGCCTTCAACCCAATGATGTGTTCCTCAAAGCCTGGAATGAACGCGCCCCTTCCGATAATAACTGGGTATTGAACGCCCCGACCGCCATCAATCAGAACGCCGTTCATGCGAATTTCAAAATTCACATCCACGCGATCACCCGACCGAGCCTCGCGCACCACCACAACTTCAGATGCTTGCATAGCACGAAGATCCTCAAGAAGCTTTTCGACCTCTGCATCCGATACCGCTACGGGTGTACGAGAAATTCTAATACTCCGCCATTCCCCTAATTTCAGCTGGGGCATGATGGCAATGGTTGCTCGGTACACGATTGCGTTCCCCGGCGCTAATTTTTCAATTGCAATATCAGGTCTGCCGACGGTTTCAAGTTTATGCTCCTTCAGAGCATCCCAGAGGGTGTGTGGGACCAACTCTTGAAGCGCTTCTTCCAGAAGCGCCATTTCCCCAAACTGCGCTTTGAGTACGTGCACCGGCGCTTTGCCTGGCCGAAAACCGGGGACTGCTTTCTTATGCGCGAGGCGTTTCGAGGCGCCAATCAAAAAATCTTCTGTTTCGGCAATGGGAACTTCGACCACGAGCTGCGCCTGACCTTTCTCAAGTAATTTGAGATCTGCTTTCATCGAAAGAGTATGTATATGAGAAGCAGCGCGACAATATTTAGAATCTTAATCATCGGATTAATCGCAGGTCCAGCCGTATCCTTGTACGGATCACCAACCGTGTCACCGGTCACGGCTGCTTTGTGTGCGTCACTCCCCTTGCCGCCAAAATTACCCTGCTCAATGTACTTCTTGGCGTTATCCCATGCTGCGCCACCCGACGTCATGGCGATAGCCAAGAAGAGTCCGGTCACGATACTGCCGATAAGAGTGCCGCCCAACAACAGGGCAATATCGTTCCGTGACGCAAAAAATATAAAGACAACGGTCAAAAGAACCGGCACCAGCACCGGGATCAGCGCGGGTAATAACATCTGTCGGAGCGCTCCCTTAGTCACAATATCAACCGTACGCGAGTAATCAGGTTTGCTCGTACCTTCCATAATTCCGGGATTGGTTTTAAATTGCTGGCGAACGTCTTCGACCACATAGCCAGCGGCCTTCCCCACGGCAGACATGGACAACGCGCTGAATATGAAGGGGAGTAGGCCGCCGATGAACAGACCAATCAAAACCAGATGATCGTTCAAAAAGAAACTGGTTGTCCCGCCGCGATCCCCAATTTCGGTGATATACGCATTGAAGAGCACGAGCGCAGCAAGACCAGCTGAAGCGATCGCGTAGCCCTTGGTTACCGCTTTCGTGGTGTTGCCGACCGCATCAAGCGGATCCGTCACTTCCTCGCGCACCTTCTTGTCCATACCGCTCATTTCCGCAATGCCGCCCGCATTATCGGTAATCGGGCCATACGCGTCAATCGTGACAATCATACCGGTAAGCGACAACATGCTCATGACCGCGACAGCAACGCCGTACACACCCGCAAGAGAAAAACTCACAAAGATCGCTCCGGTAATGAGCACCGCAGGCCACGCCGTTGCCTTCATGCTGACCGCAAGACCGGTAATGATATTGGTAGCATGTCCGGTGGTTGATGCCTTCGCGACTGCTTGTACCGGTTTAAATCGTGTTGAGGTGTAGTATTCGGTAATGACCATCATGAGCGCTGTGGTCAAAAGACCAACAAGCGCCGCAAAATAGACGTTATCGGCCCGTATCGTACGCAGATCTGAAAGCAGCGACCTGGTGAGGGGATACAGCGCGATTGCCGAAAGGATGCCGGTGGCAATAAGGCCCTTATACAAGGCGCCCATGATATTTTTCTTTGCCCCAAGTCGAACGAAAAACATGCCAATCAGTGACGCAATGATTCCTACGGCGCCCACAACAAGCGGATAGACCACTGCCGCAGGACTGCTCTTGAAGGTGAGAAAGGCAAGGAGCATGGCCGCGACTGACGTCACCGCATAGGTCTCAAAAAGATCGGCAGCCATGCCTGCGCAATCGCCGACATTATCGCCCACGTTATCGGCAATCACCGCGGGATTGCGCGGATCGTCTTCGGGGATATTGGATTCAATTTTCCCTACGAGATCAGCGCCCACATCAGCCGCCTTGGTGAATATGCCGCCTCCCAAGCGCGCAAAAACCGAGATAAGACTGCCGCCGAACGAGAGACCAACAAGCGCCTTTGGCGAAAAAAAGATTGGATTTAAAAAGTAGAGACCTGCAACCCCAAACAGCGCAAGACCCACCACGAGGAAACCGGTGACTGCGCCGCCTTGCACAGCGACTCCAAGCGCCGGCGCAAGACCTGCGCGCGCAGCCTCGGCGGTTCGCACGTTGGCGCGCACCGATACCTGCATGCCGATAATGCCTGCTGCGGCCGACAACACGGCACCAATAAGAAAACTAATCGCAGTTGCCCAATCGATAACGAAGCCAAGAATGAGAAAAAGTGGGGCAGCGATGTAGCTGATGGTCACATATTGGCGACGCAGATACGCCTTCGCGCCCTCCTGAATCGCGCGCGCAATCTCCTGCATGCGAGCATTGCCCGCTGATTTCTTAAAAATCGTCTGGGCGAGAAATAAACTGTAGAGAATCGCAAGCGAAGCACACGCAAGGGTGATAAGTAGCAACACAGTCATATGACAATACTTACTTTATGAATCAGGCGGAGTCGCCTTGACCGGATCGGATACTGCAGGGGCGACCGCCGATGTTTCTGTTTGTGTTCCTGTTTGCGTTTCTGACTGCTCGTTTTCCTGAATGCTCCCATCCTCCTTGGCAATATCAATGCGCAGGCCCACAAGCTTTGAGGCAAGACGAACATTTTGACCGCCGCGACCGATCGCAAGTGATAATTGATCCTCTTTTACTTTAATGACTGCTCGTTTGCTTGCTTCATCGATTGCCACGCTCAACACCTTTGCCGGAGCAATCGCGTTTTCGATAAACGCATCAATCGAATCGCTCCACTCCACAATATCAATCTTCTCGCCATTGAGCTCCTGAATCACCGTTTGCACGCGCGTGCCGCGCTGGCCCACGCAGGAGCCGACCGGATCAATGTTCTCCTCCTCGGTTGCCACAGCTACTTTGGTGCGCTCGCCGGATTCACGCGCAATAGCCTTGATAACCACAAGTCCCGAGTTCACCTCCGGTACCTCATGCGCAAAAAGTTTCGCAACCAATTGCTCCGATGAGCGCGACACAATGATTTGCGGTCCCTTGGTGGTCATCGTCACCGAGACCAGGAGCACCTTCATCCGTCGCCCGGATTCGTACCGCTCCCGTCTGACTTGATGGTCAGGCGGCATCACGGCAGTTGCCTGCCCGACGTCGAACAATACATTATATCCTTCGTGACGCTGCACCACCGCATTGATCACTTCCCCCTCCTTACCCTTGTACTCGCTGTAAATATTCTCGCGCTCTGCCTCGCGCAACCGCTGAATAATCACCTGCTTAGCGGTTTGGGCTGCCATGCGGCCGTACTCTGCCGGCACCGTAAGCCTGGTCTTAATCTGGTCGCTCACACTGACAGTCTTTTTTATCTTCCGCGCTTCTGCAAGCATGATCTCTGACTTGGGGTTAAAACGCTTCACCTCATCCTCCGGAGGAATCTCTTCGCCCGCCTCGCGCCGCACCTTCTGCTCTTCCAGTTTCTTCTCGAGCTCTTCCAAATCAACATCAGGCACGACGGTCTTGACGTCGTACACTTTTGAATTGCCGGTTTCGGCATCAAACTCAACGACTATGTTTTGGGTTTTGTCGCCAAAATCCTTGCGGTATGCTGCAGCAAGCGCCGCCTCAATGGTGGTAATGACCGAATCCATCGAGATATTCTTCTCGTCGCAGACCTGCCGGATGGCACTGATGATTTCGCTACTGTCAGGCATGGAATACCAATTAAAAATTCAGAATTAAAAATTGCAGCTATTCCTAACAAAAACAGCTAGTCTAAGAAAACTAGCTTAACGTCAGTATACAGGATGAGACTACTTTGTCAACCCCGTTACCCCGCATTGCGGGGTAACGGGGTCAAGCCGTGGAGCTTCACACTGTGCTTCATCTGTTCGCAGTCGCATTAGGATGTATCTGGGGGCGGCGATTCGTCAAACGGCAAGTGCTGATCGTGTGGTGCGCCAGTGTCGACGCGTCCATTACCGCGCGCAAGCCGCATGATCAACAGTAAAATCAGAATAAGAATCACCAGCCCAACAACCGTGTTCACCGTCATGATGGCTGCGGTGCTCGTTGCGGTTGTGGTTCCCCCGAAGAAAAAGCCCAGTATCCTGCTGGTGACAGGCGCTGACGTGGCTGGTTCTTGGGTCTCCGATTCTGCCGGTTGCTCTGCCGGCTTCGGTGTTGGTTGCGGTACCGGCTGTGGTTTCGGCGCTGGTTTGAGCGTCTGCTGCACAGTAAACGAAATCAGTATAGATCGCGGACTTCGGTCCCACTCATTCAAGCTGCGCGCTATAGTATACAGCGTATGCGATCCTGCTCGTATCGCCCGTGACGGCCGATACCAAAAATTCCCCACGCCACTTGAATGCTCGCGCATATGCACCCGTCCCTCATAGACGCCGTCAATATAGAGATCCACCTTGGTCTGATTCCAACTCAAGCCCGTAATCAGCACGTTGTTGCCATGGGGATACACCAACCCTTTCCCTGGTTTAATCACGGTGGGCGTCGGAACATTACAAAAGTAAAGCTTTTCATCGCACAAATCAGGCTCTGCCGATTCAAACGTATAACCCTCAACCTTCAGCTGAACTTGTGCAGAGGTACTGGTAGCCATTTCCGCCTGAACTGCGTCAGGAGTGCTCATGGCCGCATCCGGGCCATCTGCCAAAGCCTGCGCACCAAACAAAAAAGAGAGCGCAAGCCCTCCTATGACACCCATGGCATTCACCACAAGACGACGCTCCATATTGAGAATATATCGTACTGCCGTTATGCTCAAGCAGTCAAATTATTACTTGTGGGTGAATCGTGCATAACCTGTGTCTCTCCTAATAACTTTCAGTGTATAATCTGGCGAAAACTTGGTGCGAACCTATGTAAATCGCTACTACTTGCAGAACTATACCTGTATATGTTCTCGCTTGTTCATCCAGAAATGCCTGTGCGCATCGCAGCATGCGCTGTTTTTTCGCAGGAGTAACAGCTTCTTCAGGATAGCCAAAAATTAAGCTCTGCCGAGTCTTGACTTCAACGATGAAAAGGTTGTGATCCTTGGCGTACATGATATCAATTTCACCATATCGGCACCGATAATTTCGAGCAACAATCTCAAAACCTTGCTTTTGGAAATAGCGAACGGCGATTTCCTCGCCTTTTTTGCCAAGTATCTGTTTATGCACTGACATAAAAAGGGCTTCTGTTGCCCTTTTTATCATCGATGGTATCCCTTAGTTATCCCTTATGCGGCAGATATTTATCCAATCGCTCGCGCTCCTGCCGCGCTTTCAATTTCTTCGGATATTCAAGCGCAACATATTTTACAATAAGAACAAACCAAAGGCAAGAAAATACTATCCAAAGAAAAATCCAGGCACGCATGCTTAAAAATTGAGCCTGCTGGAACCTAAAAAAGCCAAATACGTACGTGACAAGGGAAACCGTAAAACTCCAGATCGCGTATTTTGACCACACACGCCGCCTTAAACCATCGTGCTTATTTCTCGCAACAAATACCAATGAGATAATCCAAAATACGAGCAGTGCAGCGGATACCATAAAAAGAATACGCCAGAAACGAAGATCAGGACTTCCGGGCAGGGGTGCAAACCAGTACTGAAGACTGAAAAAACTTTTCATAGTAGAACACTATTTAAGCGCAGCATTTCTAGAAAGTCAATGCCAACTTGACAAAAATACAGCCGAGTCGCATCGCACAGGCGGGAAGGTAATTCAAGTGAGCCGCAGGCGACTTCGCGCGATATGGTAATGACTAGAGCCTGTTGTAAATCAATCCAAAATGATACTGCCCCGCTTCAAAAAATTTCTCCTCTTGGTATCCGAACGTCGGCACCATGGAACGAAGTTCGTCAACTTTCACACGGTCTTTAAGCGATGGGCCAAATGGTACGGGTACGTCGTTCCAATCAATGACAAGGAGTTTGCCTCCCTGTTTGATCAAGCGAGTCACCTCGTGCACAATCGCGTCGTGTTTTTTTGACTGAAACAAAATATTCACCAAGAGGCCGTGGTCCAAACTTGCTTCCGGAATATCCGTCGCGCCGTAAATTTCTAGATCGCTCCAGACTGTCTTGACGTTATAGAGCCCCTGCAGCTTTGCCTTTGCATCAACGCTCGCAAGCGCCGTCTTCATGATGTCAACCGCATACACCTGTCCCTGATCGCCAACGATGCGGGCGCACTCGAGCGTGAAAAAACCGCCGCCGCCACAGCCAAAATTTGCCGTGAGCTGCCCAGACATAAGCTTCAGATGTTCTTTAAGAATGACACGCGGCTGCAAGAGCGCCGTTCCTCCTGAAACTATCGCTGCCATATAGCACAGTATACTATATTTTGCTCGATTTATCTACGAACTTCATATGATAAATGCGAAATGCGTCCTTACCTTGATGATTTTTCAGCAGTATCGGCTCAAGACCACGCTCCTGCATCAGACGCTCAAGTTCGCGACCGGCCGCCGTGATGCGGTGCGAGCGGTTGCCCAGGACATTCTCGGTGCTCTGAATAAAGTAAAAATCCGAAAAACCGCTGCGGGAAAAGAAATTATTTCCCTCGTTTTTTGTGATGTCAAGATACGTATCAGCACTAATCATAGGCCACGCTTCGTAGAGTGAGCGTCTATTAAAAATCCAGAGCGTTGCAAGATCGTTCATGTCAGTAGTATAGGCAATCAAAATCGCTGCAGGTTGTTTTCCATAATCCTTCACCCTCTGCAGTGCTGCTGCTTTGATGTCTTCCAGAAACTGCAGTTTGTAGGGTATGGAGAGCGATGGGTATTTGCCGCGGGTAAGCTCACCGAGATACGCATCGAGCACGTTATAACCCCATGCGTGCATATCCCAGTGGATTTTTGAGTAGGTGAGATTTTCAATGCCCCGCGGCTGAAAGGCGAGCGTCGTGTGTATCGAGAAGGCAGCTTCAGATACAATCGCGAGCGCCAGAGCGGCCGTGAGCATTGTTCTGATTCGTTGCGACTGCCGACCGAGGACAGTTACAGAAAATGCGATGAGAAGCGCTGCCCAGGGAATGAGCATGGTCAAAAATCGCGGGGCAGGTCCGATGAACAAATACCAAGCGAGGTTGGTAAGAAACAGCGAAAGAAGAAACCAGAGTGACTCCTGACGATCCTTTCGACGCTTCCAGAAGTACCAACCGGTAGAGACCAGCGCAGCAGCAAGAAGGACGGCAAAAAGCGGCGAGCCATAGACCCACAGGTTCACCGGTATAGTAATCAGGCGATCTGCAAGCGAACCAATCTCCTTGCCCGGCGTTGCCTGCCAGTAGCTGACCTTTTGTCCAAACACATAAAAGAGTTGAAAATCGAAATGCCCAAAAGTTCGATAGAGAAAGAAATTATAAATAATCACTGGTGAAAAAAGGAGCACACTGATTACCGCGCCTGCATACAGATACCATTGTCTGAAAACCGCACGGTGGTACGCGATAAGATGCCACGCAAAAGGAACAATCAAAAAAAATGCGGTGTACTTTGAGAGCATCGCAAGACCAAAGGCAAGACTCCATGCAAGAAACCATCGGGAATCGTCCCGTGCTTTCAAAAAACAATACACAGCAAGAAGCATAAAGAAAATAAGCTGCGATTCCTGAATAGCAACTCGCGAGACATAGAGCATGAGCACATTCGATGCAACGAGAGCAGATGCGATAATGCCAGCGTTTTCTGAAAATAGTTTTTTACCTATAAGAAATACGATAGAGATCGAGAGGATGCCGAACAATGCAGAGGGGAAGCGCAGCCCCCAGAGATTTGCTCCCATCAATTTCATGGCGCCATGCTGCACGAGAAACACGAGTGGTGGGTGGTCATGAAACGAAAGCTTGGTCCACCACGGAATTGCACCGGTGAACAATTGCACGGGCGACGGTTGCTCAATGGCAAAATCAAAATCAAGGTACCCAATGGCGCGAAAGCCGTAGAGTACCTCGTCTGAAATCGGATCCCCGCGCGGCAGGTCGTAAAAACGCAGCGCTGCACTGATACCTAGTATAAGAAGCAGTGGTAGGTACTTTTTGAATTGGTTACTCATCTGCACCATAGTATTCTAACATACTACCATCATCCCGACTGTAGGTCACGAACCTGTCAGGGCGAAGTTGAGTTTTCGAAGTATAGAAACCAAGTTGTTTGCTGAAGACCATGGGATCCCTGCCTACCGGCCACGCCCCGCACCATCCGCGCCGGGCGGATGGTGCGGGGCTCGGGATGATCCGACCCTTCAGGAGGGTCTGATCAAAATGAACCCGACCCCGCCCTCAAAGGCGGGGTATCAGGGCGGGTTCGTTATGAGCGGTGTCGGCTCCGCCGACAAGACTTATTTCCAAAGCCCTTCATCCCTCCCGACGGTACCGTCGGGAGGGTATTCGGGCGAACATAATAAAAAGATGCCTTAGCGTGTACTACGCTTCGGCATCTTTCCATTTCCTCCTCGAAACATCTTGCCCGCACTGAGTGCGATGCAACGCACCTCCCCTCCAAAAATCTCTTGCGGCAAAGAACTCTTACAAAACAACACGCGCAGCTTCGTAAGTGCATCTCGCTCCAACTGCCGGATTCGCTCCTTGCCCACGTGCCACTTCTTTGAAATCTCCTCAAGCGTAAGCTGGTCTCGTCCGTCAAAACCAAACCGATCAAGAATAATGCTGCATTCACGCTGTGGGAGCGTTGCCAGCATATCAATCACTGCTGCGCGGAGCTCCTTGCGGTAGACCACATCGGCAGGACTTGGCGACTGCGTGTCAACAATAAACTGCGCATAGGTGCCCTCGCCATCACCAATCGGCCGGTCAAAGGACAGCTCACGGTTGGGGCTTAGCACGTTACTCATAGTTCCTCCTTAAAAGACTATGTTTCATGCGTCGCCGTACAGCAAGAATACCTCTGTATACTACACTATGTTTATTTTTGCAATGCCCGTTGCCGAAGCCGGATATTATTCTTCTGAACCGGCTTGAAACTACGCCGGTGAATCGGTGAGACACCGAACCGTTCAAGCAACGCACGGTGGAGCCGCGTGCCATATCCTTTATGTTTATGCAGCGCATATCGTCGATATGACGAACTCAACGCGATCATCAAATTATCGCGGTAGACTTTTGCCATGATTGATGCTGCGGCAATTTCAGGAACCCTGTCTTCACCGTTGACGTGTAAACGAACCGGTACCGCAAGTGAGGTCAACTGCTTAAACCGCGCAATGTAATCGCAATGAATCTGATACCTCTTGTGATGAAACGCTTGGAGCGCCTGATCCACCGCGAGCACGTTTGCAGCCTGCAGCCCGATCTGATCAATCAGGCGATTGCTCACGATGCCGAACCGCACCGTACAAGACTCTTGGATTAAAGAAAATAACTGCCGTCGTATACGGTCGGATAAAAGCTTCGAATCTCGAACTGCATCAAATGGGAAAAGGTCTGGTGTATGCACCACAACTGCTGCTGCAACCAGCGGCCCTGCCCATGAGCCACGACCAACTTCGTCAACGCCGACAAGGTAACTTTTAACTTTTGACATTTGACATTTGACCCTTACCAACTCTAGCAGGACGTGCTCGTTTGGAGGGTTTAGAATTTTACTTGGTTGCTTCTGCAATCCGCTCAAGAGCGACGACGTACGCAGCAGTTCGCACGTCAATGTTTTTACTCTTGGCACGCTGGTAAATCTCTTCGGTTGCTTGCAAGAGCAGTCTCTTTAATTCCCCAAACACCCGCTCCTCGCTCCACTGCTCGCTCTTGAGATTCTGCAGCCACTCAAAATACGACACAATCACGCCGCCAGCATTGGTAAGCACATCGGGGATGACCGTAATGCCACGATCGAAGAGCAGGGGGTCTGCGTGAGCATCGGTTGGACCGTTGGCAAGTTCGAGGATAATTTTTGCCCGAATGCGTCCTGCGTTTTTTTCAGTTATCTGACCCTCAAGCGCAGCTGGTACCAAAATATCCACCGGTAATTCAAGCAATGCTTCATTCGTCACTGTTTGTGCGTCGCGGAATCCAGCAAGCGAGCGCGTCGCATCCTTTTGCGTCCCAACCGCGTCAATTGCAAGACCACTCGGCTGATAGATCCCGCCTGACGAATCAGAGACTGCCACAACTCGAAAACCTGACGCTGCCGCTTTTTCCGCAAACACTCGTCCCACATTGCCAAAGCCTTGCACGGCAATCGTTGCGTTGGAAGGTATTTTGATCTTTGGCGCAAGCGATTCAAGAACGTATAAGCCGCCAAGGCCGGTTGCGGTCTCTCTGCCCATTGACCCGCCGTAAGCCAAAGGCTTACCAGTAAATGTTGCTTTATTGCGGTCGTCACCAGTCAGTTGCACATACTCCTCTGCCATCCACTGCATAATTTGCGGCGTCGTATACACATCGGGTGCCGGCACATCTACCTGCGGACCGATAAAATCCTTCAGGCTGCGCACAAATGCGCGCGACAGACGCTCAAGTTCTGTGGCAGAAAGTTTTTTTGGATCAACCATCACGCCGCCCTTAGCGCCGCCAAAAGGAATGTTTGCGACTGCGCACTTGACTGCCATCCACAGACCCAGCGCCTGTACTTCATCTTTGTCAACGTTGGGATGAAATCGAATGCCGCCTTTGTATGGTCCCCGCGCACTATTATATTGCACGCGATACGCAGTAAAAATTTTCTCTTCGCGCGTATCCATGAGAACCGGCAGGCTCACTTCAATGATGCGTTCAGGGTGACGGAGGCGTTCAACGACAAACGAAGGCACTGCGGCGACCCGCGCTGCCCGATCAAGCTGCTGTAATGCTGATTGAAAGGGATTCATATCTTGGCTTATGGCGTATGGCATATAGCATATGGCGAATGGCGTATAGTAAATGATATTTTTACTATATGCTATACGCTATAAGCTGTAAGCTATACGCTATACGCTATAAGCTATAAGCTATAAGCTATACGCCACTAGAACACCCAACGGTCGATCC
>CAZQTS010000019.1:12534-14869 GCA_964596475.1 uncultured Gammaproteobacteria bacterium
GCTATAAGCTATAAGCTATAAGCTATACGCCACTAGAACACCCAACGGTCGATCCGAATACGCTCTTGGGGAACTCCCGCTTCCTTGAGTAATTGTATGGCGCAATCCATAAACGCGGGCGGACCGCAGATATAAAACGCTTGTTGGTAGCCGCCAAACAATCCATCGAACATTTTTTTATTAATGCGACCGCAGTTCCCGCTCCAGCCAGTCGCATCGTCGGTAACCGTCACCGTATACGTAAAATTTGAATGCTTCTTTGCAAGCGCTTCTAGTTCCTTCTGATAAATAATTTCATTCTTGTTGATAACGCTAAACAAGAGATGCACCTTATTCGGCATACCATGATCAAGGACGTGAAGCAAAATGCTCCGCAACACACTAATCCCTGAACCGCCCGCAATCAGTACAATATCCCTTGTATCCGTGTCATCAAAAACGAATTTGCCGTAGGGGCCTTGCAAAGTAACGGCATCACCAACCTCCAGTTGGGGGATGTGCGAGGAAATGATTCCCTCCGGGAGGATACGGATAGTGAACCACAATTCCTTCCGATTCTCCCCGCCCGGACTTGCAACCGAAAAGAGGCGCCCTGCTTTTTTGTCAGGCGCATTCCACCGCATGCACTGACCAGTCTTAAAACTAATTGGCTTTTCCAAATCCACAACCACCGTCATTACCCGCGGTGTTTCACGCACAATCCTCTTAACGATTGCGATCATTATTAATAATCAATCCGTAACAAAAACAAGTGTCCAGGACTTTTAATTTTTAATTGTTAATTATTAATTATAAATTTTTTTTATCGGTAACCGCCATGCAATTGATGGAGAGTATTGTACGCAGTCTGCGCCGCGACTGACCCTTCAGCCGCAGAGGTGATAAATTGCTTCAGCTCGGTTGCATTCGTGATATCGCCTGCGGCGAGCACGCCCGGAGCACTGGTCTCCTGCTTACGATTAACCATAATATAACCACGTTCGTCCACGGCGACGCCGAGGCTCTGGGCTAGCTCGTTGAGCGGAAGATGGCCGACCTCAATAAACAAACCGTCAATCGGAAGAGGGGTACCGGAATCCAACTTGAGTTCCACCACCCGTCCCCCTTTGCCAACAATCTCAACCACGTTGGTTTTGGGGATCGCCGCAATTTTTGGGTGAGCGAGCACCTGCTCGACCGAAATCGGCTCTGCGGTCATGTGTTCCCTCCTGAAAATAGTGTACACCTTACTGCCGTACTCGGCCAAAAAAAGTGATCCGAGTGCAGCTGAATCAGATCCGCCCACTACCGCAAGCACCTTGCCCTTATAGAGCGGGCCATCGCAGGTGTAGCAGTAGTGCACACCCTTCCCCGCGTACGCATCCTCGCCGGGAACCCCGAGCTTCCGATGAATCATACCATTGGAGAGAAGCATCAGTTTTGATTCATGCCTCGTGCCATCGGCAAGCTGTACCGTAAAGCGGTCGTTTGATTTTTCGATGGCAGTGACTTCTGCTGAAATCATAGGCACCTCATAGCTTTCAACGTGCCGAATAAACTTTTGCATCAGGTCCCAACCGCTAACGCCCGGATCTCCAATCCAGTTATCGACGCGATGCGCGATGTTTCCGGTGCCGCCAAACTCTTTGGCTATGACCATCACGTCCAGTTTGAAACGCGCCGCATACAGAGCAGCGCCCAAACCCGCAGCACCTCCGCCAATGATGATGAGATCGTGGAGCTTGTTCATCAAAAAAAATTATAGACCGAGGTGGGCGCGAAGGCGCCTGACGAGTGAATCCTTTGTCTGCAACCCAATCAGCTCCTCAATAACTTCACCAGCCTTGAAAATCTTTATCGTGGGGATGCTAAAAATCTGATGCTCCTGGGCGACTGCTGGATTCTCGTCAACATTCATCTTGCCGACGGTGAGATTCTTCTGGTCGGCGAATAGCCGCGAAAGTTCGTCGACAATCGGACTCTGAATACGGCACGGCGCGCACCACGGCGCCCAAAAATCAATGAGCACCACGCCCGCGACGTTCATGACGTCCTGCTTGAAATTCTGATCGGTGAATATTTTTACCATAAAAGAAAAGCCCTCTTATTATAAATCAGGTGCACGCGTAAGGCTAGGCAACTTTGAAGAGGGCATCTACAAGCTGCGCGACTGGTTGCGCGTTTCCGTCGCTAGGTAAACAACCCCTAACCTCGGCTTCAACAATCAGGCGAGCAAGCGACGAGAGCGACGCCCGAACCGCAACAACTTGCTGAATAATTTCCTGCGCAGTCCGTTTATCGTTATACATCTGCTCAATCGCAGCAATCTGGCCTGAAATTCGGTGAATCCTTTCTA
>CAZQTS010000020.1:0-8222 GCA_964596475.1 uncultured Gammaproteobacteria bacterium
AAGAAATGGCACGCTGGATAAGAGAATATCTTTTATACCTTCCTCGCCAGGGAAAATCCTTGGTAGCCTAGATATCCAGAGATGATGAGCGCCACTACACTTAACCACATAGGCACTGTCCATCCGCCAATCACCGCAGGCCACCCGTAAAGAAGGCGCAGAACATGCAAAACCGCTATGAGCAGAAATATTATTGCTGTGAATAAGAAGAAGTTTTTTTGAGACATCTTATGATAATCGAGAAATATATTTTACGACCTTTATGATTCTATAATATCATTTGTCGTCAGCCAATGCAACTCGATCTCCGGGGAACATTTAAGAAATACCACCATTGTCACGGGCAGAAGCCTTGCATGATGAAATTAAATCCAGCTCCACCCGAAAGCGCAGGGGTGGAGCTGGACTTTTTTAAAAGCTGCTTAGCTGCTTAAGCGACAATCTTCTCAATCTTCACTTCTGTGTACGGTTGCCGGTGACCACGCACGGTCCGGTGCCTGGTTTTTGGCTTGTAGTGCACCACGCGAATTTTTTCCGCTTCTCCGTCCCGCACCACCTGTGCTTCAACGCGAGCGTTCTCTATCGTGGGTTTGCCGACGGTTACGTTGCCATCGACATCGGCTATTAAGAGCACGTCAGAAAACACCACACGACCTTCTCGCCGTGCTGAATCCGGCAGCTTCTCGATGCGGAGCGTCTGCTGCTCGGTTACTTTATACTGTTTTCCGCCTGTCTTAATGACTGCAAACATTCTTTACAAAGTAGCACTATAGTATAGAAAAAGCATGAGCGTGTCAACCCCGTTACCCCGCATTGCGGGGTAACGGGGTCAACGTTCCCGCTACCGGTAATATACCGTATCCCCTATCTGCACAGGGTACCGGTCTGTATAGCCTGCCGCAAGCTCCAGAACATAATTGACCGGCAGCGGCGAGGCATAGCGTTCAAGCTCACTATCGGGGACCGCACCCTTGGGCGGCTGCACCGTGCGCTCAATGCCGACAATCGTATCGTCGGCAATCCAGACAATATCAATTGGTATCCTCATACCCTTCATCCAGAAACTGCGATCTGCTTTGTCCTTAAAACGAAAGAGCATGCCCTCGTCGTCATTCAATCTCACCACACCGGCTAGACCGCGCGCTTGCGCGTCCGGATCGCTTGCTTCAATCACCTTTACCGTATGGCCGCCAATGGAGACGGTCGAAATCGGCCCGGGGGGAAGTTTCCGACAGCCGGTGAGGGTGATGATCAGCAGGGCGCTAACGATGAGAAACCGGTTTTTCATAATAGCGAATGAGGCCAATGGCGAGCAGTACCATAAAGAGCACGAGCACGCTCAATGCAATGAGCTTGCCCTTTGTCGTAAAGAAAAAGGAGACTGAACCGAAGAGAAGCGATATGCCAGCCACAAACAGCACAACCTGTCGCTGCGACATGCCCGCGCGCAAGAGCCGAAAATGCAGATGCTTATCGTCCCCCACATATAATTTCTGTCCGGTGCGTAGCCTTCGCACGATAATCCACAACACATCAAGTATCGGAACCCCCATCACGAGAAGCGCAGTCGCTATTTTCCCGCCTGAAATAATCGCGAGCACCGCCAACATGAATCCCAGAAAGGTGCTTCCGCCCTCTCCCAAAAAAATTTTAGCAGGATAAAAATTCCAAAACAAGAATCCAGCCGTGCATCCGGCAAGGATGAGAGCCAGAAAAGAGGTGGCAGAACCGGTCCGATCCCAGGACAGGCTCACGACGAAAATAACAAGCGAAGCGACGAA
This sequence comes from uncultured Gammaproteobacteria bacterium, assembly GCA_964596475.1. Classification (GTDB taxonomy): domain Bacteria; phylum Patescibacteriota; class Patescibacteriia; order UBA1558; family 2-01-FULL-52-15; genus CAZQTS01. The sequence continues at coordinate 1,782 of CAZQTS010000020.1, forward strand.
CGAGACTGATGCGGCCAAACCATCAATACCATCTAAGAGTTTCGTTGTGTATATCATGCCGAGGATCCAGAGGTATAGGGCAATGGCCGCGACCGGCACAACGATGGTTGCCGCACCAAGACTAAGTGAGAGATCGGTCAAATGGAGAAGTCCCGGACCCAGAGGATTCGTCACATACGGTATCTCAAGGCCGTACCAGAACACGATGGTTACCGCAGCGAGGGGGCCAATCACTTGCTGCCACCACGGTAATCGAAATTTGTCATCAAGACTCCCCACCAGCACCAGAACAGAGGCCGCGAGCATCACACCGAACAGTAGGGAAGGTGCGACGCGTCCGTCCAGCAACCACCCCAATCCATAGAGTATGATGACACAGAGAGCGACTGAACCAAAAAGCGCCAGGCCGCCCAACAAGGGAAGCGGGGTCCCGTGTATTTTTCGAGGCAGGTTCGGTGCATCAACGATCCTAAGACGCATTGCCAGGCGCCGCACAAGCCCGGTAACGACGAAACCCACGCCGAGCGCGAGAAGAAAGGTAATTTTAAAAGGAATGAGGAACTGCATGAGCATCAAGAAAAGTTTGCAGGATTTCGGCTGCGGCAATGGCGTCAACGCGATCTGCGGCGGTGCGTGCGCGCCGTGCGTCGCCGCGGGCGAGCGGTGCGTCGCCGCGGGCGTGCGCAATACGAGTGCTTAATCGCTCGTCAGTGCGGTGAACGGGTAACGCTACGCGGGTTCGCACCCGCTCTATGAACTGCGATGTTTTTTCGGTTCGACCGCCTTCTTTGCCAGACATACGCACTGGCCATCCAACCACGATATCAGTTATTGCCTCGTCTGAAATCAACTGTGGCAGCATCTTCCAAAAACCCTGATCATTATTCATCACTTTGTAGGGAACTGCAAGCATACCGGAAGCCAGTGCAAGACCGATATGGGCATCGCCGTAATCAATACCAAGATATTTCCTCTTTTCCCCGATCGGCCGTGTGAGCACGCGATGACCGTCGTCGGTCACGAGCACCGTGTCTTCTACATGCGCAGCCTTGGAACCGTCACGCGTCATAACGCTCCATCCGTCGTCGCCAATGCTCACCGCGAAATTCCCCAGCGTAACCATCGGTTCAATCGCAATTACCATACCTGTCTCAAGAACATCCCCCTTACCCTGTTGACCAAAATTTGGTACTTCCGGCGCTTCATGAAGAGCGTGTCCAACCCCATGCCCCGACAGATCCCGCACCACGCCAAAACCAAGCTTCTCGACATACGATTGCACTGCGTGACCAATGTCACCAGTGGTTCTACCGGGCCTCACCACGGTAAGCGCCTGTTCAAACGATTGATAGGTCGCGTCAATGAGCTCCTGCTCGCGCACAGGCAGCTTTCCGATCGCCAGTGTTCGCGCCATGTCGGTGTATAACCCTTGGTACCGCATGCCGATATCAAGGCCCACGATATCACCTGCCTGCAAACGATACTCTGTCGGTACACCATGCACCACACACGAATTGACCGACACGCATAAGGCAGCCGGGAACGGCGGCTTGCCATACCCCACAAACGCCGGCACAGCTCTGGCTGCAGTGATTAAATCAAGCGCATAGTTCGAAAGCTCAAGACCGCTTGCACCGACACGAACCTCCGCGATCACTTTCTGCAAAATTTCGTACAGCAGTTGACCGGATTCTTCGAGAATTGCGATTTCCTGCTTCGTCTTTACGTTCATACGTACGCAAGCACTTTTTCGCGAATTTCGTGCGCAACTGCGGAGACCGATTGATTGCCATTGATACTCACGAGTTTGCCTTGCGCTCGGTAATAGGCCAGAACGTGCGTGGTCACCTGCTGATACAGGGCGAGCCTTGTTTTCACCACTGTCTCGGTATCATCCTCGCGCCCATGCAAGGGGAGCTCGTCAATAGTACAGACGCCTGGCCGTCTCGGCGGGACAAAATATTTATTGTACACGTGACCGCGCGGGCACATGAGTCTTCCCGCGATGCGTTTGAGCGACACGTCGTAGGGAACATCAATGTGAACTGCCTTCGTAACGACCACCAAGTTATCAAGCTCACGCGCTTGCTCAACGAGACGCGGAAAGCCGTCAAAAATAATCTTCGAACCTGACGGGAGTCGCTTGAGATACTGCTCGATAAGATGCACGCTTAAATCCGTGTCGATGAATTCTCCTCGCTGTATTTCACTGGTAATTTTCTCCTTGAGCCCGGTGAGGTTTGCGACCTCACTTCGCAGAAGATCACTCATACCAACGACGCAAAAACCATCTCGATCCGCGAGTAGCGCTGCCTGCGTACCCTTTCCAGACCCTTGCGGGCCGATAAGCACCAGTACCGTGCCTGTTTTAATCATAGTCCCATTGTATCGTACCGCTTAAAAAACAAAATCAATTCGGAGGGGGAACCCTCAAGAGCGGCCTCATGACACGCACGCTTATGCTAAAACCCTTCGTAATCCCGCATGACAAGCTGCGAATCGATTTGCTTTACGGTTTCAATGACGACCGCGACCACGATGAGCAGGCTCGTGCCTCCGATGGCAAGTGTCTGAATACCCGTTACATTTTGAACGACAATCGGCAGGACCGCGATGAGACCGAGAAAGATGGCTCCGGCCAGGATAATTTTATTCATGGTCAAACGCAGGTATTCCTCTGTGGGTCTGCCGGGTCGAATACCAGGAATGAAGCCGCCTTGCTTTTGAATATTTTCAGCAATCTGTTCAGGCTTGAAGATCACCGCCGTATAGAAATAGGTAAAGACGAAAACCATGAGGAAGTAGAAAATACCGTAAAAGATCTGATTGGCGAATAATTGCACGATGAAATTAGCGGCGCTGGCGATCCACGGGGTCGTGGCAAACTGAAAAAATCGCGCAATCATCGGCGGGAAAAGAATCACCGATATGGCGAAAATAATGGGTATGACGCCTGCCTGATTGACGCGCAAGGGCAGGTGAGTATTCACGCCGCCGAGGGACCTGTTTCCGTAGATTTGACGAGCGTACGAAATGGGGACGTTACGCTGCCCTTCCGTCATGAACACAATAGCGACAACCGTGATGAGCGCAATCACGATGAATGTCATCACATTCACGAATTGACCTGGATCGTACACCAAGAAGGTGTTGCGCACCGCGTCAGGCAGGCCAGCCACAATGCCCGCAAAGATCATGAGCGAGATGCCGTTGCCAACTTTTTTTTCGGTAATCAACTCGCCCAACCACATGAGAAAAATAGTACCTGCGGTCGAAACGAGTATGGCGGTAAAGAGTTCAAACGGCGACAGATTCCCGATCAGATTAACCTGCGATTGCTGCTGGAGAAGGATGATAAAACCGTATGACTGGATCACCGCAAGGGGCACCGTAAGGAGCCGTGTGTACTGATTGATTCGCTGCTGGCCGCTCTCACCTTCCTTCGAGAGCGCTTCGAGTTTGGGCACGATCATGACCAGGAGCTGAAAGATAATCGAGGCGGTAATATAGGGACCCACTCCCATCAGCACGACGGAAAAATTTTTAAGACCGCCTCCTGAAAAGACGTCAAACAATCCGAACAATTGATTGCGCGCGAAAAAATCCTTGAGCTGGGAAGCGTCAATGCCGGGCAGTGGAACGTGCGACGCGATCCGATAGATGACGAGTATGGCGAGGACAAAGAGAATCCTCCGCCGGATATCAGGCGCTTTCCAAATTTGAATTAACTTATCGAACATCGGTCGCCTCCTTACCTTTAGCCTGCGGCGCTGCGATCACCTCCGCCGAACCGCCTTTCCTCTCAATCACTTCTTTTGCTTGCGCAGAGAACGCATGCGCGACGACCGCCAGTTTCTTTTCGAGTGCACCGCCTCCGAGAATCTTAATGCGTGACCCCGCAACTTTTACGAGGCCTTTTTCAAGCAGCGACTTCGGGGTGACGCGATCGCCGTCGCTAAAATGCTCCTGCAGATCAGAGAGTTTCACGATCGCGGCCCGCGGCGTCTGCCGCGAAAAACCCTTGCCCCGCATCTTGGGGATTCGGAGCAGGTATTGCTTCATACTGCGGGCGATCAAACCGCTCCGACCCCCGGACCGTGCTCGCTGACCCTTAATGCCGCGTCCTGAATAGCTGCCGATCCCTGAACTGTTGCCGCGGCCAACGCGAAACCTGCGTTTTGATGAACCCGGTGCTTTTTTTATGGTATGCAAACCTTTCATACTATGATGGCGATTCAGTCGCCGCAGCCTCCGCTACTTTTTGCACTGGTGTTTTTTGCGCTTCGACGCGCCGCAGCGACGACAGCGCCTTAAACGTCGCGGCCACATTATTTATTTTATTCGGAGACCCAAAAATCTTTGAGACCACATCTTTTACCCCGGCCAGTTCAAGGATCGAGCGCACCACACCCCCCGCAATCAAGCCGCGACCCTTGGCAGGCTTGAGGAGCAACCGCGCCGCCTTATATTTCACCGTTACCTGGTGCGGAATGGTGCCTTCAATCGTGCTCACGGTAATCATATTCTTCTTCGCCTGCCCCACTGCCTTTTGGATCGCGATTGAAACATCCGCGCCCTTTGCCACGCCCCAGCCCACATGTCCCTTGCGGTCGCCGATCACAATGCAGGCGCGGAACCGCATGCGTTTGCCCCCGGCCATAACCCGGGTCACCCGGGCCAAATCAATCAAACGTTGGTCAAATTCGTCCCGTTCACGGACGAACCTTCTCCGCGCCATAGGGCGCACTGCCGCTCTCTTTTCAACTGATGCTTTCTCCATGGTCCCTTTTTGCGTCTCGTTCATATGATTATATTTCCTAGCGAGTCCACACGAAAGCTCACTTTCGTGATGGGCGAGCCCTGCCTGCCGGCAGGCAGGGACGGAAATTCAAACGTTGCCACGGCAACGTTTAAAATTCAAGTCCACCCTTCCGGGCACCTTCAGCAAACGCTTTGACCCGGCCATGGTACTTATAACGACCCTTATCAAATACAACCGTTCCGATACTCGCTTCTTTTGCGCGCTGCGCGAGCAGTGCGCCGGTTGCTTCCGCAAGCGCAACTCCCGTCATGTTCCCTGCTATATGCTCGTCGCTTGCGGAAACGAGCACATGGCCTTGCAGATTAATAACTTGCCCTCTGATATGTTTGTTGCTGCGGAAAACTGACAAGCGCGGCCGGTCGTTGGTTACCAGAAGCCCTGCCCGAATCCTTCTGGCCCTCTGACTTCGCAGTTCTTGCTTTCGTTTTTGTGCCTTCATGTTTTATGCAGCTGATTTCATCACCTTGCCGACCTTGCGTCGGATAACCTCGCCTGTGTACTTGATTCCCTTCCCCTTATACGGTTCAGGTTTCCTAATTGCCCGAATCTCCGCGGCGACCTGCCCTACCATTTGGCGATTGATGCCGCTTATCGAGATCATATTTTTGTCAACTTTCGCCTCAATACCCGGAGGCAACTCATACTCCACCGGATGCGAAAACCCAACGTGTAGCACGAGCGCGCGTCCTTTCAAAGCAACTTTGTAGCCGACCCCGTTGATTTCAAGGCTCTTCGAAAAACCATGGGTCACGCCCACGACCGCGTTTGAGAGAAGCGCACGCGTAAGGCCCCAGAGCGCTGGCCCCTTCTTGGCAGCTTTGTCTTCAAGAATGACTCGGAGGGCGCCATGCTCAACAACGGCCTTGCACGCGGGCACCGTTTCAATTGCACATTCGCCCTTGGGACCTTTGATGCGAACGGTGTGTCCGGAAACCTCTACGGAAACGCCGTCAGGGAGCGAGATTGGTTTTTTACCGATGCGTGACATAGCTACCATATCTCGAGCAGGAGCTCGCCGCCGATCTTGGCCCTGCGGGCCTCCTTATTAGTTAAAATACCCCGCGAACTCGAAATCACCGCGATGCCATAATCATTCAGGATACGCGGCAGACTCTCCCTGGTAACATACACTCGTCGACTGGGCATACTCACCCGTCGCACGTGTTTCAGGTACGGTTTTCCGTTGCTCCGATATTTGAGAATCAGCCGCAACTGGGGCAGGGGGCCTTCAAGCTTCTCCACCTTCGTAAGAAAACTCTCCCGCATCAGCACATTCGCAATCTCATGTTTCAGACGCGAGTACGGAACCATCACCTCGGCTTTGTGCGCGAGAGCCGCATTCCGCAATCGAGTGAGCATATCAGCAATAGGATCGGTCATCATATGTGTATGAAAACTACCAACTCGCTTTTTTAACGCCGGGAATCTCGCCCTTTGTCGCAAGTTCCCTGAAACAAATACGGCAAAGTTCGAATTTCCGCATATAACCTCGTTTTCTGCCGCAGCGCCAGCATCGCCGCACAACGCGGGTTGAAAACTTCGGTTTCAGAAGTGAGCGCTGCGATTTTACTTCTTGTGCTGTCGTAGACATCACGAGCCTTTCTTATTTTCGTCGCCAG
>CAZQTS010000020.1:8322-14859 GCA_964596475.1 uncultured Gammaproteobacteria bacterium
CCCCCGCGAATGCGGGGTGAATGGCGAGAACGAAAATAACCCTGAGCGGAGTCGAGCTGAGCTCGACGAGTCGAGGGGTCTCCCATCTTAAAGGGAAATCCAAATGATTGAAGGAGGAATAACGCCTCGTCTCTGTTCGTTGCGGTCGTGTTGACCGCAACCTCGAGGCCGTGGATATTCTCAATTTCGTCCGATGCAATCTCGGGGAAGACGATATGCTCCCGAAAGCCGACTGCCCAGTTGCCGTGCTTGTCAAAACCCTTCTTGGGATCCAGACCGTGAAAGTCGCGCATACGCGGGAACGCCACATTGACGAGTTTGTCCAAGAAATCATACATCCGCGATCCCCGCAGCGTGACCATGGCCCCAATCATCATGCCTTCTCTGATTTTAAAATTAGCGATTGATTTTTTTGCCTTGGTGGGCACTGGTTTTTGGCCAGAAATTCTCGTAAGCGTTCTCATTGCAATATCAGCAAATCGCTTGTCCGTCAAGCTTTTTGAAAGACCGGTATTGAGTACCACTTTCTGAATCTTGGGAACGGCAAGCACGTTTCCATATCCAAAATGCTTCATCATTTTGGGTACTACCTCATCGCGATATTTTTTTTGCAGCCGTGACATACCTAGTCAATGACGGTTTTACATTGTTTGCACACGCGCTTCTTCTGTTCGCCTTCATGCATAAGTCCCAGTCGGCTCGCCTTATTGCATTTGGGACAGACGACCATGAGCTTACTGACTCTCAAGGGCGCGGCAAATTCAATCCGCTGACCCTTTTCTCCTTGCTTGCGAGACCGCAGGTACTTGTACATTTTGTTTAGACCCTCAACCACCACCGTGCGATCGCGAGGCAATACCTGGATCACCTTGCCGCTCTTACCCTTATCCTTGCCGGCAATGACTCTGACGTTGTCGTTAAGCTTGACCTTGAGCATGCTTATAAGACTTCAGACGCTAATGAAATAATTTTTGAAAATCCCTTCGTGCGAAGCTCTCTCGCCACGGGGCCGAAAATGCGACTGCCCAGCGGCTCTCGCGTAGTTTTGTCAATCAAGACAACTGCGTTATCGTCAAATCTGATGTATGAGCCATCCTTGCGCCGCAATTCCTTACGCTGACGAATGAGCACCGCGCGGTGGATTTGACTCTTCTTGACCTGCGCATGCGGCACCGCATTCTTCACCACGACGGTGATAACGTCGCCAATCTGCGCATAGCGCTTTTTATATCCGGCGAGGACCCGGATGCATTGCACGAGTTTCGCGCCGGTATTGTCAGCCACCGGTAACATGGACCTATGCTGTACCATACGCACGCCCGTTAATCATAATGACGCGCCAATGCTTCTCCTTCGAAAACGGACGGCTCTCGGCGATGGTTACCCGGTCTTTCTCCTTGCACAGATTTCTTTCGTCGTGCGCTTTATACGATTTGCTCACGAAATACTGCTTCTGATACTTGCGGTGTGTGGCCACGCGGTCAACGCGCACCACCACCGTCTTTTGCATCTTGGTTGAGACCACCACTCCTGCCAATTTTCTTTGCAATGATTTATGCATGTTGGTGCTTGGGCGCGCTCCCCTGCTTGCGTTGACCCGCGGTGAGCAGCCGGGCGATGTCTTTTTTGACTTCGCGAAGTTCACGAACATTCTTTACCTGACGGTTGACTAAACCAAACCGCAGTTCCCGCAATTTGGAACGCAGTGCGGTTATCTTTCCGCGAATTGCTTTTTCGTCTAAATCCTTTATATCCTTCATGTTCATGTTATTGCTTGACAATGAATTTTGTTTTGACCGGCAACTTGTAACCCGCACTGCTCAATGCTTTTCGTGCTGTCTGTGCGTCGATACCACTCATTTCAAACATAACGGTACCGGGCTTCACAACCGCGACGTAGTGATCAACCGCGCCTTTTCCTTTGCCCATGGGCATTTCATTGCCCTTTTCGGTAATTGATTTGTCGGGAAATATCCGAATCCAGATCCGCCCGCCGCGCGCGATAAAGCGGCTCAGGGTACGCCGCGCTGCCTCGATCTGACGCGCGGTGACCCATGACGCCTCCAGTGATTTCAAACCGTATTGTCCGAAGCTCACCTCGTTCATCCGAGTCGCAACGCCGCGAATCTTATCCGTGCGCTGTGACTTTCTGTATTTTACTTTCTTTGGCGCTAACATGGTTATCGGCTTCCGACTTGAGTTCTTGCTCGAGCGACCGATTCCTTTGGCTTTTCAGTGGGGAAATAAAGGCCTTTGTAAATCCAGACCTTTATGCCGATCACGCCGAAGGTTGTTTGCGCGGCACCGCGCGCGTAGTCAATGTTTGCGCGAAGCGTATGGAGGGGAATTTTGCCTTGGGTAAGCTTCTCGCGTCGCGCAATGTCAGCGCCGTTGAGGCGTCCCGCTATCATAATCTTCACGCCCTGCGCACCGGCTTTGAGAACCTTGTCGACATTTACTTTCATGATGCGGCGAAAAGGGATGCGCTTCTCGATATCAGTGATGCAGGACTGCAGGATGGCACCGGCAGAAAGATTCGGATTATCAACTTCTACGACGTTCATTTTGAGTATGGTCTTTGAATCTAAAAACTTCCTCATAACCTCTTTCCGCAAATCCTCAATGCCGGTCCCGCCCCGGCCGATAATGATACCGGGCTTTGCCGCGACAATGTTCACCACAATCTCGCCGCGGGATCGCTCAATTTCGATACGATCAATGCCTGCCTCCCGAAGCCTTTTCGCGAGGAACTTGCGTATTAGAATGTCCTGGTGCAACATCCTCGCGTAATCCTTGTCACCGTACCAACGCGAGCGCCATTGCTCGCTCATGGTAATTCTGAAAATGGTTGGATTGACTTTCTGACCCATAGGTTAATTGTCTGAAGGATTCTTTCTCGGTTTTTTCCGCGCGAGCAAGGCGGTCTTCGGGCTTACTCGACCAGTCTCGCGTTCTGGCATGGCGCGCTTCTCCTCCCGCGCCTCGGTTGGTTTTTCGGTTTGAGCTGCCACGGCTTCTTTCGGCTCCTTCTTCTTTTGATCAGCCATGACCTTCGGGGCTTTTTGGCCTGCCTTCAAGCCAAGCACCAAATCAATATGGCTGCCACGCCGTTTAAAAGGATGCGCTGATCCGAACGCAGCCGGTTTCCATCGCTTGAGCGCCGCAGCTTCGTTAACCACCACCTTTTTTACCATGAGCGTATCAGCGCTTAAGTTATTGTTATGCAAAGCATTCGCAATGGCGGACTTAAGGAGTTTCGCGATAACCGGTGAGGGTGAGCGATGGATAAACCTAAGACGGGTAAGCGCCTGGTTTGCATCCAAGCCCTTGATGGTGTTCGCAACCAGCCGAACTTTTTTAGGCGACATGCGCAGGTGTTTTAATTGTGCTCGTACTTCAACCATACGTTATTTCTTTGGCGGAGGGGTACCGGCTGGAGCTGGTGCGACAGGTGCGGCAACTGCTTGTGCTTCTTGCTCTTGCGCTTTTGCCATCTTGCCGCCGTGGCCGGTAAATTTGCGCGTCGGCGAAAACTCACCTAATTTATGCCCGACCATATTTTCAACGATGTATACGGGTACGTGGATTTTGCCGTTATGCACCCCGATGGTAAAGCCAACCATTTCCGGCACAATGGTACAAGCGCGCGACCAGGTTTTTATAATCAGCTTGCTCTCGGGTTTTACGCCCTTCAGTTTCTTGAGCAGGCGATGGTCAACGTAGGGTCCTTTTTTCAAACTTCGTCCCATTAGTGTGTTATTGGCTTTCCGCCTCGACGCTGCACAATGAACGCGTCAGATGGCTTTCTTACTTTTCTGGTTTTTACGCCGAGCGCAATCTTGCCCGTATAGGTCTTTGGGTGTTTGAGCCCGATGGGATGCTTGCCTTCACCGCCTCCGTGCGGGTGATCCACCGGATTCATGGCCTTACCCCGAACTGATGGCCGTATGCCGCGATGACGCATGCGACCTGCCTTGCCCCATCGGATTGTTCGAAACTCCGGATTCGACGCAATGCCGATTGTCGCCATGCATTCCTCCGACACCATGCGTATCTCGCCGGACGGTAATTTCAGGAGTGCCCGTCCGCTATCGAGCGAACTCAACACCGCGTAGGTACCGGCGCCTCGACAGAGTTGTCCGCCGGCACCGGGCAGCATTTCAATAGCGTACACCTCGAGACCGGTCGGGATGTGCTTCAGCTTCAAGTGATTACCGATTTTTATCTCACCGGGCTTTTGGGTGGAGACGACGGTGCTGCCAATGCCCAGTCCCTCGGGTGAGAGCATATACCTTTTTTCACCATCCATATAAGCGAGGAGGGCGATTCGTGCATTGCGATTAGGGTCATATTCAATGGACGTTATCTTTGCCGGTATGTCGTATTTATCCCTCTTGAAATCCACCACCCGAATGAAACGTTTGGCACCGCCGCCGTGATGCCGCACGGTGATTTTCCCCTGTGCATTGCGGCCACCGGTGCGCTTGCGCGTGATGCGGAGCGATTTTAACGGTCTTGCCCTGGAAAGTAGAGGGTCTCTTATCACGCTTGCGTGACGCATCCCAGAAGTGATAGGTCTGTATAATTTCAGAGGCATAGTTACACTCCTTCATATACCGGCAGGACGACGCCCTTCGGCATTTTCACAATGGCTTTCTTGTACGAACTTCTCTGGCCGCGCAGGGCGCCGCGGCGAAGCGTTTTCCCCTGTACCCATATCATTTTTACCGCAACGGGTTTTTCGTGATAGACTTCAAAAATTGCCTTTTTTACCATCATTTTGCTGGCGACCGGTGCCACTTTAAAAACATATTGGTTGAAACTGTGCAAGTGGGTTGTCTTCTCGGAAACAATGGGTCGCAGGAGTATGCGGTAGGCCAACATACCAGGCGCCGCTGGTTTTTTTGAAACCGCTGCCCCGGCAGGTTTTTTTGCTTTTGCTTGGGCAAGCTCAATCTCCTCGCGAATCGTTCGCGGAGGCGTCGACGCACCGCGCGCCGGGAGCGACGCACCGCGCGCCTGCTTTTCTTTTTTGGGCGCTTCCTTCACACTCGAAGGCTCCGAAGCGGCTTTCGAAGGTTTTGTGTGCGCGGGTTCCTTTTTTTTAAATAAGTCAAAAATGCCCATGCTATTCAACCTCCGTATCTTTTTTCAATAGTTGGAATTAAACTGCTCGGCACAATCAGATATTCATACTTCAACAGGTCCACGACATTGAGACTGCCCACACCAATACTCTCCACACCTCGAAGATTTTTTGCCGCACCGATCACTGGCCGATCATCGGGTGAGGTCACCAGCAGTCGCTTCCGTGACTGTCCGGGCAGTTTGCTTAGGGCCAGGTTCAATTGTTTGGTTTTAGATTCTTGGCTCCATTCCTCTATCACCACCAAGCGATCACTCTTCACTTTGTCGCTCAATATCATCAACAGCGCCCGCTGCCGCATCTTTTTATTAATCTTCTGCGCCCAGTTGCGCTCCTTGCGCGGACCAAAGGTAATGCCGCCGCCGACCCAAATCGGCGACCGCCGTGATCCGTGGCGGGCGCGTCCCGTATGCTTCTGCTTCCATGGCTTCCTGCCGCCGCCGCGCACCTCCGCTCGTGTTTTGGTGTGCGCGTAGGGTTTGCGCTTGTTGGCAAGTTGCGCTACCACCGCCTGATGAACAAGCGGGTCACTGAACGGTACGCCAAACACCTTCGGGTTTAAGTTGAGAGTACCCTTTGTTTCTCCGGCGAGTGAATGAACTGGTACACTAAGTTCGGTCATGCTGATTTCTCTTTTATTGCAACGGTGCTTGCAGCATTTTCTGCAGGAACGTCTGACGCGACATGAGAAGCTGGTTCAGAATCCTCTACGACCGTCATAGGGACCGTTGCACCATTGCCTTGCGCAGGTTGTGCGAACACCATCTCTCCTTCCCCTGAAATGGCGAGCAGGGCATTGCGTCCGCCAGGAACTGCTCCCTTGAGGTACAGAAGATTCTTCGCTTCGTCAACCGCAACAACTTCCAGATGCTTGACTGTCACGCGCTGCCCGCCCATCCGACCTGCCATTCTGGTACCCTTAAATACATGCTTGGGTTCTGTGGGTCCGATGCTGCCGGGCATGCGCAACTGATCCTTATTCCCGTGCGTTTTTGGCGAACCTGCGAAATGATGACGCTTCACCACACCCTGGAAACCTTTACCTTTCGCAACTCCGGTCACCTGAACCTTGTCGCCAGGTTTGAATATGGACACCGTAAAGGTCTGCCCGCGCGCCGGTAGCGACGCATCGCGCGCCGCATTCGATTCCATGCGAAACTCGCGCAGATACCTGAAATTCCCGAGAGATTTCAGGTGACCGGCGAGTGGTTTTGAAATACGCTTGCGCGCTCCAAATGCGATCTGAATCGCACGATACCCCTCCTTCTCTCCCCGTACCTGCGTGACCGTGCAGGGACCTGCCTGGATCACCGTCACCGGCACCACGCCCTGTTCGTTGAAGCGCTGCGTCATCTGTAATTTTTTACCCAATATGACCTTCACAAATTCTT
>CAZQTS010000021.1:0-4350 GCA_964596475.1 uncultured Gammaproteobacteria bacterium
CAGAAAAGCCTTATGGGGTCTCACTTCTGGTTTTCTGAGCCCGAGGAGGCCAGCCACAATAATACTTCCCTGATTTTCAGAAAAATTTTCGCGTGCGACGCAAAGCGTCGCCCATTGTCTTGCGGGGATTTCTTCAACTTTTTTATTATACCCGCCCGAATACCCCGGCCCACCCCTCGGTCTCGAGCTCGGGTTCATTTGGCTTTTTTGTATACAGAGAAACGCGTTGACAGAGTTTGCTCAAAGGATACTATATACATGTTGCGGTGGTATCCCATCACTATTCGTTCCTAAACATCAAAAGGAGGGTTCACGGTGCAGATACGTCATTTGATTGCGGTCCTCTCTCTGCTGTGGGTGAGTGCAAGCGCCTGCAACAACAAGAACCAAAGCGCTGCCACGAAGGAAAGTGTGGCGCGAACCGAAACAAAGGCGGTGATGACTGGCCGCCTTGATATCTCGTCTGTTCCGTCAGGTGCGCACATCAGTCTGGATCAAAAAGACACCAGTCTGATCACGCCAGCAACCTTGACGGTCGAAGAAGGCGTGTACTCTATAACGCTCAAGCTCGACCATTACAGAGATAATTCCTCAAGTGTCCGGGTTAAGGGGGGCGAAACGATCACGTACGACGTGAAACTGAAACCAGTCTGCCCTGGTACCATCGTGGGCGATCTCCGTAGAAAACCCGAGATCAAGCTCTTTGGACCAGACAAACAGACAGGCCGAATCCGTGGAAGCGCCAATAACATAGACGCGCGTAAAGTTCGCGTGGTCCTGTGGGCAAAAACTGACATCTGGTACGTTCAGCCTTGGTATGACGCGCCGTTTACGACGATCTGCGCCGATGGTTCGTGGGAGACCTGGACACATCCATGGGAGATGCTCAAGGCTGAACTTGTGGATGAAGAAAGATACAAGCACGATTCAGAGCAAGGCATCCTGGCAGTGGATGAATTCCCGCACAAAAACATTGACATTCTCCACGGCCCACGTCTTATCCCGCGTACCGTTACGTTTGACGACCACCTGTGGGTCGTACGGCGCACGGGAATACTCCAGGGCCCGGGACCTAACTACTTCTCGGACTGGGACTCGCTCGTCTCTGTCGACCAGCACGGTCTCCACCTGGCTATCGAGCAGCATGAGGGCAACTGGTTCTGCTCCGAGGTCGTTGCCGAAAAATCGCTGGGCTACGGAGCATACACGTTTCAAGTAAGCACCGATCTCGGCACACTTGCGGCAGAGGCCGTATTCGCCGGCTTCATCTACGAAAGCGACGAGCGCGAGGCGGACATAGAATTCTCGAGTGCTCTGGCTTTTCCTCACCATGCACAATATGTTGTCCAACCCCACTACCGGGTGAATCACCGAAAACGGTTCACGGTAGGCAGCTTCCGGGACAGCACGCATCGGTTGGTGTGGCAATCTGATCGCCTTGAGTTCTCGAGTTGGATTGGCTTCGATGAGGATCCACGCCCGGAAACTCTGCTGCAATCGTGGACCTATACAGGTCCTGACATCCCAACACCGGGGCAGGAACGGATGCGTTTCAATCTATGGCTTTTCGAAGGTAAACCTCCTGCAAAGCGGGTTGAGGTCATCGTGAAGTCCTTCCGCTACAAGCCGTAAGGTACGCAGGAAAGGACGGCCCCGCAAGCCAAAGGCTTGCGGGGCGTTTGTTTTCACCAGTGACTGGGCAAAATTACTATACGGATATTGAAGTCTGTATATTGGCGGATGTCGATTTTGAGACCATTTTTCTTACATCCCGCTCTGCAGGGCGTTGATGTCATTACGGCGTGATCGCTGGCAAGGCGGGATATTTGTGTTCCTATACTGGGGTATATTGCGTTTCTTTTGATCAGGCAGTACTATGATTCGGCGTAGGTACAGTGGATGGCACCTTTGTCGCAGTTCCTTTCAAGGAGGGCTCTCTCGTGGCAGCAATCGATGCGGTTCGACAGTTGGTTATGGAAAAGCTTGGGGTAGCGGCAGACAAGGTTATCCCCCAAGCCGATCTGCGTAACGATCTGGGCGCGGATTCTCTCGATGCCGTCGAGATCGTCATGGCTCTGGAAGATCAGTTCAAGATCGAGATACCCGAGAGCGCAGCAGAGAACATCAAAACGGTAGGTGATATTCTTACCTACCTCGAGTCAAAGGGCGTCGCATGACGACCCTACCGTGACGCCGCGGACAGTGTACGGTCCGCGGCGTCTCACTTTTTAAGCTTTTTCATTTGCCAAAAAGCGCGAATCTGCTAGATTAAAGCTATATCTGCATCGGAAGGTGCAGTCGCACCTTTACACCACATCGGTCATTACTCACCACGGCGACGACGCCACGGAGCACACCATGCAACCAGTTGCCTCTCTTTCGGCCGGGATCGCATCTGACCCCGGGTTCCAACGACTCGTCGTCGTGCTCATCAGGCCGACCCACTACGATGACGACGGGTTCCCGCACCGGTACTGGCGCGGGGTATTGCCCTCGAACAGCCTTGCCGTCATGAATTCGTTGACGAGCGAGGCGCTGGCGCGCATCCTGCCTGACGGTTTTCCCATCGAGGTTCACGCGCTTGAGGACGGGATTTCCCTGCAGGCGGGCGAACTTGCGCGCCTTTCGCTTCGGTTTCCCGAACCCGGAACCAAACTCATTGTTGGCTTGGTTGCGGTCCAGACTGCGGAGTTCCCGCGCGCGTGCGATATTATCGATCGCTGGAAGGCCCGCGGTGCCGCGTGCGTCATGGGCGGGTTCCACGTTTCCGGTACCATCGCCACGATGCACGACTGCATAAAAGATGCGACCCGTAAGGACGTGCCGTGCCCCGGCGTGATGCCGCCTGAAGTCCAAGAGCTTATGGATGCAGGGGTTACGGTGTTTTACGGCGAAGCCGAGGAACTCTGGCCTCCTGCCCTTGCGGATATCATCGCGGGGAAGCCAAGAGCCCTCTATCGGGGCGGCCTGCCGGATTTGCAGCATGCCCCGATGCCACGGTTTCCGGCCGGTTACTTCAGCAAGAGTTTCGTCACCGAGATCGGTACGTTAGACACGGGCCGCGGTTGTCCCTTTGCCTGCTCCTTCTGCTCCATCATCAACGTGCAGGGCAGAAAGAGCCGATACCGCGAGCCGGCCGCGATCATCGCGCAGGTGAGGGAGACCTGCGAGCGCATGGGTAGGGCGAGTTTTTTCTTCACGGACGACAACTTCGCCCGCAATCCGCTCTGGGAGGAGATCCTTGACGGCCTTGCCGCACTCCGGCAGCAGGGTCATAGGATCTTCATCATGATCGAGGCGGATCTTGCCTGCGGCAAGATACCGCGGTTCATCGAGAAGCTTGCGAAAGCAGGCTGCGGCCAGATATTCATGGGCGTTGAGTCCATGAATCCGGAGAGTCTTGCCGGTGCCCACAAGTATCAGAACAAGGTCGGCGAGTACCGAAAGCTCTGGCAGCGCTGTCACGACCACGGCATCGCGGTACACGCCGGCTACATCGTGGGGTTCCCGCATGACGATCCGGCGTCGGTTGCAGCGGACGTCGAGAAGCTCTTCGAAGAAGGGGCGGATCAGGCATCGTTTTTCATGCTGACACCCATCCCCGGAAGCGAGGATCACGTCCGCGCGTACGTTGCGGGCATTCAGATGGACACTGATCTGTCGCGATACGATTCGTTTCACGCGGTCGCCGATCACCCCCGGATGTCGCGCGAGCAGTGGTTTGCCGCCTACACAAGTTCATGGCGGCAGTTCTACAGCGTCTCGAACATGATTGCCGCGCTCAAGCGTTTCTCGAACCGTGAAGCGCGGCTGCGTCTGCTGCGCAACTACGTCTGGTACCGTTGGTCGTTCGCGACCGAGCGCACTCACCCCATGATCGCGGGGTTCTATCGTTTCCGCGATTTTCGGGACCGGCGCCCGTCCGCACGTCCGCTTTCGCAACTGCGCTTCTTCGCGCAGGAGGTCGTACGTCACGTCCGTTACTGCGCAAGGCTCATCGCCGAGTTCTACCGGTTTCAGCAGGTCGTGTTTGAAGTCGAGTTCGCGCCGATGCTTGCGGAAAAGCGCGGCGAGCTCTCGGATCGGATTTCCGGCATCGGCGACTGGTTGCGTCTGACCTTTGGTAAGGCCATGACGCGGCGCTGGCTCAACAGCTTCTGGAAAAGGTACGCGGGCAACGGCTGGCAGTTGCTGCTCAATCCGTTCGCGTACCACTGGCATGTCCTGATGGTGCCGCACGCGGTAAGCGAAGTGGTACTGACTGTTCGCTTCGCGCACCTGCTGCCACGCTTGGCCCGCGTCACGATGAGTTAACGATCGATTCGACGCTCCTTACACGGCAGTGTCTCG
>CAZQTS010000021.1:4450-14472 GCA_964596475.1 uncultured Gammaproteobacteria bacterium
CCTGCCTGCCGGCAGGCTGGCGGCAGGCAGGCTTTCCCGCAAGAGCGGGGTTCAGGATGACGGGCGCGCATTTCATCCGTAGACATTCTGCCGTTGAGATGATTAAATGATTGTAATGGCAGCGCCGTCAGGAGAACAACTCAAACACCACTTGGAGGTTGATTTTTTTATGATCGCGGCGAGCGTTGTGGTGACCGTAGTGCTCGCGCAATCAGGTATGATAACGAGATTTCTCAATGCGACCAGCCATTTGAAAATTCTGGAAACATTCCTTGCCGGTAGTCTCTTTACCTCTGCCTTTACCACGCCCATAGCTATTGGATTTCTTGGCACCATAGCGCGAACAACGTCTGTAGTGCAAACCGCATTAATCGGTGCGCTCGGTTCGGTGTGTGGTGACCTGGTGATTTTCAAATTTGTGCGTGACCGGCTTTCGGAAGACGTCCTGGGGTTGCTCGGGAAAAAGGGGAGCACCCGGCTGCGACACATTTTCCATCGGAGAATTTTTCATTGGTTCACGCCATTTGTGGCCGCGCTTATTTTTGCCTCACCCTTGCCAGATGAGCTCGGCGTGATGCTTCTTGGGTTTGTGCATACGAAGACCGCGCTCTTCTTGCCCTACTCGTATGTGGCAAACTTTATCGGCATTCTCATTATTGGTTTGCTTGCACGCGCTTTCCCCTCTTAGAGTAAGAGGGGTTAGGGGAGTTACTCAAGGGAAATGCTAAATGCGAAATCAGAAATCAGTTTTTTATATGCCCTTTGTAACTCCCTCCAGCTCCCTCTTACCTTAAGAGGGAGAGGCATATAAAAAAGAAGGCCGAGGCTGGTATTCCGTCGTGAGACGAAACCCTTGCCTCGGCTTGATGGTCGTCGGGCTGGCTCGGTTAGTCGACCCGGACCCGAAGAAGCGTGAGCGTCATCTGGTTCATCGGGGTGTTGCTGCTCTTGATCTGCTTCAGCGTAGTGTACGAGGTTCCTCTGTACTTCTCCTCCTCCTCGGGCTCCCACATCAAGCGGCCGTTCGTGACTTCGTCCGCAGCTTCCTTGTTGCTGTAGACGTTGACGTAGGCCCTGATGTTCTTGAAGTCGCCTTCTGAAGACAGGATCGTGCTCTCGGACACGAAGCAGGTGTAGTAGAACCTCAGCTTCTTGATCGGCTTTACGCAGAGGTTCTCCACGCCCTCGATCATGTTCTTCTCGAACGCGGCTCTGACCTCGTTGGCCACGAGCGACGCGCCGTACCAGCTCTTCACGATGCCTGCGGTGGTCTGCGGTGCCACGATGAAGTCCGAGTACTGGAGCGCGCACAGGAGCGCCACCAGCACGTACAGCAGCGTGACCAGCTTCTTCATGCTTGACCCTCCTTTTAGGGTTGTTTGAAAATAACGTTACTAGTTTTGGTAATAAATGACTATAGCATTTAACGACTTTTTTGTCAAGTAATTAGCCTTATATTGAAAGAAGAACCCCGCCAGCTGAAGTTAGCTAGCGGGGTTTTTGAGCCATGTCCTGGCTCAAAGAACATTTGTTACCCGGGGGATTTCTCGTACCCCTGGTATTCTTTCTTGGCCGCCTCAAGAGCAGGCGCCATTGCTTGCCGCACCTCGGGATGCTCCCACAGTCCTTTCGGGAAGGAATCGGCCGTGACATAGGGATCGAGCAGGATCCCGTTTCCTTCCTGGCTGAATTGCATGATGGCCAGGTAGGCGATCTTTTCCCTTGGATCGTGCAGGTCGCGGACGTCCTTGCACAGGTACGCGGCGAAACCGGAAGCTGTGTCCGGAGCAGCCTGTCGTGAAACCAGCTGCTCCATGAACGGTACGATCTCTTCGTAGGTGAGAGTGTCAATCTGGACTTCCGCCATTTGGGATTCGGCGGTATTCTCCGCCCGGTAGTGCCGTGAGAGAGTGACGCCTCCGAGGACGAGAACACCCAGGGCCAGTATCAGCAGCGCTCCTTTCAGAAAGCGATTCATCGTCACCCCTCCAGGTGAAGGTGAGCGGAGCCCGCGCGTCAAACCGCGCGGGCTCCGCCATGACTTGCCGTTAGATCCGGTAGCAGTCGATGCACGCAGCGACACAGGAGGCGAACTTCGTGCCGCTGTCGAGAATGGTTCCGCACTTACCGCCGGGGCAGGGGCTGCCGAAAGTGCATCCGCTGCCGGGAGGTTTTCTCCTCTTCGCATCAGTCGTATAACGGTCGCCCGGCAGGGCAGAACGGGCATCGAGGTAGCTTGCGATGAGCTCCTGCGATTCGGCTTCGCCTCGGGCAAGACCCCCGGAGAGCACGGCGTCCACATACGCGGAGAGTGCCGCCCGTTCGATTTCAGGCAGCAGCCCGGAGTTCCGCATGTCGCTCAAAACTTTGGTCTGCACCTGCACCGCTGCGTTGAACTGGCGCAGGGACTCGGGATCTGTAAGTTCGAACCCGAGCTCGCTCATGTCCGTGTAGATGGGCGTCATCGAAAGAATCGCCGGACACTTTCCCGGCAGGTCGCCGCAATTGACGACATACTGGGTCACCTTGCCCTCGGGAGCAGGCGGCATTCCCGCGATGCTCGTGTTCAAGGGCACGAGACTCTTCGGTGTTCCGAAGGTATCGTTGCAGACAACACCCGCGATGACTACAAGAGTCACCGCAAGGCACGACGCAATGAGCTTTCGGCTCATGACATACTCCTGTGCGCTTTCGCGCGTTGCTGTGAACCGGTTTGAACTGCTTGGTTGTAGAGAAACCGCGGCGAGCAACCAACAGTTTTGCCTGGGCACCTCCTTCTATAGTGCGACAAGGAAAGATTTTATTGTCAGGCCTGCTCTCACGGAGGAAAGCAGAAGTTTGTAAGGTACGCACTAAAACCGTACTTGTAGAAAGCTCCTTTGTCAAGGTAACCTACGTTATAGCGGCTTGTTGCGCTCGGCTAAACGTGATATCCTTCATTTATGGTGAGGAAAAACTCCTTTGAGGTTATATCAAGAGCATTTATTGTAGCGGTCATTTTTGTCTTTTTCGTGAGCGCTGTTCTTGGGGCAAAAATCAGCATGATACACGATGGACAAGGGGCAATGACTAACTGCCCGCTCATGAGCTATAATCCGAGTATGTGCCCGATGGGTGCACTTGAACACATGGCGTATTGGCAGATGCTGTTTAGCGCCAGACCAGAGTTCGGTTTAATGCTTATCCTGTTGCTGTTTCTGTTCACTCTTTTTCTTATTCGAGCATACGTCACCGGTCCGCCAAAGCGTTCATCGCCGTATCGGTATTTCCAATCGAGGGATCCGAATGCTCGGTTGTTTCACTATCTTCTGCCAGCTTTTGCAGACGGTATTCTCCATCCTAAAAGAGACGCCTAAATCGTTGAGCACTGCTCATGCCATTATTTCCTCATGAGTAGTTTTTGGTTATACTTTAATTGATATCTATGCATGATGGAGAAGATCTCAAAAAAATAAAACTCAAGATCCACGGCATGCATTGTGCCAGTTGCGAGGTTCTGATTGAGCGGAAGTTCAAGAAGATCGAAGGGATCGAAAAGGTTCGCGTGAACCACTATGATGGCAAGGCGATTGTTTACTGCTCGCAGGAACCGAGTGTCCCCGCGCTGCATGATGCGGTGAAAAGCCACGGCTACGCGGTATCCTTGTGGTCTGATCACGCTTTAGAACCTCACATCGCGCCTGCGCGAAACACGAAAAAGGACTATGTGCACATCGGCGGCATCTTCCTTATCGTCGTAGCACTCTATCTGATACTCAAGAGGTTTGAACTCCTGCCAAGTCTTGGCATCCCGGACAACATGAGTTACGGCTTTGTGTTTCTCATAGGCCTTGTGGCCGCGGTTTCCACCTGCATGGCGGTCACCGGCGGGCTTCTCGTTGCCGTTGCAACCAAATACAACGACCGTCATCCAGATCAAACGGGCGTGCAGAAGTTTAAGCCCCACCTCTACTTCAATATCGGACGCGTTGTCTCCTACACTGCGTTTGGCGCAGCAATCGGAGCCTTGGGCTCGATGATCGCACTCTCTGCTCGCGTCACCGGGGTGGTCACGATTATCGCAAGTCTGGTCATGATCGTACTTGGTTTGCAGTTGCTGAAGCTCTTTCCCGCGCTCTCTCGTTTCACACCCAAAATGCCCAAGTTTATCGCGCACCGGATTCACGACATAAGCGCGACCGAGCATAGGGCCGCGCCGCTCTTCTTAGGCGCAGGAACGTTCTTCCTTCCATGCGGCTTTACCCAAGCGCTCCAGCTCTACGTGCTCTCGCGCGGCGATGCAACGGTGGGCGCCCTTACGATGCTCGCGTTTTCGCTGGGCACTATGCCTGCGCTTCTCTCCCTTGGTGCGTTCTCGAGTTTTGCCAAAGGCGCCTTTCAGAAACACTTCCTCAAGTTTGCAGGAGTCATCGTCGTGCTGCTCGGTCTCTTTAATGTGCAGAATGGCTTGACCCTTGCCGGAGTCAACCTTCCTTCTCTGGGAGGAGATGCGTCAGGTATTGTGCAAGCAGCGCAGGATCCGAACGTGTCCATTGTGGACGGTGTGCAAGTAGTGCGCATGGAGGTGAATGGCCCCGGCTATAGCCCAAACCGGTTTACCATCCGGCAGGGTATGCCGGTGCGCTGGGAGATTAGCGGCGTAAATACCTACGGATGCCAGAGCGTGATTCTTGCGCCGAAGCTGGGGATTACGAAGTACGTTCGGCAGGGCCTGAATATCGTTGAGTTCACGCCGACACAAGCAGGCGAGGTGCCATTCCATTGTTCCATGGCCATGTACCGCGGCAGTTTTACGGTGGTGGCAAGTGCAAATGGCGGCGCAGGAGGTCCACCAGCGGAGCAGGAAAATCCGGCAAGAACTTTGCCGTGCAATCCGGAGATTCAGGCGTGCCTTACCTCCCAGTTGTTGCGCATGGAGATATCGCGCGAGCGGGGGTTCTATCCAAAAACCCTTACCGCGAAGGTGAACGTGCCGGTGGAACTTACGATTGACGATCAGGTACCGCTCGGTGGTTGCATGTCGGTTATGGTCGTCCCGCAGTATGGTGTTGCGCAGCGCATCCAGTTAGGGGAGAATAAGCTCGCTTTTACGCCCACGCGAACTGGCACCGTGTCCATCACCTGCAGTATGGGGTCTAAAATTGCGCAGATCGTCGTTACTGATTAACGTCCATGAAGACTATCATTACCATTCAGGGTACCCATTGCGAATCGTGCAAGGCGCTCATTGAGGATGTGGCAAAGGATATCCCGGGCATTATCTCATGTGTCGTAGACTACCAAACCGGTCAAACCGCCATTGAACATGACGAGCGGCTGGATTGGTCAACGTTCGAAAAGGAAATAGCCGGAATTGGGCCCTACAAGCTTCTGCATACTTAATCAAATATCAAAATATCATTAATAGAAAAAATCGTATGTTTGATGAGCATCACAAAAATACCCTGGACAAGCGCATGTTTATGAAAGGCGCGATAACGGGCATCGCCGTGGTCGCGGTTCTTGGCGGCGTGTTTCTCGCGGGAAAGAATTACGGGGGAGGTTCGGGGAGCAGAAGCACGGGAAGCACTGTCAGTACAGGTTCTCCGCAGCCAAGCGCGCCAATTCCCAATCAGCCGCAAGGGCCATCCGGTGATATACAGATTGCAGCGGTTACGGACAAAGATTGGGTGCGCGGCAATAAGAAAGCAAAGCTTGCTGTGATAGAGTTTTCCGACCTTGAGTGCCCGTTCTGCAAGCGGTTTCATCCGACCATGCAGCAATTGCTCAAGGAATTCCCCAATGACGTCAAGTGGGTGTACCGGCATTTTCCGCTTACCTCCCTCCATCCAAAAGCCCCCAAAGAAGCCGAGGCGACTGAATGCGCGGGCGACCTGGGCGGCAATGACGGGTTCTGGAAATATACTGACCGCTTGTTCGAGATTACGCCGAGCAACAACGGCCTTGATGCCGCACAGCTGCCTCAAATTGCGCAGGATGTCGGTTTGAATCGC
This sequence comes from uncultured Gammaproteobacteria bacterium, assembly GCA_964596475.1. Classification (GTDB taxonomy): domain Bacteria; phylum Patescibacteriota; class Patescibacteriia; order UBA1558; family 2-01-FULL-52-15; genus CAZQTS01. Next base: position 10,444 of record CAZQTS010000021.1, read on the forward strand.
GCGAAGTTCGAGGAATGCTTGAATTCAGGAAAATACGCTCAAAAGGTGCAAGACCATTATAATCAGGCAATCGCCGCACAGGGCACCGGCACGCCGTATTCGGTCATCCTCACGCAAGACGGTCAAAAAATTCCTGTCCAGGGCGCGGTTCCCTACGAGCAGCTCAAGAGCGCTGTTCAGTCTGCGCTATAATTGTGTCAGTTGATTCATGAATGCCTTACGAGAGCAGAAGGGGTTTTCGATTATCCGCTCAATAAGCACGGTTCTGCGAAAGCCGCCGTATGCGATCATTGCAATTGCTGCAACGTTACTGTTCTTGCTTGTAGCGAGCTGGCTGCCGAACAGAGCGCTCCTTCGCTATATCCTGGGTTCAGGCGCGTTTAGTCTCGCTGACAAGCTTTCATTTCTGTTCAGCCTTAAAGGACTTACCATCAATGCAACGAAGCTTTCCCTTTCTCTGCTCATCAGCACAGCGATCTTGTTCGGTATCAATATAGCCTTGCTTAGCTACTATCTAAAAAAACGAGCTTCCCTTGAACGGGCAGCGGGAGCAAGCACCCTCGGCATACTTGGTTCTCTTATGGGCGTGGGTTGCGCATCCTGCGGCTCGGTGATTCTCGCGTCTCTCTTCGGGTTCGCGGCTTCGGCGACCGTGACAGGCGCATTGCCGTTCAAGGGCCTGGAATTCAGCGCAGCCGGTTTGTTCCTCGTTGCTTTTTCGACGTACTTTGTTGCGCGAAAAATAGCTCGGCCACTAGTATGTTAAAAAAAGTTCTATGACTGACGATGCACAACAGCAACCAATGAGCAAACGGGAGCGCAGGGAGCTCCGACGGCAGCGCCGATCGGAAGAACAAAATCGCGAACAGCGCAAAAAAACAGGCCGAAAAATCGGGCGCTTGCTTGTAATCATACTGCCCATCGCCGGCCTTCTTGGAGTTCTTATCTGGTGGGCAGCAAATCAAAAACCAATACCGGAAGAGGATATTATCACTCGCAGCGGGCTTCACTGGCATCCACACCTGTCGATAGTCATTAAGGGCAAGGAAGAAACCATACCCGCCAATATCGGCATTGGCGCCATACATAAGCCTATCCACACGCACGACCCTGACAACGTTCTCCACCTGGAAATGACTGGACGGGTTACCAAGGATGACACCCGCCTTGGTGCATTCTTTAAGATATGGGGCAAGCAGTTTTCAAGCACGTGCATTTTTGACTACTGTAACGGCTCTGACGGTTCGGTTAAGATGCTCGTGAACGGCACGGAGAACACCCAATTTGACCAATACGAGATGCATGACGGCGATCGGATTGAGATTCGCTATGAATGATGATGCGCCCCACGCCATCCGCCAAAGGCGGAGGAGTTGACATCTTTCTATGTAGTGTTACTATAGGATATAGGGGTATATCCTATTATCATTAATCCAAGAGTATGGTGGACCAAAAAATCAAAAAAAGAGCTATCCATAGGGCAAAAATAATAAAGGGGCAGATCGAAGGTCTGATACGAGCCATAGAACGCGAGGAATACTGTACCAAGCTCTTGCATCAATCCCTTTCCATGCAGAAGTCACTCAAGAGTCTTGACGCCCTTCTCTTAGAAAATCATTTAAGAACGCACGTTCGTCACCAGATGCAGAAGAAATCTGAAGTTGAACGTGCGGTAAAGGAACTGATTGATGTATACACGCTATCAAATAAAGCGTGATCCGTATGAAGACCGTGTTTACTATTGTTAGCATGTACTCCGTACCAGACCCGCTTCGCGTGTCGCTACGGGGCGAGACGTGGGATTCCATTCCTTATCTCTCGCATCCACGTATATGAAAACGACTACTTTCACTATTGTTGGTATGCATTGCGCTTCGTGCGTGGCGCGCAATGAACGGAGTCTGAAGAAAATCCCGGGCGTGGCTAACGCATCGGTGAATTTTGCCATGAACAGTGCGGCGGTTGAATACGATGATACAGTCGCATCCGAGCACATGCTCCATCAAGCAGTTGAAAAGAACGGCTACAAAGTAGTCACCGAAGCTAGCGCGCACGAGCACAAGCAGGAAACAGAGCAGGAAATAAGATCGCTGCGTTTGTTATCGTACGTTGCCATTGCGCTTGGCGCCATTGCCATGCTGTTGGCGACTCTGAAAATCGAGCTGCCCGGAAGCTGGTTTGGCTATGGCACGAGCGTATTGCTGCAGGCTGCCATAGGCACCGTCGTAGTGCTTGGCTTTGGCTGGAGGTTCCACGTAGGCATGTTTCGGCAACTCAAAGCGCGCTCGTCAGACATGAATACACTTATCTCGCTCGGCACACTTGCGGCACTGGTGTATAGCTTTTGGGCGCTTGCCGCACGCGACCTTGAAAATCTGTACTTTGAAACTGGCGCCATCATTACAGCACTGATCCTTTTAGGAAGATATTTTGAGGCGCGCACCCGTGGGCAAGCCAGTAAAGCAATTGAAAAACTCATTGAACTTGGGGCAAAGACCGCCCGTCTTGTTGAAGGTGAAAAGGAACGAGAAATTCCTATTGAGCAGGTTTCCGTTGGCATGGTGTTGCTCGTAAAACCAGGAGAAAAAATCCCTGTGGACGGCGCGGTTATTGATGGAAGCTCGAATGTTGATGAGTCAATGTTAACTGGCGAGAGCATGCCGGTTGGCAAACACGCCGGCGATCAAGTGTTTGGCGCAACGCTCAATATCAACGGCGCCCTGCGCATGCGCGCAACCAAGGTGGGGCAAGATACGATTCTTGCGCAAATCGTTCGAGTCGTAACTGAAGCGCAATCAAAGAAAGCGCCGATACAGAAGCTGGTTGATCGGATTGCCGGAATCTTTGTGCCAATCGTGCTGGTAATAGCGGTGGTAACCGCCGTCGGCTGGTTTCTAGTGAGCAGCGACATTGCCCAGAGCATTGTTCCGGCTGTGGCTGTCTTAGTTATCGCCTGTCCGTGCGCATTGGGGCTTGCCACGCCTACGGCAATCATGGTCGGCACCGGTATCGGCGCGCGAAAAGGGATTCTCATCAAGAACGGCGAAGCGCTCGAAAAAGCAAAAAAGATTGATGTGATGATATTTGATAAGACGGGAACGCTTACGGAAGGGAAGCCGAAGGTTACGGACATCATACCGTGCGCAGCAGGCGCTACGGCAGAGGATATTGTCACGAAAGCAGCCAGTCTTGAAAAGCTTTCAGAACATCCGCTGGCGCAGGCAATCGTGCGTTCGGCAGATGAACGAAGTCTCAAACTTTCGGATGCGAAAGATTTTATGAACGTATCCGGCCGCGGCATCCAGGGTTTTGTTTCCGGGTTATTTCTGCGCGTCGGCAATCCGCAGTTCATGAAGGAAAATGGCATCGTCCTGGATGCGTGTACTGCAAAAATTACCGAACTTGAGCAGCGTGCGAAGACCGTTGTGGTGCTTGCAGAAGAGAATCGAGCGCTTGGACTGCTCGCAATTGCAGACACGCTCAAAGATGAAGCCCGTGAAGCACTGATGAAGCTCAAAGAAATCGGTATTCAGCCATTGATGATTACCGGTGACAACAAACGCACGGCACAGGCGATAGCGGAAATCGCAGGTATTGAAAAAGTTATCGCAGAAGTCCTGCCGCAGGACAAGGCAAAAGAAGTGAAGCACCTGCAAGATCAGAACCTGTCGGTTGCGTTCGTCGGCGACGGCATCAATGATGCGCCGGCGCTGGTGCAGGCCAATTTAGGCATTGCCATGGGCACCGGCACTGACATCGCCATTGAAGCCGGAGATATGGTGCTGGTGAAAGGAAGTCCGGTCAAAGCAGTCGAAGCACTAAAGCTCTCACAACTCACCTTCAAAACAATAAAGCAGAATCTGTTTTGGGCGTTTTTCTATAACGTGGTTGCGCTGCCGCTCGCGGCGTTCGGACTGTTAAATCCCATCATCGCAGCTGCTGCCATGGCCTTCTCAAGTGTAAGCGTGGTCGGCAATAGCTTGCGGATTAAACGGAAAGCGTTCACTACTTGACAGACAAGCTCAAATA
>CAZQTS010000022.1:0-8654 GCA_964596475.1 uncultured Gammaproteobacteria bacterium
GATCAGCTTTAGTTTACCGCGCATACCCCGTATATCAACTTCGACTTTTTAAGTTTGTTGTTCGACCCCTGCTCATTGATCCGACCTTATGCTGAAAGTTCATTTTTTATCTCTAGATCCTTGCGTTTCGCGACCCGCGAAACGCAAGTCGAAGTTGTATTACCGGGCATATTCAGTGACGCGCAGTTCCCGAATGAGCGTTACCTTAATTTCGCCTGGATATTTGAGTTCAGATTCTATTTTGTTCGCAATGTCGCGCGCGAGCATCTTTGCTTTGAAGTCGTCGATTTTGTCAGGCACGACAAAGACACGTATCTCACGACCCGCTTGAATCGCGTAGCTCTTTTCAATTCCTTCGAAGGAGTTCGCGACACCCTCAAGCTCCTCAAGTCGCTGGATGTAATTTTCGTAGGAATCCTTGCGCGCACCCGGACGCGATCCTGAAATGGCGTCAGCGCATTTGACGACAATACCCTCCAGCGTCTTGGGATGGTCTTCATGGTGCGCAATGGCCATGTAGGAAACTTCTTCAGGCAACCCGAATTTTTTCATGAGATCATAACCGATTTCAGGATGGCCGCCCTGCACCTCATGATCGAGAGCTTTCCCGATATCATGCAAGAGCCCGCCTTTTTTGCAGACAGCGACGTTTGCGCCAAGCTCGTGTGCGAGCATGCCCGAAAGGTGCGAGACTTCAAGTGCATGCCGCAACTGATTTTGTCCGTAGCTGGTTCGATATTTGAGTCGGCCCAGGATCTGGATAAGTTTCGGATCAAGACCAACAACACCAGCCTCATACGCTGCTTCTTCGCCCGCCTTTATAATATCCAGCGCAAGCTCCTTTTTGGTTTGCCCGACCACTTCTTCAATCCGCGCCGGATGAATCCGCCCGTCTGTAATGAGCTTTTCCAGAACGCGCTTGGCCAGGTGTCTGCGAATCGGGCTGAATCCCGATACCATAATACTGTCCGGCGTATCGTCCACGATAATCTCAACCCCGGTCAAATTCTCAACGGTCTTGATGTTTCGGCCCTCACGTCCAATAATCCGACCCTTCATTTCTTCGTTGGGAATGGCGACAATCGTCGTGGTGCTTTCCGCGGTGTGCGATGAAGCGACGCGCTGAATGATCTGCGCCAGCATATTCTTTGCCCGCTGTTCAAGTTCTTCCGAAGCCTGGTTTTCAAGCTTCCGGATACGAAGCAAGAGCTCATCCTTCATCGTTTCCTCGGTCTTCTGTACGAGCATTTCCTTGGCTTCTTTTTGACTCAAGCCCGCGAGAGCCTCGAGTTTTGTGAGGTGCTGCTCCTTTATTTTCTTAATTTCATCTTTGGCAGCATTGATTTTCTCGAGCTGATCGTTGAGCTTCTGTTGCTTCGTCTCGAATTCAAGAATTTTACTGTCGAACATCCCTTCTCGCTTCTCGAGGCGTATCTGAAGCTCCTGCAATTCTTTACGGCGTTCGCGTTCATCGACTTTCGCCTCGTCGATGAATTGAAGTGCTTTATTCTTGCTCTCCAGGAGAAATTCTTTTTGTTTATTCTTCGCGTCCTCTATGATGGCATGCGCCTTTTTTTCCGCTCGTGAGAGCGCGTCCTTAAGAAGAATTTTTTTTATGAAGTAGCCTAAGAAAAGTCCGACAACGAGCCCGCCGGTCAAGAGGCTTAACTGAACTACGTAGTACATAAAGACTCCTTCCCTGGTTTGGGGCTGTGGATGTAATTTCGTTTTGTAGAGACTGCTAAAACTTTCTGACGAGAATCAGAATGTTTAACTGCAGAGGAAACTTTGCTGCTTCGTCGTCAAATCAGCGTAATCTGTATTGCGAAGCCCTAGCGTCATAACGACGTTACCAATTAACGTATCATCTCTCTACACCATACCGTAACCACTATCCAAGAGCCTTTTTCACCAGTCAAATAGTTAACGAGTAGTGTATTTCAAGACGCTTTATAAGCGTCAGAGGTTACCGTAGCACAAGTTTCTGAAGAAATCAACCCCGCCCCGGCGTACGCCGGGGCGGGGTCGGGTTCATTTGATGATTTTGTCGATAACGCCGTATTTCAATGCATCCTCGGCCGTCATATGGAAGTCGCGATCAGTGTCTTTTTCGAGCTTTTGGAGCGACTGACCAGTTGTTTTGCTTAAGATTTTATTGATGCGATCCTTGATTTTAATGATATGTTCCGCCTTGATTTTAATGTCGATTGCCTGACCTTGGACACCGCCGATGACCTGATGAATCAAGATTTCGGAGTTGGGCAGCGCGTACCGGTGCCCCTTGGTGCCCCCGGCAAGAAGGACGGCGCCCATCGAGGCGGCAAGTCCCACACAGATGGTCGAAACCGTTGCTTTGACATGCTGCATAGTGTCATAAATGGCCAGTCCATCCGTGACCGTCCCGCCCGGCGTATTAATATAGAGTTTAATGGGACGTTTTTCGTCTTGACTTGCGAGGAACAGGAGCTGCGCGATAATCGCGTTCGCTACCGGAGGCGTAATGACATCACCCAAGAAAATAATTCGATCCTTAAGCAGTCGCGAGTAAATATCATACACGCGCTCGCCATAGGTCGTTTTTTCGATAACTGTGGGAATTAAGTACATTGTAGTTAAAAGTTTAAAGTTAAAAGTTTAAGTTGAAAGTCCAAAGTTATTATTGTCACTTCTAACTTTAAACTTAAACTCTTCATTTTTAATTTTTCACTTCGCATATATTGTAGTTAAAAGTTTAAAGTTAAAAGTTTAAGTTGAAAGTCCAAAGTTATTATTGTCACTTCTAACTTTAAACTTAAACTCTTCATTTTTAATTTTTCACTTCGCATATGCTGTTACTCTAGACGATTTCTATATAATAGTCCAGTTATCGTCTGAAATAACAAGACGTCCGTCGAGCCGGAATCCCGCAGCCTTTTTATGGCCGCCGCCGCCGTAGAGCAAGGCTAATTTCGCAACATCAATATTCGGCTTGACCGTTCGGAGCGAGCCTTTAAGAGCGCCGTCTTTTTGCGTACGGATAAAAACGATCAGATCAACATTCGGTATGAGAGTGAGATAATTAACCATCCCTTCAACTGATTGTTCGGTGGTTCCGCATTCATCCAGATCCTGCTGGGTAACGTACGTCGCGACGCTATTGTAGATTTTATTGTGCTTCAGGCGTGACATTGCGCGGCCCCAGAGTTTGAGATCGGCGATCGACTTATTATGCAGGGTTCTTTGGACAACCGTGTGCAGGTCAGCGCCCGCATTCACGAGTTGCGAAGCGATGGCAAGCGCCTGGTAACCAGTGGCCGGATTCGTGAGGCTGTCGGTGTCCGTAATCAATCCATGAAGGAGCGATTCCGCGATTGGTTTACGCAACTCTTCGCCCCAGTGCACAAAAAGACGGGTAAGTACCTCTGCAGTTGAGCTTGCATCCGGGATTACGAGATTGATGTCGCCGTAGTGCGGGTTGGTTACGTGGTGATCAACGTTAATAAGGAGCGTTTTGCCCCTCTCCTTGTTTCCGAGGATCTGGTCAATTCCCGCGTAATCTAAGCTTGCGGCGTCGTTTAATATAATTGCATCGAAATGCTGTTCAAATATTGCGGCATCCTGCTGTATGTGGTGGCTGCCGGGAAGGTGTTGCAGGTAGTCTGGCACAGGATCCAGACAAAAGGCATGAATCTCTTTGCCCTTGGGCGCAAGAAGGTTAATCCATGCGCATACCGAACCCAGCGTGTCGGCATCGGGTTTTTTGTGCGCAATCAGCAAGATGCGATCGCTTTCATCAACCGCATTTTTAATCGCCGCAGCCTGAATTTTGTAATGGGTCATCAAGACAGGGTAGTGGAAAATGACCCCCATGTCAACAACCTGATAATGGAGTCATCCCGAGCCCCGTACCAGAGCTTCGCACGGTACGGGGTAAACTTTGTCGAGGGATCCCCGTGAAAAGTCGAGATCCCTCCATTCAGCTCCGCTTCAGTCGGGATGACGCTGGGGCGTCAGATTGCTTCGCTTCGTCGAGCTGAGCTCGACTTCGCTCGCAATGACAACTACTGTTTCAGCGACTCACGCCGACGACCGCAGGGTCAAGCTCGATGCGAGCCCCTCTGACGACCGCGGCGAGCGCTGGGCTGTGCCAGTAATCTTGCAGCAGTAAGCTGCACGTGCGGAAACAAAGCCCAGCACCACTCTGCGGAAGCAGAGTGGTGCTGGGCTCTTCTTTATTATCCCCCTCTTTATTATCCCCCTCTTGATACAAGAGTGGGCAGGGGGAGTTATAGAGATTCATAACCCCCTCAAACTCCCCCTTATCCTAAGGGGGAGAGTACATTATTTACCCAAGGCTTCGTCTATCTGCGCGTATTTGACGTTCGTCAGATCCACTTCCCACTGGATCCGGGGAGAGAATTTCATGGTAAGTTTTTTGTTGAGGAGCCTTTGGATTTCGCCCGTGTGCTGCTGAAGTTTCTTTAGCGCAGTGCCCGTCTTATTTTCCGGCAGCACAGAAACAAACACCGTAGCATTTTGCAAATCAGGAGTCACCTCAACCTTCATAATAGTAATGAGGCAGTCAGCGGGCGGCTCAACCTCACGCGCGATAATTTGACTGATTTCGCGCAAGAGCACCTCTCCTACTTGAAGAGTGCGATGGCTCATGGTCGCTGCTTATGGCTTATAGCGTATGACCAATGGTTATGATCGCTTATTTTTCGATAAAGAATTCGAGGATGTCGCCGACCGTGATGATGGGCTCGATGGCAAGCTCAAGGCCTACTTCGTTTCCGGTCGCAGCTTCGGCCACATTTTCTCGATTGCTTTGCAAGTTGGTCAGCGTGCCGAAGGTGATAACCTCATCTCCCCGCAACGCCTTCACCTTCGCTGCTTTTTTGACCAGTCCCTCAAGCACCTTTCCGCCGCAAATCACCGATTTAGTGGTTGTTTTGAAAATGGCGAGAACCTTCAGTTTGCCGATGAGTTGCCGCGTTGTCGTCGGTTTCTTTATCTTCTCGAGTTCGCGCTCGATCTTCTCAATTGCATGATAGATAACGTCGTGATAGAGGATGGGTACCCTGCGCTCCTCGGCCATCGAGGCGACCTTCTTATTTTCCTTGAGATGGAAACTGATAATGGTGGCATTCGTCGCCTGCGCAGTCAGGATATCGGCTTCGGTCACAAATCCTAATCCTTTTTTGACAATACGCACCTGGGTATCTGCCGAATTGAGTTTCAGCAAGGCGCCCTCGAGCGCTTCGAGTGAGCCCAAAACGTCTGCTTTTAGAATCACATTGACGGCAGGAATGCTTTTGTCCGGCGTTTCCTCGCTTTTCTTTTGAGCAAGCTCGATGCGTTTCACGCTCGCTCTCTTTTCTTGGTCTTTCAGTCGCTTGCTGAAACGTTTTCGATCTTGTTCGACGGCGAGCAGTTCGCCCACATCCGGCGTCTGCTTGAGGCCAAGAATTTTTACCGGCATGCCGGGTGTAGCAGCCTCCACCTCCCTGCCGTTCCAGTTTTTGAGCGTTTTCACCTTGCCCGCAACTGGCCCTACAACAAGCAGGTCGTTTTTCTGCAAGGTTCCTGCCTGAATGAGGACGGTCGCAACCGGACCCTCGCCCTTATCAATGTGTGATTCAATAATCGTTCCGATGGCCGTGCCGCCCGGATCAGCCTTAAGCTCCTCAAGATCAGCAACTAAGAGTATGAGCTCCAGAAGTTCCTGAATACCCGTGCCTTTCAGCGCCGAGATGGGGGTGCAAATCGTCTTACCTCCCCATTCTTCTGGCATAAGATTGATTTCTGACAATTCTTTTTTCACTCGATCAATGTCCGCCGACTCTTTATCAATTTTATTAATGGCGACGATAAAAGGGAGTTTTTCTTTTTGAATGATGGCGATGCTTTCGAGCGTTTGGGGCTTGAGTCCGTCGTCTGCGGCAACCACCAAGATCGCAATGTCGGCGATTTGACCGCCGCGGGAGCGCATTGCCTTGAATGCTTCGTGTCCCGGTGTGTCAAGGAAGGTAATTGAGCGTTTCAGTCCTTTGCTCACGGTCTCAACTTGGTAGGCGCCGATGTGCTGGGTAATGCCGCCGCTTTCGCCTGCTACGACATTCGTCTTCCGAATTGCATCCAGGAGCTTTGTCTTTCCATGGTCTACGTGTCCCATAACCACCACGACTGGCGGACGCTTTGCCCGAGCGCCTCGTTCGGATAAAAGCATCGCGAGCATTTCTTTCGTAGAGGACCCCTGCGCTGTCTCTTCACGCGATTCCTGCTTGGTCACTTTGAAACCTAAGTCTTCGCTTATGATGCTTGCGGTCTCAAAATCAAGCTGCTCATTAAGGGATGCCATGATGCCGTTGCGCATCATTTCCCCCATGACCTTTGCAATGGGCAAGTGGAGCTTATCGGCAAGATCCTTGACAATGATTTTTTCCGGAATTTCAACCTGTTTAGTCTTTTCTTTCTGGACTCCTCTGATTTCTTTAATTGCCTGCTCGCGTGATTTTAATGCCTCCAGTTTTTGATGCCGCCGTACTGCGACAATGATTTTATTGACCTGCGAATCGTCTATTTTTAGCGCCCGCCTGCCAACATGAAAACCAACCTGCGGCAGAATTTCCAGCAGTTCATTGGGTGTTAGTTTCAATTGTTGTGCGAGTTTGCTGACGTTCATAAATTGGAAAGGGCCACGTTCGACGTGGCCGCTAAACTCTACTGTTTTGACCTGCGCATGTCAAGGTTTTGACATGCGCAGGTCACCCCGAGCCCCGTACTAGAACTCCGTTCAGTACGGGGTAAACTTCGCCGAGGGGTCCCGTTGAGTTTATATAAATTAAACGGGATCGCGTCATTTCCGCAGCGCCAGGCTACGCTTACAAGGTTTGAGATGTTGCTTGACTATTGCTGCATCGTAGGCTACACTGCTATTTGATTCGTTGGTTCTTTTTTTCTGTGGCGTTGTAACTCCTCAGGAGGGATTCCCATGACACAGACAGCAGAAAGGCAGCAGGAGAAACCACAGCCAGAGCAGGGCAAGGAGGAACGAGTGTTTCCGTATCCGGAGTACTTCGAGGGGTTCCTCTCGGAGGTCGGACTCGCCGCTCAAAACAGAGGTGTAAGGCCCGAGGGTACGCGCCGCATCGAAGAACTCCTGCGCAAGGAGTTCGGCAAGGGTTTGTAGGACGCACCGTGTCGTCCTACAGTCAAAGGAAAAGGCACACCAGACTATCGGTGTGCCTTTCAACTATTTCAACATCCTCCTTCTAGCGGAATGCAAAGATACTCTTCGTGTAGAACTCCTCCTCTTCTTCTCCCATGATGCCAAAGCCGGAGTTGACGACAAGTACCACGCTTTTGTCGGGACTGCGGCCATGCTCCCGGATGCGCTGCTCAAGCTGCTTGAGCGCACCAAAGGCAATCAGGGCAGAGGGTTCTGAAGCGATCGCTTCATCCTGTGGCAGCGAAAAAACGTGCGAGGCTGCCTCGATCTGGGAAGCACGGTCAACCTCGATGAACTCCACTGCGTGGTGATCGCTGAAGTCCCGATTGAGCGCCAAATGCCAGAGGCACGGCGAAAGCGGTGAGTAGAAACCGGTGAGCTTTGGCGCAACTGGCGCTGCACGGCGCATGCGCGGCCGGTGGTTGCTCTCGTCTTCTTCACCCAGGAATGGAGTCATCATGTTGTCACCGTACGGCAGGGCAGCAATCAGTTTTGGCTGTGGCTCAAGCGCTTTCTCGATGCCTCGCGCAAAACCGAAGAGCAGATTGCCGGTGCCAAGCGGCACCACAACGTAGATACTTGCAGCGCCTGATGTGCCGGTAGCTTCAAGCCGTTTGCCCAGTAAATAGAGGCATTGACGGGCAAGGAGACTGTACATGAAGGTACCAACTCCATCCCATCCATCGGTTACTTGCCAGTAATCCTCTTTCATTTTGGCGAGCGAAGCAACTACATTATAGACCTGCTCTCGTGAAAGTATGGCGCCGCTCCCTGTTGAGATCGGTGCCACGCTGCATTGGAGAGACCGAAGCGTGACGACGATTTCAGGAGGAGCGAAGGCGTCAACCAGGCAATGGACGGTCTTGCGTGATACTTGAGTTCTCTGTGCCGCGTTCCAGCGGTGCACGAGCTTTGCCAGGCTCAATCCTGCGTTGCCAGCAGTCCAGACAGCCAAGTGGTTGATCTTGTTTTCGATCGCGAGCGAAAGTACTGCCCACGAACGAAGGTCTTTCAGCGTGCCTGACGAGATGTACGGGGACATATCGAGAATCCATACCTGTCCCAGACCAGCGAACTGCGCGAGGAGCGGCGCCGGGAAAAGTACCGGCTGCCCGCAGGGCAAGAGTGGATCACTGGGGAACCCCTCTCGAAGGATTTCTTGAGGACTTTGGTCATCGCGCCCAGCGCCCAGAAACAGGTCTGTGAACCCGCGATGAAGCGCATCATCAGAAATATCCATCTCTGGCATGACGGACACGAAACACGCAGCCAGGTCAGAGACATTTCTGAAGAACTTGTGGTGCCGGTAGCGGTCCCTGCAGTTTGTACAGAGACGGGCATCAGTATTGTAGCGAAGCGTGGGCGTTTTGCACACAAAACAAAGGCCAAGCCACTGCTCGTTGAATTCAAACTTCGGTTCAGCCACGAGTCTGCCTCCTCTTTA
>CAZQTS010000022.1:8754-12732 GCA_964596475.1 uncultured Gammaproteobacteria bacterium
GGAAGTCAAATAGGCATCATTGCCCTGCGTATGTTTGACACTATGGATAGCTTGCGGTATGGTAAATGGATTTTCATATGGTAATTCGCGAGCTTACGGAGATTCAGAATCTTTTGAGTGGGAGTCAACGGATACTGATAACGGCAAAAGAAAACGCAGGATTCGACGAGGTCGGATCTGCGCTTGCGTGGCTGCACTGGCTCAAGTCAAAACGCAAAGAACGCGTGGACGTAGCGCTTCAGCTTACGAACAAGAATCGTTTTAAATTTTTGCCGTGGTTTGATCAGATTCGCGAGGGGGTTCAGGCCGCTGATTATTTCGTTATTCAGATTAACGTTTCAAAAACAAAGGCACAGGAATTAAGTTATGACACGCAGAATGATATGCTCGAGATACGCATAAAGCCGCAGGCAGGTAACTTTTCTCCGCGCGACGTATCTTTTGCGCAGAGCTCATTTGCGTATGATGCCATTATCAGCCTCGGCGCTGCTGAACTTTCCGCGCTGGGGCCTATTTTTGAGAACAATCGAGAACTTTTTTTTAATACCTCCATCATCAATATTGATCGCCAGAGCAGAAACGTGCGGTTCGGTGCAGTGAATGCGATTTATTTGACAGCCACCTCGCTCGCCGAAATCTCGTATGCTTGCTTCGGTAAACAGATCTCCCGGGAAATCGCAACCAATCTTTATACCGGCTTGGTTTTTGCAACGAACAGTTTTCAGTCACCTCATACGACACCAGATACGCTCCATCTCGCAAGCGAGTTAATCGTTGCAGGTGCCGCTCGTGAAGATATCGTAAACCACCTGTACCGAACCAAGGACATGGACAAGCTGAAGGTATGGGGGAGAATTCTCTCAAAGCTCATGCTCGTGGATAAGCGCATCGTGTACTCTGATCTGACGCGAGATGATATCGCGGGGAAAGACGTCGACCTTATCGGGTTAATTGATGATTTGGTTCTCTTGAGTCCCGAGGCACATATCGTTTTATTTTTCTTTGAGGCCACTCCTTCCGAGACCGATGTGTACGCCTACGCGCGTGAAAATTATGACCTTCTCCTTCTCCTGAATAGATACGGCACAGGAGGTTCACCAAAACAAATGCGCTTCAGTGTCAAAAAAAATAAAGCAGACACTGAACGTGAAGTCATAGCCCATCTCCGCAAGCAGTTGAATCTCATGAGTCATTAGAGCACTTCCGTTCGCCCAGGAGCGTGCAACATTTACCGGTTGCTTTGGTCTGCTCTCGGGAAAAGTGGAATCAAACCGAGGTCATGCCTCGGTTTTTCATTCTAAAAAAAATCGAGAAAGTTATGGCGTGATCGTTGCGCCTACGGCAATCTTGCGTACATCGTTATTGCTAACGCCCAAACTCAAAAAGCGCATGACTTGATATGCTGCGTTTCCATCCTTGAGGTAGTACCGCTTGCCGTCGGCCGGGTTCACGTACCATGCCTGACCTCGGGACTGGACCTGCAAGAGGATTTTACCTTTGAGCCGAGTTATGAGCGGTGCGCTGGTCGCGATACGGCCGGAACCCAGCGGATTATTTCCCGAGCGCACCTCGGCGCCGTCATCGATCCCGTCATCATCGCTGTCAGAATTAGTCGGATTCGTTCCCAAACCTTCCTCGAGTTTGTCCGGCAACTGGTCGCCGTCGCTGTCAGTATCGGTGAATCGCGATTCGATGCCAACAGGAATCTTTGCAAGATCTGCGTTCGTGATGCCGAGTCCGAACGCTCGCAGCATATCGTATGCTACGCTCCCATCCTTAAGATAGTATCGTTTGCTGTCACTCGGCCGCACATACCATGCTTCGCCGCGCTCTTGCGTTTGAAGCAGAATGTATCCGCGCAGCCGATTCGTGAGTCGCGCGTCAACTCGCGCTGTCAGGGTTTTTTCACGCGATACAACGTCTGTGGTTGTTTCGGGCTCGGGCGAAGGCGGAGGTGGCAGCTCTTGCGGCGGAGATTCTTGCGCAGATGACGCAACCTCAATGGTCGCGGTTATGGCGTTGTCATTCTCGTTCGATTCCCATAATTGATTGGCAGAATCAACAGTGGCGGTGAGCGTTTTTGATCCAGCACTGGTAAAAGATCCAGTCAGGGCGTAGGTGAATGACCCGCTGGTTTCAAGCGGGGCAGTTTCGGACGGTTGCGGCGTGACTGTAGGCTTTGACGTATCCCCTGAAAAGTCGGCAAAGGTGAACGCATGCGAGCCAATGCCTTGATTGCTCTTGAGCGGTTGCGCGCCCAGATAGACGCCGGTGACGGTGATAGTGACTTGCTGACCGACAATAGGTTTGTTCGGGCTTACCACAAGTGATTGGGCAGTAAGGTTTGGCAATTCGGAAGGAGCCGGAATCAAAACCGTTATGCGCGCTGAATTATTATTTTCTACTGCCTCATCAACCTCATCAGTATCGTCAATTGAAAAGTAGAGCTCAAACGTCCCGATGGCGCCGAACGAGCCGCCGTATATGAACTGAAAGCTGCCGGGCGCAAGGGGGTTATCGAGCGAGGGCGCCGGTTCCACAACTTTAGTCGCATCGATATTGAATCCGGTAAATCGACGCTTGGAATTCTGAAAGCCCTGGGTACTTACCCGCAGTGACTGTCCAGTATAGCGGCCGTGAACGGTGATAGTGGCTGATTGATCTTTCGCAAGCTGAAGCGGCTCAACGCTGATGCGATCAATAATGAGGTCAGGCTTGGCCGACTGCGCTTGCACAAATGGAAAAGTTAAAACTGCGGCAGTAATCGCTATAAGAACGATTGAAAGGAGTTTTTGCCACGATGTCATAGCTCCTGCAGTATAGCAGAAGCTGCAGGATGAGAGAACCAGCCGCCCGCGTTTTTAGAGATCACCTATTCCTCTGCTTGGTGGGTCTGCTTGTAATTCCGGATGCTCTTCAATCTACCCCTCCCCCGCGAACTCGGTAAATATAAGAAAAGGGCCGGCACCTTATGGCTTTTTCTTTCACTAAGGTTCTATCGCTCGTGATGTGGCACGCCTGCTAAATTTTTTGGAGCGACTGAATAAGCTCTTGTATCATATTTGTATTTTCTGGCTCCACACCATAGGAATCAAGAATGTTGACGATTCTTCGCTCGATTTGCATACCATAGGCATCCGCACCTCTATTCGAAGCTAGTCCACCAAGCTTATATATTTTTAATCCATGCTGATTCATAGAGGTCTCTATGGTTCTTTCCAAATTCACCAGTTCGTAATCGTACGTCTTTTCCATATATTCTAAGATATCTTGCTGATCGTCATTTTTGGGGAAAGAAATTTCTATATCACCACCGCCAAATTCTGCAAATAACTTACTGCGTTCAGGTGAAACGAGTTCAAGGTATGGCCGTTCCGTAAAATCGAGTCTATTATGCATCAGCCAGTCCTTCGGGCATTGGAAGGAAAGCTTGAACTTTCTAACAACTTCGGCATCGCAGGGCAAGAGTGAAGAATCACGTTCTCTCTCTTGCCGCGCGACATTCTGCTCCAATAACGTAACTTTACTCGATAGGTCTTCTACCTTTTTATCCAAACTAGCTATGCTCGACTGAACTTCGAAGAGGGGCTGCGATATGTCGCCCCTGCTCTGATAGCAGCCGCTTGAGATGAGAACAACGACGAGCGTTAAAAAAATTAATTTATTGCCGCGCATATACTTTATATATATTAACTACACTATATTTGCAAGTATGGCGAATAATTTACTCATCCTCACTCATGAAAGACTTCTCGTCTTCTAGACGGACAGCCCTGGCAGGCCCGGGTGGTATCCTGCGCTCCTTTGGAGCTTCAGAATACCTATCTGTTGTCCTGCGCTGAACCTTAGGTAACGACTGGACGGCCTGCCATTCCGTAGCCTTGGCGAAGGATGGTAGGCCAGGATGGGATCGAACCATCGACTTCCACCTTATAAGGGTGGCACTCTACCGCTGAGTTACTGGCCCGCAACGCCGCA
>CAZQTS010000022.1:12742-14376 GCA_964596475.1 uncultured Gammaproteobacteria bacterium
GTATGCCCTTTTTTCTCAAAAAATTCCAGGTATTTTGCTCGAATTTCGCCCGACTTCATCGCTGCATCATCATAAGATAAAATTCCCAAAAGAACAAGAGTAAGACAAAGAAAATCCAAATTTAGTCAAAAACAAAAAACACTTATGAGTGTCGGAATTCCCTCCACTTTTTGTGAATGACCCGCTGGTTTCAAGCGGGGCGCTACTTCAAGTGCTTCTCGAGAAAATCTCTGGCCCGATCCTTGCCGCCCATGCCGAATGCAAGACCGACGGCCAGCATTACGCCTGCGAGCACGATATTGAGGTTGGCTGCCAAGAAATCAACTTTAAAGCCAAGCTGCTCGATGGCGGTGACGAACGCGATCAGGAGAATAACCCAGTAGGCGATCGTCTTGTAGACTTTCCCTGCGGTGACGTTGCCGAGGATATCGCCTACGGCTTTCGCCGCCACGATACCGATCAGCATAATAACGAGACCGGCAAATACCCGCGGGATGAAGTTCACCAGCTGCTCCACAAATTCGGTGATGCTCGGGATACCGAGAACCTGCGCTGCGCTGTTCAAAAAGACCAGCGCCACCACCCAGTAGATCAGCCACAGGAATATGTCCGGTATTGAGATTGCGACACCTCCTGTTTTCAGGAATTTGTTGACCCCAAGTTTATCGAGCCACTGATCAACTTTGACGAACCTGAAGATTCTTTTGAACACCTCGCGGACGAGTTTGGCGATGTACGCCCCGACGAGCAAGATGAGTAAGGCGCCTAAAACGTTGGGTAACCAGCCCAAGAGCGTGTTCCAGCTTAAGAGAAGCGAGTCCCCGATGCCGAGCACGAACCTGTTTGCCTGGGCCCCAAAGACGCCAAAACCGGTTAGCAACATATGTTTTTATTAGTTATTATTGGTTTTTGTTAGATTTTGACCTTTCTTTTATTATAGTATAAATGCTTAATTTAAGAAACCGCTCTTTTTTGGTTGCCTTCGTAAGGGATCGGAGGCAGGTAACGTCCTCTATTGATGAGTGACTCTTGACGCAATGCCCTCATCAGGGTATGGTGTATCAGAGTTAAAAAAACATTCTATGAGAAAATTATTTATGCGGTTTGCACGGTGGGCGATTGCGCTGCCACTTTCGCTGGCAGCCCTTCCTGTTCATGTGCATGCCCAAATATCGATTGACTTCCCCACAAGTTTTGCAGGTTTCAGCTCACAGGACCTAAAAGCCGTTATTGCCAATTTGATCAGTATTGTTGTGGGGTTCTTGGGTTTACTGCTGATTCTGTTTCTTCTCGCCGGCGGGTTCAAGTGGATGGCCTCGGGTGGCAACGAGGAAAGAATTGCGGCGGCAAGGAAGATGATTGCGGCGAGCATTGTCGGTCTCCTGCTTATTTTGATTTCATATTCCCTCGCTGGCTTCATCGTCACCAGTCTCGGGCAGGCGCTATAAGCAAAAAAGAAAAGCAGCCAGATGCCGTTTGGGCATGGCTGCTTTTGTGTTGTGTACCTTATTTAAGCGCCCTCTTGATTTCAGGCGCGCGCCTGGAGAACGCGAAGAGTTGGACTCCCCAGATCGGTCGGGTTCTAGAGACGTCCCTTATGCGTGTTGCGTCCGGCTCGACCAGAAAGAGCTTGA
>CAZQTS010000023.1:0-3961 GCA_964596475.1 uncultured Gammaproteobacteria bacterium
GTCCATAGCTGCTTGCGGTTATCTTCGCCGTAACGCATATGATCGTCCATCAGTTTTTCTACATAATAATAGTCGAACAAACCGGTTGATGCAATCGCGTCCCTTGAAAGGAGCTCCATGCACAACGACTTGAGTTCATTGCGCAGCCAGCGTGCGAGCGGAATGCCAAACCCCTTTTTCTTGCGGTGGATGATGTTGTGTGGCAGCTTGTCGCGCATGAGCTGTTTTAAAATATATTTCGTGCGAAAACCCCTCAATTTGTAGCTGAAGGGAAGGTTGTTCACAAAATCAACGAGTTGAAAATCCAAAAAAGGAGCGCGCACCTCGAGCGCATGCGCCATGCTTGCGCGATCCACTTTCACTAAAATGTCGTCCATCATGTAGGTGCGCAGGTACAGATGCAAGAGTTTGTCGTCGAATCTCGTCGCCATGACTTCATCGTAATAACGATCAATGTCTTCAAATTCGTTGTCATGTTGAAGTTTCCGCCAAATATCTGGTTTGAAAAGTTTGCTTCGATCCTCTCGTGAGAAACTACCGAGCCAGTGCTGATAGACGTATTGGGGGACTGTATCCAGACCCTTTACAAATTTCTTCGCCAAAAAGTCGAAGCTCATGTTCGAATCGCGGACCGGCAGTTTCTGAATTATTTTCTCAATCACGCCCCGCCGGACCGCCAAAGGGATTTTGTTATACCATGCGGCGAGCCGGTGCGCTTGAAAGGTTGGGTAGCCGGCAAAGAGCTCGTCGCCGCCATCGCCGCCGAGCGCCACGGTAACATGTTGTCGGGTAAATCGGGACAGGAGATACGTCGGTATGAGCGATGCGTCGGCAAGCGGCTCATCAAGAAACTCCGGAATGCGCGGTATCAAGTCCAGCGAATCCTGCGCGGTGAGCACCTGTTCGTGATGTTCGGTGCCCAGGAACTCGGCGACTTGTTGCGCATAGTGCGATTCGTTAAAGCTCTCTTCCTGAAAGCCGATTGAGAATGTTTTTATTTTCGTCCCGCTGTTTTTTTGGGCGTAATACGCAATCGTAGAGCTGTCGATCCCCCCGCTCAAAAAGATCCCGAGCGGCACATCGGAGATGAGCCGCAACTTGACGCTGTGATTAAGTTTTGCGTCAAGTTGTGTAACCGCGTCTTCCAGAGGGAGCCCGTTATTTTGAAACTGCATTCGCCAAAAAACTTTTTTGGTTGCCTTGCCACCTTCAAAGCAAAGAAAGGTCGCGGGTTCGAGCTTATATACGTTCTCATATATTGAATCAGGCGTTGGCACGTACTCATACAAGAGGTACTTGTTGACCGCTCGCAGATTGAGCTCTGGTGAAAAGAGCGGATGATGACGCAGCGCCTTGAGCTCTGACGCAAAGAAAATCGTTTCAGAAGCTATGCTGTAGTAGAGCGGTTTTTTGCCCAGTCGATCCCGAGCCAGGAATAGTTTTTTTTGTTTGAAATCGTAGAGCGCGATCGCGAACATGCCGTTCAGCTTCGAAAACACCTCTTCGCCGTATTTCTGATAGAGACAGAGTATCACCTCCGTGTCGGAACCGCCGCGAAATACGTACTGACCGCCCGTGAGGAACTCGTCCTTGAGTTCCTGGTAATTATAAATTTCGCCGTTGAAAGAAATGATCACGCTGCCATCTGCCGAGAGCATGGGCTGGTGTCCGGACGGGCTTACATCGATGATCGAGAGCCGCGTGTGCGCAAAACCGACGTTTTTCCGAATAAAAAAACCACGATCGTCTGGACCGCGATGCTTGAGGGATTCCATCATTTTTTCGAGCGTTCCCTGATCGCCCTTGCCAACAAAGCCAGCGATGCCGCACATACGGTTATTGCCGTGTTAATGCAAACCTGAACATACCGTATATCATAGCGGACATTCAGTCGGTTCGCAATTACGATGGAAGGAGCCGCAGAGTCATGCTATACTGTCACTATGCCCCGTAATACAATCCCGCGCCGCGGTGCGGTAGCAAGAAGAACAGAGCGTATGCAGTTGGTACACATACTACATTACCCGCGAGGTACATCAAGGAAAACCATCTTTTCCTCGCGGGGTTGATATACGGGGTATGATCAGTAACATACAGCGCATCTGGATTTACTCACTGTCCCTGATTGTTATCGTCATCATTTTAGGTCTGAACCTGAATATCGGCGCAAAGGCGCGCGTGCATGATTCGCGGCTGCTCCAGCAGGTTCGCAGCTTCTCCTATGCTGCCGAGCGCTTTCGGCAAGAACACCTGCGCTATCCGGCCGGCAATCTTGATTTGCGCAACGACGTGCTGCTCTCCGACAAAGGCTTTGCTGCGGGCGATACCATCTACTATCGCGGCGCGATGCGCAGCGGTCGGCCGGTCGTGTATCACGGCAAGGATGATTCGTATACGATCAGCTTTACCCTTCGGCACACATGGCCAGCGCAGGGCTTGTACCGCAAGCAATGCCAGGTGAAAGAATTTTTTACGCTCAAGTGCGGTGAGCAGGAGTAATGAGTGGTGAGTGACGCAACGGTACTGATGATTACCGTCACTCATGACTGATTGCTGATGACTCATGCCTGATGACTGCATGTCTTCAAAAACAGCCGCAGAACTGGTATCATAAGTGGTATGATAGCTGCTCTTGTCTTTATTTTTGGTCTCATTATCGGCAGTTTTCTCAACGCGGTCATCTACCGACTGGCGCATCAAAAATCGCCGCTTCGCGGAAGGTCGCTGTGCCCCCACTGCAAACACACGTTATCATTCTTTGACCTTGTGCCGGTGGTCAGTTTCATCGCTCTTCGAGGTCGGTGCCGGTATTGCAATCGTCCCATCTCGTGGCAGTACCCGCTTGTTGAACTGGTCACCGCTCTTTCCTTTACCGGGGTGTACCTGCGTCTGTCATCGCAGTCCAATACGTTCTCTGAAACTATTTTACAAACCATATTGTTTGCCTCTTACAGCGCCTTTTTAATTGTCATCTTTGCGTATGATTTAAAACACTATTTGATTCTCGATGCCGTCATCGTGCCTGCGGTGGTAGTTTCTCTATTAGGAAATCTGTATCTCGGGGAACCAGTGCTCAAGATGCTGGGCGCCGCTCTCCTCGCATCAGGATTTTTCGCCATCCAGTTCATCCTCTCGAAGGGCCGATGGATTGGTGGCGGAGACATTCGATTAGGATTTCTCATGGGTATTATGGTTTCATGGCCGAATATCCTGGTAGCGCTGCTCATTGCATACATGGTGGGCAGCGCTGTTGGCCTGACGTTGATAGCACTTGGTCGAATGAAATTAGACAGTAAAGTTCCTTTCGGGACCTTTCTCACTGTTGCATCGTACCTTACGCTCTTATACGGTAGCGAGGTATTGCTATGGTACCGACGTCTCGCAAGCCTATGAGGAGTCACGTGCGCCCCTGCGCTTATACGTTGATCGAGGTCATGGTGTCAGTAGCAATCATGGCCATCATGCTTGCGGTCGCAATCGGAACTTATTCCCTGGGAAAGCAATATGATTCGCTGAAATTAGAGACCACGAGACTTGCTTCCGGTTTTCGCATGGCCCGAACTCTTGATTTCAACGGGGTAGTATCCTGGAACGGTGTGAGAAATACATATCCAAGCGGCGGATATGGCGTGCATATAAACAATAATGACGCGGCAAGTAACAGCAAGGGCGGCACGACTACCTATACTGTCTTTGCCGACTTTTCAAACGTCAGCGGTGCGTTCTATGACGGCGCAAGCGAGAGTATCCAGCGCTTTGATTTGCCCGGCGGTTTTGCTATTGAGTCGCCAAGCGGGCCGTCGATCAATGATTTCGAAATTATATTTAAGAACAACACGGTTACCGTCTACGAGTCTACAGACTGGACAACGCCTGTTTCTGCGAGCCGTTATACGATGAAGGTTCGCTATACGCCGAGCTGCTCGGCCGTGAAAAATCAAAACGGGTTTGTGGACCTTTA
>CAZQTS010000023.1:3971-14356 GCA_964596475.1 uncultured Gammaproteobacteria bacterium
AGTGCCGCCTAGTGGGACCTCGATACATCAGATTGACATTATATTTAAGAATAATACCGTCGCCATCTATGAAGAGGGCGTGCAAGTTTCACTGCCTCCCACAGGCCTCTATCAGCTCAAGATGACTTACTCGAATTGCGCCGCTGTGAAAAATCAAAAAGGGTTTGTAGACCTTTACACGCAGGGGAGTAGAATTGATGAGTACCTCAATGGACCGTGTCCGTAAAACCTCACTGCGGCAGCCCCGTCTTTCCCCGATGAAAATGGGGGAGGGATTTACCCAGCACCACTTTTGCGGACAATCTTCATCACGGCGCGGATGCGTCGCGTGCTTTTGGCAAGTACCATTTGCTTTTCAGCACGTGCTCGCATGCCGACGCAAAAGTGGTGCTGGGTTCACCCTCCTCGAAGGTGTCATTGCGGTCGGTATTATTAGCGTGGGCTTAATTGTGGGACTTGCCCTTGCCTATTCGAACCTCACCGCGGCGCAGGCGAACAGCGACCGCATCATTGCTGCGAATCTTGCGCGCGAAGGTATCGAGATAGTGCGTAATATCCGCGACAGTAATTGGATGCGTCGGGATGCGAATATTGACAAGGATGGGGTTGCGGCAGGGCAGCAATTTTACGCCTGGGACGATTTTTTTGACGGGTGGCCAACGCCAGTAAGCGGCGTTCCCGCAAACTGCACCACCGGCGAATGCGGAAATTATTTTGATGCGGTGCTCGATCCGACGCTTCCCGCGACCGCCTATAATTACAAGCTCGTTCGAGCTACGACAAATGCGATACCCTGTTCGGTCACCGGATCACCGCAATTCTCGTGCCGGATCCGCAGGAGTGGGTCGCTCTATTATCAGGCAACCGCCTCCTCCGATCCGGCAACGATTTTTTACCGCCGCATTATACTTAAACCAATCTGTTTCAGCGGAACGACCGAGGCGGTGATTTTTGACGGTGACGCGCCGAGCATGCTCTGTCCTCTCGGCCAGACAAAGATTGGGATACTTGCGGACGCGCAGGTGGTATGGCGCCGCGGCAATAAAACGCTCGAGATTGATGCAAAAGAACGACTGTATAATTGGCGCAACTGATATGCATTTTGGAAATGAACCTGACCTTGCGGCTTGCCGCAAGGTATCTGGGCAGGTTCTTTATGAGAGGAGTCGGCTCCGCCGACAGTATTATTTGAAGAGCCCTCCATCCGTCCGCCCAGGGCGGACGGATGGAGGGCAACATAATCAAAAAGACAATCGCTTTTCTATGAGCGTCCGAAATCATGATGGGTATAGTCTTGTCGAGATGGTGGTGGCCGCTGGAATTTTTGCGCTCGCCTTCGTGGTGATTGCGGCTATTTTCATTGGGTACACGACCGCACAGGGTCGCGCCGCGATCGCGCAACGC
The DNA here is from genome assembly GCA_964596475.1 of uncultured Gammaproteobacteria bacterium. Lineage (GTDB taxonomy): Bacteria > Patescibacteriota > Patescibacteriia > UBA1558 > 2-01-FULL-52-15 > CAZQTS01. The sequence goes on from CAZQTS010000023.1 coordinate 5,376, forward strand.
CTCCTCAACGACGGCAATTATCTTATGGAACTGGTGTCCCGCGAAGTGCGCATGAATGCCATTGATTATAGCTGTACCGCAGCCAGTCCCGCGATTGATCATAAATATATTTGCCTGCGCGCTGCAGACGGACGCGCGGTACATATTCGATTTGATGATGCACCGAGCCAGCTTATTTTAAAAATTTGCAAAGACTACAGCGCTACGCCTTGCGCGCCCGCATCGCCCTCTTGGACTGATTTAAATACGCAGAGCACGTTGAAAATAACTGCGGTCGAGTTCCATAGTTATCCTACGGTGAATCCGCTCGGCGCTGATGTTGTTCCTGCACAGACCTATCATCCATTGACGATAGTTCGTATGACCGTTCAAGGAGGACGAGGCAAATCGCAGCAAACCTATTCGTTTCAGACCGCCGTCTCGTCGCGCATATATAATTTCTGACCATGCACGCGCATCGCATTGCAAAAAAAATGTCGCAGAATCATGAGGGATCACTTCTGGTCATTGCGCTTATTATCCTTGCCGCGATTGCGCTTTCTACAATTTATTTAAGTCTCGTACTCCTTAATGAAATTCGCAATACGCGCTACGCGGACAACGGTATCATAAGCCACTACAGTGCCGAGAGCGGTTTAGAGCGCTCGCTGTGGCGCTTAAAGATTGGAAAGCGAGGAACGTGCAGTTTGAATCAATCGATTTCCTGTACGGTCGATGCAAATTGTGACCCAGTCAGTACGAACGGCACGTGCGGTAACCCCACTTTTTTTACCAGTTTGAATGGCTTGCTTGACCAGTGTTCTGCAGAGGATGGTGGAACCGCAGAACGCTGCGTGCCGCGCTGCTCTGGCGGCCCAACACCAGGAGCAAAGTGTCAGACCGATGCAGACTGCGGCGGCGGGACGTGCCTTGCGGCACTCGGTGACCCGGAGCGGACTTACACGTATACGTCCGCAGTGATCTCATCAGGAGATTTCACGGCCTATGATATACCGCGCAATTCCCCGGTCTTTAGTGATATTTATGACCCGACCAAGGAAGGACAGGCTTCGGTTGATACCGGCATTTCGCAACTGAATATTGATTGGTATGTCGGCGATTGCTCCCCGCAAACCGCAAGTGCAAAACTTGAGATCACCTACACGCCGATTTCCGCACAAACCCTGGAACCCGAACAGCCGGTCACGCAGATTGACGTGTGCGGATGCGTTGATCCGTCCTCAAAAGACACCGCAACCGGTCATTTTCGCTGCGCGTCGGATCTGGTGCCGACTAATAATTCAGTTAATATCGCGGTTAATTCAAGTAAATTCTATCGAATTTCCTTCCGTTCTCTTGACGTGCCGGTGAAAAAAATTATCATGGTCACAAACAGCGCTTCTATCCCATCGCAGGTCGAGGTTAAGACTGCCGGCACGTATCGCGAATCCGAAACACGCGTGAGCGTGCGGACGCTCTGGAAGGACGTCCTGTCAGGAATTTTCAATTACGTCGTGTTTTCTGAAGAAAGTCTGATTAAGGATACAAAGACAATCACCACACTGGCGTACGGTTCGATGTGCGGATTTTGTGATGGCGGCAGCACCAAACCATGCAGCAATGACCAAGAGTGTATTGCGCAAGGAGGCATCGCCTGTAATACGGCAAACCCGGCTGCCTTTTGTGCGCTTGAAACAACAGGCGGGGAAACAGCTACGCCGATAAGTCAGACCGATGCCGGCTCATGTAATGCCCTCTGCAATGGTCGAACCTTTTGTGCAGACGGCACCAGACAACAACCGAACGGCGTTGGGGATGGTTACAACAGTGGTAATGAAGAGTGCGACCTTGGTGCTGGCAACAGCGACATCGTGCCATTGACCTGCCGCAAAAATTGTCGTAATCCCTATTGCGGCGATGCAGTAACTGATAATGGCTCATTCAACGGCATTACCTTTACCGAGGAATGCGATGATGGTGATGCGGAGAATAACGATGCATGCACTACCGCATGCAGGTTAACGCTGTGTGGTGATAGCATCGTCAATAATAACCCGTCAAATAGCCTCGGCACCGTTGAAATTTGCGATAGCGGCGCGGCGAACAGCTGCATCACGCAAGGCGCTTGCTGCAATTGTACGAGCATTGTTCCGTAACCATGACCAAGAACGAAGCAAAACAACGCATCGAAAGGCTAAAAGACGAGATCAATCGGCATCGGTATTTGTACCATGTGCTCGATAAGCAGGAAATTTCTGAAGCAGCCCTCGACAGCCTCAAGTACGAACTTGCCAAGCTGGAGCGTCAGTTCCCCGATCTAGTTACACCTGATTCCCCAACCCAGCGCGTGGGCGGCAAGCCGCTCGAAAAATTTGCAAAGGTGGTTCATTCAAAACCGGTGCTGTCCCTTGAGGATGCGTTTACGCAGCAGGATCTTCTCGACTGGGAAGAGCGCAACACCAAGATTCTCGGAAGCCCCATCAATGGTTACTACTGTGAACTTAAGTTTGACGGTCTCTCAATAGTGCTCACCTACGAGAACGGGATTTTTACCCGCGGGGCGACGCGCGGTGACGGACAGGTGGGGGAGGATGTCACGCAGAATCTCAAGACCATTGAAAGTATCCCATTGCGACTGGAGCTTTCTGGATTAAAGAAACCGCCGCGCACGATTGAAGTGCGCGGCGAAGCGGTCATGACGAAGAAAGCGTTTGAACATCTGAACCGCGAACAGAAAAAACAAGGGCTGCCGCTCTTTGCGAATCCGCGAAACGTTGCCGCCGGCTCGATCCGGCAATTGGACCCTCGGATCACTGCACAGAGGAAGCTTGATTGCTTCATTTTTGAAGTCATTACCGACTTGGGACAAAAGACCCATGGGGAGGCTCACGACATCGCAGTCAAAGTTGGCTTTAAGACGAGTCGATACAGCGAATCAGCGGGAACGCTTGCGGATGTTGCCAGGTTTCTTAAAAAGTGGGAAAAGAAGCGCAAGGAGTTGCCGTACAATACCGATGGCGCTGTCATCGTCGTAAGCGACTTACACCAAGAAAAGCAGCTGGGCAGTGTTGGTAAGGCAGACCGGTGGATGATCGCCTACAAGTTTCCAGCCGAGCAGGGAACCACGAAGGTCCAAGACATTGTCGTGCAGGTGGGCAGAACCGGTGCGCTCACGCCGGTTGCCGAGCTTGAGCCGGTGCGGCTTGCGGGCACGACGGTTAAGCGCGCCACTCTGCATAACGAGGACGAGATGCATCGGCTTGACATTCGCATCGGCGACACCGTGATTGTGCAGAAAGCCGGCGATATTATCCCTGAAGTGGTGCAGGTGCTGAAAAATCTGCGAACCGGCAACAAAATTTTTCATTTCCCCAAAAAGTGCCCGATCTGCGGTTCGAAGGTTGTGCGCCCGCCCGGCGAGGTGGCGCATTACTGCACAAATAAGTCGTGCTTTGCGCAGGAACGGGAGGGTTTGATTCATTTCGTAAGCAAAAAAGGATTCAATATCGAGGGCTTGGGAGATAAGATTGTAGAACAGCTCATGCAGGCAGGACTAGTGAGACGGGCGTCGGATTTTTTTTCTCTGTCCGAAGACGATTTGACCCCTCTTGAGCGGTTCGCAGAAAAATCAGCGGCAAAAATCGTTTCGGCAATCAACAATGCAAAGCGCGTTACGATGCCGAAATTCCTCTACGCCCTCGGCATCCGTCACGTGGGCGAGGGTACTGCGCAGGTTCTTGCCCGGCAATTCAAAGACATGAAAACGCTCGCGAACGCATCACATGAGACCCTTGAGCGCATTTCGGAAATCGGGCCTGTGGTAGCGCGGAGCATCGCTTCCTGGTTTGCGAGCAAGCGGAACCAGCAGCTCCTGCAAGCGCTTTCGGATCACGGCGTCGAGAGTATTACCGTAAGGGTTGCGCGAGCAGCGCCGAGAGTTTCTGGCAAGAGTTTTGTCATCACAGGAACCTTGGAAGAGTCGCGTGAGCAGGTCGCGGAAAAGATTAGAAGTGCGGGCGGCGTCATAAGCTCTGCAGTGAGCAAAAAAACCGATTATGTCGTGGTCGGCGCAAAGCCGGGATCAAAATTTGATCAGGCAAAAAAACTAGGGATCAAGACCATACGCTACCAGGAACTTATGAACCTTTTGCGAGAAAAACGTTAGGTTTTGAAGCTGCATTCTGATATAATGACTTTTTGATGGCCAAAAAAATCACACAGGCTGAAGTAGAAAAGATTGCAGCGCTTGCGCGTCTCCATCTAACCCCTGCGGAAAAACGCAAGGCCGTTTCCGAACTGGGAAGGATTCTTGAGTATATTGATCGGCTTTCCGAGGTTAACACCGAAGGCGTTGCTCCTTTTGTAACTGACGCCGAAGCCCTGCCAAAGCTTCGCGAAGACAAGAAGGAATCATTTCAGCGTCGAAATCAGATGCTCGCATCAGACAATTTCCGTGACGGCCTCTTGGTGACGCGCAGTATTTTTTCGGATGATGGGAAATAACGCGACCATACAGGAGCTTGCGAAGGGACTTCGGAGAAAGAAATTCTCCTCGGTCGAACTGGTGCAGGCGTCGCTTGTGGCAGCAAAACGCGATACGCTCAACGCTTTTATTACCATCAACGATCGCGCACTTGAGCAGGCCAAAGCAGCTGATGCGCGCATCGCGCGCGGGAAGACTTCGGAGCTTACCGGCATTCCCATCGCGGTCAAAGATGTCTTGGTTACCGAAGGGCTGCGAACCACGGCCGGGTCACGCATTCTTGAAAATTATGTGCCGCCCTATACCGCAACGGCGGTCAAACGTTTGGTTGATGCAGGCATGGTTATTGTCGGCAAAACGAACTGTGATGAGTTTGCCATGGGCTCATCGAACGAAAACTCCGCATACGGGTCAGTGAAAAATCCCTATGACCCCACTCGGGTTCCCGGCGGATCGTCAGGCGGTAGCGCAGTCGCCGTGGCAGCGGGTTATACGGCGGTTGCCCTGGGCACCGATACGGGCGGGTCCGTCCGCCAGCCAGCATCGTTTTGCGGCACTATTGGCTTTAAGCCGACCTACGGACGGATATCGCGGTACGGTTTGATTGCGATGGCTTCATCCCTTGATCAGGTTGGCATTTTTTCGCGCAGCGCCTATGATTGCGCCCTGCTTCTTTCCGAAATGGCCGGGCATGATGCCCGCGATGCAACCGCCCATGATCAAGCAGTGCCTGACTACGTTTCATTAATCAGTAAGCCCTTGCCAGCACTCACAATCGGTCTACCGAAGGAGTACTGGCCCGAAGGCGAGCGCGTGATCTTCGACTTGCAGGAACGCGCGCGAAAACAATACAAGGCGTTTCCTCGCATCAAGTTTGTCACCGTGACGATTCCTCGCCTGCCCTATGCGCTCGCCGCCTATTACATCATCATGTCCTCCGAGGTGAGTGCGAATCTGGCGCGGTTCGACGGTTTGCGGTACGGGGTGCACGGAACAGGGGAGACGCTTGAGAAAGCGTACCTAAACAATCGCACCAAGGGGTTTGGTGCAGAGGTCAGGCGACGCATCATGCTGGGGACCTATGCTCTGTCAGCCGGATATTATGACGCATACTACGCGCATGCAGCAAAGGTGAGGCGTCTTTTATATGAGGACTTTCAGCGCGTCTTTGGGCAGGTTGACGCGGTCCTCTGTCCCACATCGCCCACGCCGGCATTTAAGCTCGGAGAGAAGCAGTCTGACCCGCTGCTTATGTATCTTTCGGATATCTATACGGTGGCTGCAAATCTGGTCGGCGTACCGGCAGTCTCTTATCCAGCCGGCACCATCGACCATTTGCCGATTGGTTTACAGCTGATGGGCCCTGCGTGGTCAGAAGCAAAACTCTTAAATCTTGTTCATCATGTTATGGCGGAGCGCGTAGCTCCTTGAGCAGAAATGATATATACTAAGTGCGTGCCATGCCCACGCGAAGTTTACAAGAACGGATAGAAACCTCTCTCTATGCCCGCCGAAAGAAGCACTGGTATCAGCGCTGGTGGGGGAGATTTTTAATCGTCATTTTTCTCTTCATCGGGATCTTCAGCGTCATTTTTGCCGTTCGCGTTTCGCAAGTGTACCGTGATGTTACATCGGGGAAAGCCACGGCATCGGAGTTTCTCGAATTTTTCAAGCAGGATGCGCGCATTGATTTGCTCGAGCGCGGGGATGATCCGAGCCTTGGTCCGCGGGACGCCAAGGTGACCATTGTCGCGTTCGAAGATTTTGAATGCCCCTTCTGTTTTCAGGCCCAGCCGTTTATCAAGAGGATGCTTGCGAAATACTCGAATGATGTGCGATTCGTCTACAAGGATTTTCCGCTCAACTCGATTCACCCGCGTGCACAGAGCGCAGCAGAGGCAGGGCAGTGCGCCTTTGAGCAAGGGAAATTCTGGCAATTCCACGACGAACTCTTTGCCCATCAGGATCGTCTTGCCGATGCTTTCTACCGGACGGTTGCAAAGGACATTGGGCTGAATCTCACGGTGTTCAACGAATGCTATGCAACCGGCAAACATAAGAAACGGGTAGCTGAAGATGTGGAACTGGGACGGACCCTTGGGCTTATCGGCACCCCAACTTTTTTTATCAACGGCGAGCTTTTTTCTCAAGGATATAGCCCTGAAGTAGATCAGGCGTTCTACAAGGCCATTGAATATATCCGGAGCCTGTGATATAGTGGGTTCACTACTGTTAACAAACTAATTTAATTTTTTTTATGTTTGAAGGAAAACCAGCAGAAAAGAAAAGTTTTATCACGGGCATGATTACCGGCGTTGCAGTAGTTGCGGTGCTCGGAGGCGTTTTTTTGCTCGGTAAACAATCCGGAAGCGTCAAGCAGGGTGGCACGTCTGGCGGCACGTCTGGCGTTGCAAACCAGCCGTCCCAACCAAATCAGCCGCGGCCGCCGGAGGGTGACCCGTCAAAGATTGCACCAGTGGGAGCAAGCGATCATATCCGAGGCGATAAAAATGCGAAGGTCACCATGATTGAGTATAGTGATTTTCAGTGCCCGTTCTGTGCGCGGTTTCATGATACGATGACGAAGATTCTGGCAGACTATAAGGGCAACGTTCGGCTCGTGTACCGTCATTTCCCGCTGCGCGCCATTCATGCGCAAGCGCAAAAAGCGGCTGAAGCATCCGAGTGCGCCAATGAACAGGGCAAGTTTTGGGAGATGCATGATAAGCTCTTTGAGCTCAATAAGGCGCAGAACATGAGCCCTGATACCATGAAAAAGGCGGCCGTCGATTTGAAATTGAACACGGGCAAGTTTAATGAATGTCTAGACAGTGGCAAGTATGCGGCGCGCATAGAGCAGGATTATCAGGATGGGATTGCAGGCGGTGTCTCCGGCACACCAGGCACCTTCGTGAACGGCCAATACCTGGCAGGCGCCTTGCCGTTCGAGGAGATAAAGCCCATGCTTGACGCCCTCCTCCAATAGTATGCAGCGAATTGCACTGCTTGTTCTGTTGCTGTTCATTGCGACAGCGTGCACACCCTCCTATAACGATCCCAAACCAAGCAGGCCCACCAAGGGGAATCCGAAGGCGCAGGTAGTCGTTGAAGAATTTGGCGATTTCCAATGTCCGGCGTGCGGCGCGGCCTATCCGGTTTTTAAGCAGCTGCAGGAGAAGTATGGCGAGCGTATTTTTTGGAAGTACTATCACTTTCCATTGACCCAAATTCACCCATTCGCTTTTAACGCCTCGCTTGCGTCGGAGTGCGCGAATGATCAGGGAAAATTCTGGGAATACCACGATCTTCTGTACGAGAATCAGGCGCGTTTGACCAACGGCGATCTCAATACATACGCACAGCAGCTGGGTTTGAACATGGAATCTTTTAAGGCGTGCTATAAGTCTCGCGCCAAGACCTCGACCGTGCGAGGCGATATGGCGTTGGGCGATTCCAAAGGCATCAATTCGACGCCGAGCATCGTGCTGAACAGCCAGATTGTTAATGATTGGACAACTCTTGGCGAGCGCCTCGCAGCATTTTTTGCCACGAGCACGCCATCCTAAAAAATCAGGATATGTGGTTTAGCGGCATTATTCCGCAGCGCGTTGCGCTCGATTTGGGTTTTGCGCAGATTTACTGGTACAGCATTTTTATGCTGGTCGCCATCCTTGCTGCGTACGGGGTGGCGCGATCGCTCTATCTGCGAAAATTTCCTTCGGACAAAATCTTTACTGATCTCGCTTTTTATTTGGTGCCGGTTGGTCTTGTGGGGGCCAGGCTCTGGCATGTTTTTGTTTTTCAGTGGGGTTATTATTCGCAACAGCCGTCGGAGATTTTAAAAATTTGGCATGGCGGCATTGCGATACAGGGAGCGATTGTCGCCGGGATTGCAACGATTTACATCTTCAGCAGGTTGCACAAGTTACACCCCCTTTGGGTTCTTGATTGTGTGGTTGTCGGCGTACCGCTGGGTCAGGCCATTGGTCGCTGGGGAAATTTTTTTAACCAGGAACTTTACGGAGGGCCTACCGCGCTGCCATGGGCAATTTTTATTGAATCGGTAAACCGTGTTGCCGGTTTCGAGCAATTTTCTTATTTCCATCCGACTTTTTTTTATGAGTCCCTGCTTAGTCTACTGCTGTTTTTCTTCTTGTGGAGGCAAAGCAGAAAGCAAGTACAGCCCGGCGTAAGTACCGCATTATATTTATTTGGCTATAGTCTGATTCGTTTTTTTGTTGATTTTTTGCGCGTCGATCCGATGCCGATGATTTTGTCGCTTCGCCTTTCGCAATACATCAGCATTCTATTTATTATTGCCGCTTTTTTCTTGTATCGCTTCGCGATACGTCAGCGTTCTTGATTCGTTTCCCGGGCAATGCTATAGTGCGCTGATCCATGATAACGACTTCAATTACAACTCTTTTCTACTCGTTGGCTGCGGCGCTTGTGGTAAGTCTGGCCTCGCTCGTCGGGGTGCTCCTGATTTTCAGAAAAGAAGCTACTGACAAAACGCTCC
>CAZQTS010000024.1:0-13643 GCA_964596475.1 uncultured Gammaproteobacteria bacterium
TTGAAGCGCTGCGTCATCTGTAATTTTTTACCCAATATGACCTTCACAAATTCTTGTTATTTTTAAAAACCATGACTCTGTACTTACACGATTTAACTTGCAGAAGTTAAGGACAAAATCACGGTTTTTATCATGGTCACCTATCGGCTGTACCGTCGTTCATTAATGTTCGCTGAAATGATTTTCTCCCTACCTCGCGATTCTCTGATACTCACTTCGTCCGCCTTCGCTAAAGCTTCATCGGACGGTTAAGCTATAGAGAATCGTTTGGTTAACGCTACATTTTTATTTCCACATCCACGCCCGCTGGCAGATTCAGGCTGGTCAAGGCGTCGATTGTTTTTGGCGCTGGTTCAATGATGTCGATAAGTCTCTTGTGCACCCGCATCTCGAATTGATCCCGAGCGTTCTTGTGGACGAACGTTGAACGGAGCACCGTGTATTTCGTCTTTTCAGTGGGAAGCGGGACTGGCCCCACCACCTTCGCTCCGCTGCGTAATGCGGTATCAATAATGGTGCGCACCGACTGATCAATGATCTTGTGATCATACGCCTTAATCTTTATCCGGATCCGTGACTGCTCTTGATTCTCGGTCGTGGCCATAGTGCGAGTTTCTGGAAAGCCCCCTCCGGAAAGAGGGGGCCCTAGGTTTATTTGAGAATCTTAGTTACCACACCGGCGCCAACCGTTCTGCCGCCCTCGCGAATCGCAAACCGCTGTTTCTCTTCAAGGGCGACCGGCGAGATCAGCTTAATGGTCAGAGTAACCGTATCGCCCGGCATGACCATTTCCGAACCTTGCGGAAGAGTGACTTCTCCAGTGACGTCCGTTGTTCGAATATAGAATTGCGGCTTATATCCTTTGAAGAACGGCGTATGACGACCACCTTCCTCTTTGCTTAAGACATACACCTCTCCGGTAAATTCAGTGTGGGGCGTGATGGTGCCCGGTTTCGCAACAACCTGACCGCGCTCAACCTGATCTTTTTTCACGCCGCGCAAGAGGACGCCTGCATTGTCGCCCGCACGTCCCTCGGTCAGCTGCTTGTTAAACATTTCGATACCGATCACGGTGGTCTTCTGGGTGTCTCGCAAACCGATAATGGCAACCTCGTCGTTGAGTTTCACAATGCCGCGTTCGATTCTGCCAGTCACAACCGTGCCGCGCCCTTCAATTGAGAAGATATCCTCAATCGGCATCAGGAAGGGATTATCAACATCGCGCTTGGGAACCGGAATATACTCGTCAATTTTATCCATCAGCTCCACGATCGGCTTCGCATCCTCGCCGGTCGGATTCTCGAGCGCCTTAAGCGCCGACCCGCGAATAATCGGTGTCGTGTCGCCTGGAAATTCATAGCGCTTCAGAAGATCCCTGATTTCCTCTTCCACGAGATCGACGAGCTCCTTTTCATTCACCTGATCAACTTTATTGATGAACACAATGATATACGGTACGCCCACCTGACGCGCCAGGAGAATATGTTCGCGGGTTTGCGGCATGGGACCGTCTGTTGCGCTGACAACCAGAATAGCGCCGTCCATCTGCGCAGCACCCGTGATCATATTCTTGACGTAGTCTGCGTGTCCCGGGCAGTCAATGTGCGCGTAGTGACGACTCTTTGTTTCATACTCGACGTGCGCCGTTGCAATGGTAATGCCGCGCTCGCGCTCTTCCGGCGCTGCGTCAATCTGATCAACGTTCTTATCCTGCGCTTTATTGCCAGCCGCGCGCATAACCTTAAGAATGGCGGCCGTGAGGGTCGTCTTGCCATGGTCAACGTGACCGATGGTACCGACGTTAACGTGCGGTTTAGATCTATCAAAAACTTCTGCCATACGTGCTCTTTAGTTATAATTGCTTATTATTTTTATTATTTTTGTGAATTGTGCTTAGCGAGTATACCACATTTCTTTTTTTTTGCAAGGGTGAGGACTTTTCTTACCATAAGATAGAAATTTGGCTAAGATAAGCCACTAAGCAAGGGGCTCCAAATGAAACTCGTGCGCCTCGTCATGCGCAACAACCGGCAAATTCATGGCAGGGGTTCGTGCCGGCGATTCTTTTGATGGCGCGCGCTTGTGCGTCGCACGTCTGTGCCTGGTCTCTATCCGAAACTGTTCAAGGTCATACTCTGCCATGTGGTCTGCCTGCGCTCGTCGAAAGGCGCGAATGTCCTGATTGATTTTATCAAGCAATGCACGCTCGCTCTCTGGCGCAGCCTTGCTCACTGCGGCCTTAAGCAACGCCCGATACTCGTGAAGGCTCATCACTACGAAAGGGTCGTAGCGCTCGTGAATCACGATGCATCGGTCGCCGGTTTCGGCAATGAGATTCAGGACTGTTTCTAGGTGCTGTACCACTGACATTACTTTCGCTCCCCTTCAATAATTTTTTGTGCGATGTGTTGTGGCACTGTTTGATAGTGCGAAAACTCCATATTGAAGCTGGCCCGGCCTTGGGTCATGCCGCGCAGCGTGGTCGCGTAGCCAAAGAGTTCGGCGAGCGGGATCGTTGCGTGGATTTCTTTAATGTTCGTCCGATCGGTCATGTCGTTGACCTGACCGCGCTTCGCATTGATATCCCCGATGACATCGCCCATGAATTGTTCCGGAGTTAAGACCTCGGTCTTCATGATGGGTTCGAGCACCACGGGACGCGCTCGTTTGAATGCCTCGCGGAACGCCATTGAGCCAGCAATCTTAAACGCCGCTTCAGACGAATCAACCTCATGGAACGAACCGTCATATACCTCTGCCTGCACGTCAATGACCGGGTAGCCGGCGATGACGCCGTTTTCCATCGATTCGCGCACACCCTTTTCAATCGGTCCAATATACTCCTTGGGAATGATCCCGCCCTTGATGCCGTCAATAAATTCAAACCCTTTACCGCGCGACTGCGGCCGCACCTTCAACCAGCAGTGACCGTATTGCCCGCGGCCGCCGGACTGACGGATATATTTCCCCTCGGCAAACGCTTCAGCCGTCGCCGTCTCCTTGTAGGCTACCTCGGGCGCTCCCACATTGGCTTCCACCTTAAACTCACGCTTCATGCGATCAACGATAATCTCAAGATGCAACTCGCCCATGCCTGCGATGATCGTCTGCAACGTTTCGTCGTCGGTGCTCACGCGAAACGTCGGATCCTCTTCCGAAAGTTTCGCCAGCGCCATGCCCATGCGTTCCTGATCCTGTTTGGTCTTAGGTTCTATCGCAACCCGTATGACCGGTTCCGGGAAGACAATATGCTCAAGCAAAATCGGATGGTCTTCGTCGCACAGGGTGTGGCCGGTAAAGGTCTCTTTCAGACCGACGACGGCAATAATGTCGCCGGCGTAAGCTTCCTTAATATCCTCGCGGTGATTTGCATGCATCAGGAGAATTCTGCCGACGCGCTCCTTGCGGTCCCGCGAGCTGTTGTACACATACGAGCCAGCCTGCAAGGTCCCTGCGTAAATACGAACAAAGGTTAATCGTCCCACATAAGGGTCCGTGGCAACTTTAAAGGCAAGTGCAGTGAACGGTTCGTCATCGGATGCCTTCCGGGTAATGACCTTCGATCGGTCGCGCACGTCCATGCCGGTGACGTCAGGCAAATCCAGCGGCGATGGCAGGTACGCGGTCACTGCATCCAGGAGCTGCTGAATCCCTCTGTTCTTGAGCGCCGAACCGCACAGCACTGGCACGAAATCTCCGGTGATCACAATGGATCTCATTACTCGTTTGAGCTCATCTATGGGGATCTTCTCCTTATCGGCAACGTACTGGTCGATCATTTTTTCATCATGAGCCGCTATAGCTTCGATCAGTAACCCCCGGTAGCGCTCGACGAGCTCTTGCATGTCGGGAGGAACCTCGCGTTCCTCAAATTTTTTGCCCTCATCATCAAGGAAATAAATCGCTTTACGGGTGAACAGATCGATAATGCCCTTGAAGGTTTCTGAAGCGCCGATGGGTAATTGAATGGGATGTGCGTTGTTAGTCAATCGTTCGTGAATTGCTTTGAGATCAGCATAAAAATCAGCGCCAATTCGGTCCATTTTATTGATAAAGGCAAGCCGCGGCACCTGGTACTTGTCGGCCTGCCGCCAGACGGTTTCCGACTGGGGCTCGACCCCGGCAACGCCGTCAAAAACAGTTATCCCGCCGTCGAGAACACGCAGTGACCGTTCGACTTCAGCGGTAAAATCGACGTGGCCGGGCGTATCAATAATGTTAATGCGGCAATCGCCGCCGGAAAGCCATGCCGGCGCTTTCCAGAAACACGTGGTTGCGGCAGAGGTAATCGTAATCCCCCGCTCCTTTTCCTGGGCCATCCAGTCCATTTCTGCTTCGCCCTCATGGACTTCGCCCATCTTGTGCTTTTTGCCGGTATAAAAAAGAATCCGTTCAGTTACGGTAGTCTTGCCGGCATCGATGTGAGCAATGATGCCGATATTACGCGTCTTTTCTAGGGGGTATTGTCGGGGCATCAGGAAAATTAAAAGTTAAAAATGAAAAGTTTAAGTTGCAAGTTAAAAGTTTAGAAATCTTGTACTGCGGGAGTGTGGTGCAAAATAGTAACTTCAGGTCTGGGTTTTTCCACTTTCAACTTTCAATTTAAACTTTTCACTTTACATTTTGCACGTACCGGCCCGCTAGGCAAAATGGGCAAAGGCTCTATTGGCTTCGGCCATGCGCTGAACATCCTCTCGCTTCTTCATGGCATCCCCCTCACCGCGTGAGGCGGCGAGTAACTCTTCCGCGAGTTTCTGCGCCATCGGCTTTCCTTTTTTCTTGCGAGCTGCTTCGAGCAGCCAGCGATGCGCCAAGATATTTTTTCGCTCACCGATTACCACGACCGGCACTTGATAGTTAGCGCCGCCAATCCGTCTGCCCTTCACCTCAAGATTCGGCGCCAAATTCTGCATGGCCTTCTCGTAAATTTCCAGGGGATCCTGCTTCGTCATGTTTGAAAGCCCCTCAAACGCGCCATAGACAATTTTTTGCGCGACTGTTTTCTTGCCGGCGTGCATGAGTCGATTGATGAGCCGCGCAATATCAACACGACCGAATTTTGGATCAGGCGCAACACTGCGTTTAGGCACCTGTCGTCCACGCATACTACTTCACGGTTACCTTCTCTGTTTTCGCGCCGTACAAACTGCGACCCTGTTTGCGGTTGGATACGCCTTGCGAATCATACACTCCCCGCACAATATGATAGCGCACGCCGGGCAGGTCCTTAACCCGCCCGCCGCGGATCAATACGATTGAGTGTTCCTGCAGGTTGTGACCAATCCCGGGAATATACGCCGTGACCTCAACACCATTTGAAAGCCGGACGCGAGCGATCTTCCGCAGGGCCGAGTTCGGCTTCTTCGGCGTCATAGTGGTTACCTTAACACACACCCCCCGTTTAAAGGGACTGCCCTTGGGCAGCACGCTCCGCCGCCGCAGCAGCGTGTTCAGTGTTGTCTGCAGGGCAGGCGTTTTTGACTTGCGCCGGGCTCTTTTTCGCGTTCCCTTCAGTAATTGATTTGCCGATGGCATGGTGAAAAAAAATAAGGATATCCGATGAAAGAAATCCTTACAATTAAGGATTATCGTGCCGCAAGAATAGCATACGGGCGAGCTGTGGTCAAGCCCGTTAGAGGTAAAAACCTCTAACGGGCTCAAGACTTCTACCCGTTATAAGAACCGGGCAATGATATTTAAGAAGTACCGGTAGATTGAGCCAAAGAAACCGACACCAACGAAATTATCCATAATGAGGAGGGCGATCAGCACAATGGGCCCGTTCCGAGCCAAAAAATACTTAAGATTCTCGAAACGGGCAGGTATCACGCTGAATAAGAGCTGTGATCCGTCAAGCGGCGGTATGGGGATCAAATTAAAGAGCATGAGCATCACGTTCACCAAAAAAAGTGTGCCCAAAAACAGCACAAGAAGGTTTTCCCCGGAAAGGTAGGGACGAATGAGGGCAAGCAACCCAATACTACCTGCTGCGCCAATAAGATTTGAAGCTGGTCCGGCGATCGCAACAAGCGCCGGTCCCCATTTCAAAAAACGCAACTGGTGGGGATTGTACGGCGTTGGTTTGCCCCATCCAAAGCCGGCAAAGAGCAACATGAACGATCCGAGCGGATCCAGATGCGCCAACGGATTGAGCGTGAGCCGTCCCGCATCGCGCGCCGTAGTATCGCCCATGAGATACGCTGCCAACGCGTGCGAAAACTCATGAATGCTAATGCCGATCGCAATCGAGAGCAGGAACGCTATGACCAGCCCGATATTGGTTTCGATGAGCTGAAAAAACATTGTAGAAAAAAATTATGCGCGGACTGTTGACCCCGTTAGAAACATCTCTCTAACGGGGTTGACAAAATTCTATATTTCACGTAGTCTTCCCCCTTGCACACCATAAGCATAATTTCATACTTTTATCATTCTCATGGCCCGCATGTGTTCAATCTGTGAGCGAACTCCGCGCACGGTACAGAGCCGCAGTCACTCGAATATCGCAACCAAACGTCGTGTCATGTTAAACCTGCAACGGCGCGTTGTCAATGGTGTGCGGATTTATATCTGTACCTCCTGCCTCAAGACCATGCGTAGTAAGGTAAAAGCGCAGGCGGACGGGAGTTCCTTATGACCGGGGTTACGAGTGCGCTTTCTCCTTATGCGATTTGGCGAGAACCATGATGGTCGGAAAAGTCACCATGTACCACCAAAAAAGATAGACGAGTCCGCGCGTGTCAGCATACGCGCCCGGTATACGCATCATGGTAACCCAGACCAGAAAAAGGAGTACGACAAAGGGAAGTTCTGAAATCAGGCTTCGCAGGAGCATATCCTGCGCCGTCTTCGTGGAAAGATACCATACATGAGCGACATTCATCCACACCATAACAATGAGAAAGGTAAACACGCCCATGATAATAAGGGTGAGGTACGGCAGCGCGTGGCCGTAATCTTGCTGAAAGAAATAACCGACCACGTAGGTTTCTAGAAAAACAGCGTACACAAAGACGTTTACGTAAAAAAGCTTGACGCTATCCATGAAAATTCGGTAGGCGTTCATTTTTTTATTGCTTAATGTTAAGAAAGGCGAGTGCCATGATCCAAGAGAGAGCGGTCACCGCTAGTGCCGTAACGACGAGTGATTGAAAGGACGCAATAGCGAGGCCAAAATTATACCTGGTGAGCAGATGGAACAAAAAAGCGTTTGCGGCAAGCGTGACCAGGCCTACCGTAAGCATGGTTCGTGAGAACGAAAGCATGCTCGAAAGCTGTGGCACTGCGGCGTTTGTAAGCCCGACGAGGATTGAGAGCATACTAAGGTGATACAGCGTGGAGACCTGAACCTGTGGCGACGCAACAAAAACAATTACCGCCGCAAGACTTCCCAAGAGCCACCGAATGGTAAATGGTCTCATACCGTATTGTTAAGTATAACAAAAAAACAGCCATTTCGCATAGCTGCCGTGTGCACCAAGACCGGGTCGAGGACCTCCAGCGTGGATCCACTGGAACTCTGGTGGTCGCAGGACCAAGTCTTGTGACCATCTGCCTATTCTTTGACGATATAAATTTGCCCCTGAATGTCAGGTGGGTTCCCGCAGACACTCCGCCACAGCGGGGGGCCGATATAAGGATCCCTAAGCAAATTGTTGTAGAACCAATTTATATTTCAAAGAATGAGGCTACGTTAACTATAGCGTCCTAATAAAAAGTTGTCAACCCCGTTAGAGGCCATGTCTCTAACGGGGTCAACAGGCCTGCTTTTCTGGACAATTACTAAAACATGATGTCCTCGTCTGCACGCCGATAGGAGAAAATCTCGTCCTTCTTGAACCAGAGTTCTTCCTCGTACCGCGCCTCCTCGTCGGTGCCTGACGCGTGCACGAGATTGCGGACCGGCCGTTTTTGGGTATTGGCAAGCGCCGGCGAATCAATCGAATAATCGCCGCGGATCGTGCCGGGTTGCGCAAGAGCCGGAATCGTATGACCGACAATCATGCGGACGCTGTCCACGGCATGGACACCCTCAAGGAGCATGGCAACGACCGGGCCCGAGCTTAAAAATTCAATATTCCACTTATTCACCATTTTCCCAATCGTAACAGGATCCATGGTGCCCAGATCTTCGTTCGGATCCTTGCCGTACTTCTTATAGGTCTCCAGGGTCTTTTCACCGATGGCACGCATGAGTTCGGTACGGGATTCGGGGTAGTGCTTATCAACCAGCTTCTTGTCTACCCAGACCATCTTTAAGCCAGCAATTTTAAAACCAGCCTTTTCAAAACGGCTGATTAATTCACCGACCAGTCCCCGCTTGACCCCATCGGGTTTTACGAGGACGACCGAACGTTGGATGAGTTCATTTCCAGAAAGCATAACGCGGCGCCTACGTGAGATACCCTTTCACCTTCGTAACGACTTCAGAGGGGGTGTTGTTGGCTTTGATAAGGTACCCTATCGCGCCCAATTCTTTGCCGCGCGAAATGTCCTCATCCTGACCAAGATTGGTGAGCAGGAGCACCGGAATCGCCTTGGTCCTGGAACTCTGTTTCAATTTCTTCAAAACGGCAAAACCGTCTATCTTGGGCATAATGATATCGAGCAAAATGATACGAGGCGTCTCCTTTTCCGCAAGCGCAATCCCGTCGGCTCCGTTCAGTGCAGTCAGCACCTCGAATCCCTCATTCTCAAACTTCACCTTATACATGGTCGAAAGCATCTCTTCATCTTCAACAATAAGAATTTTTGCTTTATCGGGCATAGTGTACAGATTAATGATTGAAGTATACTTAGTATACTCTAAACTGCCTTATTTTACAAGCTCCGCAGTCAGAAAGGGCTGCCCACCGCGGGTCGTAGCGCTTACGGTGCCGTGCTCAAAGGTTACCCAAGCACGGCACAGTGCACGGCCCAGATTGCGAAGTACCTGCCGGTGCGGATGGCCATACCGATTATTCCGACCGGCAGATATAATGCAGTGTTCTGGCGCAACTGCTTGAAGAAACGAGGCATGGGATGAGCTGGAACTTCCATGGTGGCCGACCTTTAAGACTTCGGCTTGCAGTGTGGGCCTTAAGCGAAGTATCTCGAGCTCCTCATCCTGTGGCACATCTCCCATAAACAAGAAATCACTATCGTGCCGCGTCATGAGAAGCGCCAGGGACAGCGCGTCAACGCTCTTTTGTGGATAGGTCGGTTTCGGCCACAGAAATTCAAGCCTCACCTCACCGGGCAAGGTGAACGTATCTCCTGCCGAAACCACCGTGAGCGGAATCTGATGCCTGCGGATCTCGCTCACGAGTTGACTGAAATGCGATGTTCCCTTTTCGCCATTGAAAAAAACTCGACCGATGCGATATTTCTCAACAACACCAAAGAGTCCGTTATAGTGATCCACATGCGGGTGCGTGATGATGAGGTAATCAATCGTGCGCTGCCACCAGGGAAGTAATCGGCCCAGTTCGTGGAGCACGGTATTGTCCGGACCGCCATCGATGAGCATGGTGGTACTATCCGGCAATTGCACTAAGGTCGCGTCTCCCTGACCTACATCAAGATAGTAAACAACGAGCGAATCTTCTGCCGAGAGGAGCGGAACATGAAGCATGAGTATAAAGAGAACAAGGGAGCATAACCCCACTACGGCACAATAAGCTTGTCTCTCGTTGATGCTCATGTGCGCAATCCACTATGACGCTGTTGCAGGCGGTACCAGAGTACGGCACCGGCAATAAGAAGGTACGAAAGCAGCATGGACCACAGCGGCAGTGCTAGTGTTACAAAAGCAAACGGTATGCGGGCAGAGGTAGCGGCTATCGCAAGCATGAGCTTCACCAAGAAAAAAAGTGGCCAGCTAATAAATAAATACGCGGGAGGCAGAAGCGAGAACAGCGGCAGAAGAAATGCCAGCACCATGAGCGGCACCAGAAGCATGATGATTGCGACATTGGCGAGCGGCGCTATGAGCGACACGACTTGGAAGTAATAGGCCGAAAGCGGCCAGAGCAGGGTCTGGGCAGCAAGCGTCACCGCGACCACCTCTTGCAAGCCAAAACGTGTCGGCAGCCACGAGAGGAGGTGCCGAAAGAAACCAGAGGTTAAGGAAATACCGGCGAGAGCCAAAAAAGAAAGCTGAAATCCAATATCGAAAACCAAAATAAATGGATTCATAGCAACCATGATTGCTGCAACCAGCACCAAGACATGCCAGCCATCATACGGACGACCCACGAGTTTCGCCCCGATAAAGAATATGCTCATGATTGCAGATCGCACCGCCGGCGCCGGAAAGCCCAAGAGAATGAGGTATCCTGACACGAGGAGCATAACTACGACAACGCGAAGCCTTCTGCCAGCACCAAAAAACACCAGCATCGCCTCAACTGCAACCACCAGTAAGCTCATGTGCAACCCTGAAATGGAAATGACATGGGTCAAACCGGTTTTTGCAAAATTCTCGCGAACTTCAGGGGAGAGCTCGCTGCCGTGGTTCAATATAATCGCCTGGACAAAGCCATGTTCCGGCTCCGGCAACGCCCGACTGAACTGCGCGGAGATAAAATCTTTCAGCGCAAAGAGGCCGCCGTATGCGCTCCGCGTTCGCGCAACCCCTTTGATCAACGGATAGCGGCAGAGTGCAGTTACCCCTCGCGCTGCCGCATACATGTCGAAGGCAAAAGAACCCATGCGCTGCACCCTCTGCAGGGAGCAGCGAAACGAGATGCGACTTCCAACCTCAATCAACGGATAACGATACACATAGACGAACACCCGAGTCCGGGTAGTCGCTTGCTCCAACAAGACCGTCAGCCGCTGGCTGTTTGCGATATGGTCAGCAAACCTGACCATGCCGGCAAAGTCCTGTTCAGTTGTGACGGGAACTGAAAGTGCTGCGAGCCGCCCTTGGAATAGAAAAAATCCGGCAGCGCAACATACGACGGCCGGAAGAAGAAGGTTTCGGGGAATGAACACGGTGGCGATGCAACACAAAAATGCCGCAAGCAGCAGCGGGGGCGCAAGGGTTCCCGCCCACCCGTGCGGCAGGACGCTTGCGATGAAAACACCAATTAAAAAACTGATACTGCCGAACCGTATCAGCCGTGACTGGTGCATGAAATCGCTTTTCTCATGTCACCATGCTACCGAACGACTCACCACAAGTCAAGATGCGGCCTTGATCGAAAACCGATGTGCGACTTAAAACCTTCGGCGTGTACGCCCGTAAGCTGTATGAGCGGCTGTGCTCCTTGAGGGACTTCGGCCAGCAGCACCCTGAATTTCGTATTCTTGTCTCGCAGGATGCGGATCGTCGTATCCATAAAATCAATACGAGCTTTTGAGCCGACAAAAGGAGCGGTTCCGATGAAACGATTCTCAATAAAGAAATCAAGCCGCGCCCCGGGAATATCCTCGTTTGCCACAAAATCGAGACGTTTGAGTCGAAAATCCTCTCCGTCGCCATAAAGATAAACGTTTGTCCACGTCGGCGCGCTCAGAGTATCCCGCCTGGCAAAAGCACCAACGCTGCCCTGCGCAACAACGGTGAGCCGTCCGCTTGCATCCGGCCAAACGGTATGCACCACAAGCTCCTGGTCGCCCGCGATAGTATGTAGGAAAAGTTTTGGATCCGCGATCTCGAATGTAGCGATACTGCTCCCCGGATTCGTCGTCAATGTTATTGCGAGTCTGTGTCTACCAGGGCCCACCACAACATTGTTCAGCGGAAAACTAACCCTTCCGAAGGGCGGGGTTTGCGGCAAGCCAGCTTGAATACCATCAAGCGTAAGACTCATCCCAGCCATCATATTGGTCTTGTAGGTGCCATTTAGTGTGAAGTCGAGTCGGTCAAGCGCTGCACTGTTGTGGGGGGTTTCAAGCTCAAGGATTGCAAGCGGCCAGAAGGTAAGCGGTGCAACTTCGCGACGGTCAGTCGCCGGCTCAACAAACCGCATGGTGAACACCGGCTGTTGGGCGCTGGTCTTTGGGTACCAGCCCTTCGTATACAAATTCACGTTGAGCGCAATGACAGCACTGATAACACCAATCACAAGCACACCAACGGAAAGGTGGTGATGCATCTTAAGAACCCTTTTTGAGGAGGGACGATGTATGAGGTGGTCAAACATGGGGTTCTGACCGTGTCAGTACCTCAAGTATACCCCACAATTAAGAATAGTTACATACGTGAGGCCACCTCGAGTTTGAACCGTCCGGATCAACTCCTGCAAGGCTTTTCTAGTACGTTTTCATCATACCAGACGACGCACCTCGAGCATCCCTGGTTTTATAAAAAGTGCCAAAAGTGACACGAAAATGGGATTGTGGCGTGTCACTATTTAAGTTTGAACAAGCCGTAGTAATTCATCAGTTCTTTCTGAATTCCATATGCATTTCCATGCTTAAGGAGGCCTAAATACGACTGCACTGTTTCATTTGTCGGGTGCTGTGTAATGCGTTTGAGCATCCGATGCCTCGTCGCTGTTCTCAATATTCGATGGTCCGCGAAGTGAACCCATCCTAAAAAATCAACCCCTGACCCAAGTGTTCTGATGTGCACCTTCTGCGGATGCAACGATAGCTTCAAGATATCACTCAAATACTCTGTAATGGACGGAATGAGTATTTCAAGTGTCTCCTTGTCATGAGACAAGATTATAAAGTCATCCGCATACCGAATGTAATGCCGCGCTTTAAGGTTATGTTTCACGTACCTGTCAAACTCATTCATATAGACGTTAACGAACAGCTGCGAGGTCAGATTGCCAAGCGGCAACCCCTTGCCATACTCAAGTGAAAAACTCCTGATAACGTTTTTCATAAGCCACATAATTTGTTTGTCCGGTATGTATTGCTCTAAAATACCAATAAGCGTTATCTGGCCAATACTTGCAAAGAATTTTTTAATATCACACTGCAACACCCAGCAGGCTTTGGTATTGTTCTTGCTCACCTGACGTGCCAAGCGAGTGAAGCGTTCATTTGCCTTATGCGTCCCTTTGTTCGCCCGGCATGAATAAGAATCGGCTATAAACTTCCTGTCGAAGAACGGATAAAGCTGACGATATATGGCATGATGGAGCAATCTGTCTCGCACACTCGCTTTATGGATATGCCGTGGCTTTGGATCAGAAATATTGAAGCTCTCATATCCCTCATGTGCGTATGTCATGTTCACGAGGCAGTCGTGAAGTTGTATAATATTATGCATTAGGTCCCGGGCAAAGAATTGCACATCACGCTTGTTTCGTTTGCCGGGCAGAAACTCCTTCCAGGCTGCAATGAGATTTTCGACAGATACAATATCGTAATATGAAGTTGATAATTGAATTTTCATATGTTTCTTAATGTAACACACCCCCCCTACGGAGTTTAGCCGACGAACTTCCAGTCCTGCATCGTGCTTGCGAAGGATATAAAATCTGGCAAGAACTGCTCCAGCAATTTCCCCGCATCTCTCGATACACGCTGGGAGCAAAGATTGACGCTATGTTTATGGAGGTCATAGAGCTTATTCTTGCAGCCAGTTATACATCGAAACAATACAAGGTAAGCATCGTTCGAAAAGCAAGTTCAAAATTTGATGGCGTAAAATTATTCCTACGAATCGCGTGGGAACTCGATTATCTTGACCATAAACA
>CAZQTS010000025.1:0-1149 GCA_964596475.1 uncultured Gammaproteobacteria bacterium
TCAGATTGATTATCGCGGCGGCAAGATTTTTATAAAAGGTAAGGGGAAAAAAGAACGCTTCGTCTACTTAACCGAGCGGGCAGTGGTTCAGCTCGGGCGATATATGAAAATGCGTGGCACTGACCGACTCCCCTATCTTTTCGTACCCTTGCGTGGCCGCAACGCCAAGAGTAGCTTTAAAGGCGTCTCCAAAAATTATTTGCAAGCGAAGATTAAAGAGTATTGCCAGCGTTTGAATATCAACGTGCCGACCAGCGCACATAGCTTCCGACATGGTTTTGCGACGTACCTGGCAGAGTCAGGAGCGAATCCCGCAGCCATCCAAGTATTGCTCGGTCACGAATCACTTGATACGACCACGCGCTACGTGCACGCATCGGATCGGTACGCAGCACGGCAGCACCGGAAATTTCATCCGCTAAAAAAATGACCCCGACGCAACGTCGGGGTCATCCCGAGTGCAGCCGAGGGATCCCAATGCATTGAGGCAAACTTTTTGTTGAAAAAAGTTTAAGAGGCAGTAAGCGCGTCAGTTCACTGATTTGCTTGCTGCCTCTTTTTGCGAAGTCGGACGTTTCCAGGGGCCTCAAGGGTCTCCTTTCGTTTCCGTGAACGGATCTGCCGCTGCTTCCAGCGACAGCATCCGACCCGCAGTTTCACCCTAGGACTAGGCTGAAAAATATGTCAAGGGGCCTTGTCAAATGGCTTATGGCATATGGCTTATAGCTTATGGCATATGGCTTATAGCTTATGGCATTTGGCGAATGGCAAATAGTATTACTGTCATTGCGAGGCGAGTCCCGCACCACTTTTGCGTCTGATGGGCAAGCGAGTCTAGAATTCTAGATATCGTTCACTTAACGCGCGCGGCGCATGCGCGCCGTGACGAATATCAGGAACAAAAGTGGTGCGGGACGAGCCGTGGCAATCCCGATGTGTTTTCAAACCAACAAAGGGATTGCTTCTCCGCCTTTGGCGGCTCGCAATGACACAGTGGGATCCTTCAACTCCCCCGACGTACCGTCGGGGTCGCTCGGGATGACGCTTTGTGTGGGTATAATGTAAGAGCCGCTGGCAAAGGCCAAACGGCTCTGGTTCGAGGTCGGGTTGCACTACTCGAACTCGACGGTCTCGACGGTGCCGTCCGCA
>CAZQTS010000025.1:1159-13480 GCA_964596475.1 uncultured Gammaproteobacteria bacterium
CCCAATGTTGAGTTGCCGGCATCCGCCGGAGATCCTTCACCCCGCAGGAGCGGGGTTCAGTATGACAGCGGGCAGGCCTTGGCAAAGTTTACCCCGCACCTGTGCCCTTGGCGGATGGTGCGGGGCTCGGGATTCGTTCCTAAGCGCTACTTGTCTTTTGCGACAGTAAGATGCCGGTAGAGCAGTTTTCGTATTTCCTCAACAAATATGATGGATACCGCAACGCCGACAATGAGCATCCATTCACTTGCGGCAAGGGGCGTTGTCTTGAGTATTTTTTGCAGCGTAGGGTGGTAGACCGCAAATAACTGAAGGACGATGACGGAGAGGGTTGCGGCAATAAGCGCTCTGTTGGAAAAGGGGTTGAGCTGGAAAATAGACTTTTTTTCAGATCGGCAGTTCCACGCGTTAAACCATTGAAAGACCGCGAGCACCGTGAGCGCCACTGTCCACCCCTTGAGGAGATCAGTTGGATAATAGAGTCGGAAGAGCAAGAGCGCGCCGATCGTCATGGGCACGGCCATGAATACCATCCGTTGCGCCATGAGCGCATCGACCAGGTACTTTTTCGGTTTTTTAAAATTTTCTTTCAAGAGCCCGGCCTCTTTCGGCTCCATGGCCAGCGCCACATCAAGAAAACCATCGGTCACAAAGTTCAGCCAGATGATTTGTGCCGGCAGGATGGGGAGGGGGAAGCCCAGAACGAGCGCGCCAGCGATCGTGGACACCTCTCCAAAACTGGTTGAAAAAAGGTAGAGTATCACCTTCTTCATGGTCTTGTAGATGCTTCGACCTTCCTCGATCGCCGCGACGATGCTTCCGAAATTATCGTCGAGGAGCACAATATCCGACGCTTCCTTCGCGACTTCCGTACCGATGCGTCCCATCCCGACCCCAAGGTCTGCAGCAACCAGTGAAGGCGCGTCGTTGACACCGTCGCCGGTCATGGCGATAACCTCGCCGCGCTTCTTGTACAGTTGCACGATGCGCAGTTTATGTCGGGGAGTCACACGAGCAAACACCGTCACCAAAGGGAGCATGGTAATGAGCCGTCGATCAGAGAGTCGGTCAATGTCATCGCCGGTCAAAAGGGAGTCGCCCTTCTTGAAAATGCCCGCTTCCGTGGCGATGGTCTGCGCCGTAACTTTGTGATCGCCGGTAATCATGACCACGCGAATACCCGCTGCTTCCGCCTGCGCCATAGCGCGATGCACCTCCGGTCGCAGTGCGTCTTTCATGCCGAGAAAACCCAGAAAGGTGAGCGCGTGAAGATCTTTCGGGGTCAGTGCGTCCGCGGTGGTATGCCGCATCGCGCATGCAACCACCCGCAGACCTGTTTGGGACATCCTGACAAAGATAGCATGGAGCTTCTTTCTCTCATCAGCAAGGAACGGTCGTGCTTCTGTGTGCCAGACTGTTCGGCAATTTTCGAGAATCACTTCGGGTGCCCCGACTACCGCAACAAGGCGGGAAGAGGCTTGGGAACGGAGTGAGGCGTGAAATTTATTCTTGTAGTCAAAAGGGATCTCCGCTTCTTGAGGAAATTTCTTTTCAAGGTCGTCTTTTTTGATGCCGATCTTTTTGGCAAAGACAAGCAGCGCGGCTTCGGTTGGATCGCCGGCAACCCGCCATTGGTTGTCTTGGGCAGAAAAAACGACTCTGGCATTTGCGCAGAATGACGCGATGCGGCCGAGCATACGCAGGGCAGGATACCGATTTGGATTGATGGACGTCCTGCCAATGCCCACACTGCCTGTTGGTTCATAGCCGATGCCGGTCACGGTAAACAAGGTATCGTCGGTAAAGACTTGCTGCACCACCAGTTCGTTCTTGGTGATCGTGCCTGTTTTGTCCACTGCAATAACGCGCGCCTGCCCCAATGCTTCGACTGCCTGGAGTCGCTTGACCAGCGCGTTTCGCTTGCTCATGCGCCATACGCCGGTTGCAAGCACCAAGGTCATGACAATGGGCAGCCCCTCGGGGATGATGGACACGGACAGTGAGACAACCGTCGTAAACATGTCTGTCACTGATTTGCCGATAGCGACGCCGAAGATGAACAGGGCGGAACAAATACTCCCGACAGTAATGATGATCAGCCGAGAAAGTCTGCGGATGTCTGCCTTGAGCGGGATTTCTGCATCGAGCGTTCCGATCTCTTTTGAGATGCCGCCGATGATGGTGTCAAGACCGGTTCCCACGACGACTGCTCTGCCGTTGCCTGCGACCACATGGGTTCCTTTAAAAACCATGTTGGTTTGCTCCATCGTCGCAAGCGCACGTTTTTTGAGAGTCGGGTTATCCTTATGCGTTGGTTTGGATTCGCCCGTGAGCGGCGCCTCGTCAAGACGAAGGTTATGGGACGACACAACGCGAGCATCGGCGGCTATCTTTTCGCCTTCCTGCAAAATCAACAGGTCGCCCGGAACAACCGCAGTATCTTCGATGACAAGCTCTTTTCCTGCCCGAACCACTGTTGCGCGCGTCTGGACAAACCGCTTGAGCGCCGCAAGTGTATTTTGTGCGCGACCTTCCTGAATGCTACCCACAAACGCATTAAAGAAAAGAACCGTCATTATGACTGATCCGTCAATCACTTCTCCCATGAGGAAGACGACGAGACTTGCGGCCAGGAGAAGATAAATCAGCGGGCTCTGAAATTGCCGAATGAAGATGGCGCCATAGCTGTCGGATCTTTTTTCCGGCAACTTGTTGTACCCGTATTTTTGAAGGCGGCGCTGCGCTTCCACCGGCGAAAGTCCCTGCTCCGCTGACTGCAAGAACGTGAACGTTTCAGCGACTGACTTGGTGTGCCATGGGGTATGCATCGTACGTGCCCATTGTAACACAGCGACAGGAATATGAATACGGTTGTTGAGGCAGAACGTGTTTGAATTTTATCTGCGGTGTGGTATAAAGTAAGGTTTATGGCAAGGAAAAAAGTCATTGTCGGACTCTCTGGCGGCGTTGACAGCGCCGTTGCCGCGTATGTTTTGAAAAAGCAGGGCTACGATGTGCACGCTGTGTTTATGAAAAATTTCTCTGAACAGGTGCGCGGCAGTGCGTGCCCGTGGCGAGAGGACCGGCTCGAAGCATACCGCGTGGCCTCGTTCCTTGATATCCCGATTGCAACGTGGGATTTCGAAAACCAGTATGCTGACAAGGTGCTCCGGTATATGTTCGCCGAATACGAGCGAGGCAGAACCCCTAATCCTGACATTATGTGCAATAAGGAAATTAAGTTTAAGGCGTTCCTTGAGCGTGCAAGGCATGAGGGTGCCGAGTATATTGCGACAGGCCACTACGCAGCGATACGGCGCGACCAGGACGGCGTGCACTTATTGAAAGGAGTGGATCGTAGAAAGGACCAATCGTACTTTCTTTCTGCCCTCAATCAGCAACAGCTTACGCGCGTGTTATTCCCACTCGCGGGTTTGACTAAGGCGCGCGTTCGCGCGCTCGCACGCCGCATCGGCCTGCCGAACGCTGACCGACCCGACAGTCAAGGCATTTGCTTTGTCGGTCCGGTTGATATGAAAAGTTTTCTTATGCATCGCATACGGCCCAAGCGTGGCGAGATTGTTACGGTCAAAGGCGAAGTCCTGGGACACCATGATGGAATTATGTATTATACAATCGGGCAGCGGCGCGGCATTAGTGTCGGCGGCGGTCCTGCGCTCTACGTGATCGGGAAGGATCGGAAACGTAATCGACTCATCGTAGGATCAAGGCGAGCTGCCGCCGGGCGGGCATCTGCCGCCTTAATGCAGGGCTGGCACTGGATTGGAAAGAAACACGCCTTTCCGCTTCGATGCAGGGTGAAGATACGGTACCGCCAGAAGGATGAGCCGGCAACGCTCAAGAAAACATCCGGCAGAAACGTCCGCGTCATCTTCAGGCGAGCGCAGCGCGCGGTAGCGCCAGGGCAGACTGTTGCCGCATACCTGGGTAGCGAACTGATCGGCAGCGGAGTCATTGATTAAAGCGCTCCTATTCAGTATAGTGAAATTGATCAGCGAACTAGAAGTTAAAAGTTAGAAATGCAAAGTTTAAGTGCAAAGTTTAAAATTAATACCCCGATCTTATGGGGAAAAAACTTTTAACTTTAAATTTAAACTTTTAACTTTGAACTTTTCACTTTAAATGACCTCAAAGCAGTTGAAACACCTTTACTTCCAGTTCTTCCAGTCGAAGGGGCACAAGCTTATCCCTTCGGCTTCGCTCGTGCCTGAAAACGATCCATCAGTGCTGTTTACCACCGCAGGCATGCATCCGCTCATCCCGTATCTCATGGGTGAGAAACACCCGCAGGGAAAGCGTTTAGTGAACGTCCAAAAGTGCTTGCGTACCGGTGACATTGACGACGTAGGTGATCCGACGCACCTGACGTTTTTTGAAATGTTGGGCAACTGGTCGTTGGGTGATTATTTCAAGGAGGATTCGATAGCATGGAGTTATGAATTCCTGACTGACAAAAAATACCTGGGATTTGATCCTGCAAAACTCCATATTACGGTTTTTGCCGGTGAACAAGGAATACCGCGTGATGAGGAATCAGCGCGCATCTGGATGAAATTAGGAATACCGAAAGAGCGGTTATACTATTTTCCTCGGGCAGACAATTTCTGGGGACCGGTAGGGGAGACTGGCCCGTGCGGACCGGACACGGAAATTTTTGTTGACACGGGGAAAGAAAAACATGGACCTGACTGCCGTCCTGGCTGCTCGTGCGGCAAGTATTTTGAGGTGTGGAATAATGTATTCATGGAGTATGAGAAAACAAAGGACGGGAGGTATCTGCCGCTTGCGCAAAAAAATGTTGACACCGGCATGGGCGTCGAACGCACCGTGGCGATGTTGAACAGATATGCATCGGTGTATGACATTGATACGGTCGAGCCACTTGCTACCCATGTGCGTAGACATGCGCCGAAGCTCGGTGATAACGAGCGGTCCCTTCGTATTATCGTGGATCATTTCCGTGCCATCGTATTTTTGCTTGCGGATGAACGGCACGTGCGACCGTCAAATGTTGATCAAGGATACGTTTTGCGCAAGCTCATACGCCGCATGATCAGACATGCTCGGCTCATCGGGTTTAACCTTGGTGAGTTGCCTGCCCTTGTGCAGATGGTTATTCATGAGTATCACATTGATTACCCCGAACTTGTTCGGAACCGCGATGCGGTGATATCTGAATTACAGAAAGAAAAGGAAAGATTTTTGAAGGTGCTTGATCAAGGCCTTCGCTCGTTTGAAAAGTTTGCAAAACAAGGGATTATTTCTGGCGCGGCTGCATCGACACTGTTTATGTCGCATGGTTTCCCTCTCGAGATGATTGAGGAACTTGCACATGAGCGCGGCATTGACGTTGATAGGGAGGGCTTTCAGAAGTTGTTTGCCGAACATCAGGTGAAGTCACGCACGTCAACCGCTGGTAAATTCAAAGGTGGGCTCGCTGACCACAGCGAAATGACCACAAAGTACCATACGGCAAACCACATGGTGCTTGAAGCCTTAAAGCGGGTGCTTGGTCGGGACGCGGTGCATCAGAAAGGCAGCAACATCACGGCGGAGCGACTGCGGTTCGATTTTACCTATCCTAAGAAACTAACACCGGAGCAGATTCAGCAGGTGGAAGGCATCGTCAATACCGAGATTGCCAAGGCGCATGATGTGCATTTTGAGGAAATGAGCGTTGATGAAGCAAAGGGAATTGGCGCGACAGGTGTATTCGAACATAAATACAGCGATCGCGTGAAAGTATATTTTGTCGGAGATTACAGCACTGAAATATGCGGCGGCCCTCATGTCAAAAACACGAAGGGCATGGGCCGCTTAAAGATCGTAAAAGAAGAAGCAAGCTCTGCCGGTGTTCGTCGTATTAAAGCCGTTCTCCTGCAACACTAACGACTAAAAAAGAGGCGACGTCACGAATGTGACGTCGCAGGAACGGGCCGGCTGATCCCGTCGCAGTACGAACAGAGAACCTCGCCGGATCCATGGCACGTTGGACAGAGCGCATCCGAAGCAGGGGCTCCCGTATGCAGGACTTCACCGGTCCCGTCACAGCGTGCACAGGTGACCATTTTATTTCCGTGACACTCCGGGCAAGACATCGAAGCCACTCCTTTCTTCCTCTAGATACGCTTTCTTCCGCTCGATACGGATGATGTGAAAAGGGGCGGCGCGGGTTGCTTGCTGTGTCGCAAGTCCGCGCCGCCCTGAAAAACAAGTGTCGGCGGCTAAATCATCTCCTGTGCTCTCGGGAGCACTCTCCTTTCTCCCCGCATGGCGAGGGTGAGGTGACCCCGTTGTGCGGCCGCTGTCTTTCGTCGGGACCAGGAAACCTGGCCCGCACGGCAGCTGCTTTCGAGGTCTGTGGGAGTCCCCGGAAGGTCAGGCGCCGGTGTCTCCGCCGGTGCCCCCGCCGGTGAGGGCCGTTCTGGTTGTCGGGGTGCTCATCATTGATTTCGTGCTCCCGAAGGAGCTGAACCGCGAACCGCGAACGGTCATCTGCACCGCGCCTTTCTTCCGCCAAAGGCGGATGGAATGAACAACCCAGCACCTGATTCCGCACCATGCGGTTTCTAAGTGCCGGTGTGGCAAAATACCACCCTTTCGTCTTTTCGTCAACAGGAAATGAGAAAATTTGGCTAATTTAAGCAAACATTTTGTATTCTCACTAGTGATACTAATTTTTTTGGAATCGCAGGACTGTACACGGTTGACAGCGCACCGAAAAAATGTATAATTAGCTGCAGTTTTATTCCAGCAACTGCGCTGGAAATACTACAGTAACTATCGTCGAAAAGAATTCGTGCATAACGAAGGAAAACGCGACAACGGGCAGTTCGCATGGAGCGTAACCAGCCAATTCTGAATGCCTGAACCGGTCCCTGCGTCGAAGGATTTCATCGAGATGGAAGGCGTTGTGGAAGAATTACTTCCGAGCGCTTCGTTTCGTGTCGTCCTCGACAACGGTCACAGAATCCTAGCGCACCTCTCCGGTAAGATGCGCATGTTCCGCATCCGGCTCGTACCGGGAGATCGCGTTCGGGTTGAAATAAGCCCCTATGATCTTACGAAAGGCAGAATCGTGTATCGTGTCTAATGAAGGTTCGTTCATCAGTAAAAAAAATCTGTGCAAAGTGTAAGTTGATTCGGCGAAATCGCCGACTCGTGGTGATTTGCGAGAATCCGAAGCATAAACAGCGGCAAGGATGAGAGAAGTTAAAAGTCTGAAATTAAAAAAGCAAAGTTTAAGTTGTAAGTTAAAATTTTATAATTTTGTGCACATCGTGCAGAAAAATGTATCAAGACCAGGGTTTCTCACTTTAAACTTTTAACTTAAACTTTGCACTTTAAATTTTTCACTTGAGCGATAGCGAATATGGCACGAATTGCAGGAGCAAACATTCCACAAGACAAGCGAGTTGAGGTAGCGCTCACCTATATTTACGGCATTGGTTTGAGTCGCTCGAGGAAGTTGCTCGCACAGCTCCGCATTAATCCTGATACGAGAGTCAAGAATTTGAACGAGCATGAGATCAACCGCCTGCGTCGCATGATTGAGGAAAATTATAGAGTTGAAGGGGATTTAAAAAGAGAGATTTTATCGAATGTTAAGCGTCTGAAAGAAATTAACAGCTACCGCGGAGTACGGCACGCCAAGCACCTTCCGGTGCGGGGTCAGCGCACCCGTACCAATACGCGTACCGTCCGCGGTAACGTCCGTAAGACCATGGGCAGCGGTAGAAAACCAGCTGCGCAGAAGACTTAATATGGCTGACAGAGTGACAACAGCCAGTCCAGAAACAACAGCGACGCAAGCTCCGGCGCCGAAGGTGCGCGTGCGTAAGAAGAAGCGCAGCACCGTCCTTCGCGGCAATGCATACGTTCAGGCGACTTACAATAACACTATTGTGACGCTCACCGACCCCTCCGGCAATGTGCTTGCGTGGTCGTCAGCCGGAAAATGTGGATTTCGCGGACCAAAAAAATCAACACCCTATGCAGCGGGTGTGATATCGAGAAACGCGGTCGAGCGCGCACGTGAATATAATTTGCGGGAGGTTGATGTGTTCCTTAAAGGTGTCGGGTCGGGTCGAGAAGCAGCGGTGCGCGCGCTCCATGGGAGCGGGCTTGAAGTGCTGTCAATCAAGGATATCACACCAATCCCGCATAACGGCTGTCGTCCGAAGAAACCGCGCCGCGTATAATTCGTATGGGCAGAGCACTTGGTCCAAAGCATAAATTGTGTCGTCGCTACGGGGTGAAACTCTGCGATAGTTTCAAGTGTCCGATCACGAAACGCAATTACCCGCCAGGCCAACACGGCCAGAAGAAATCGCGCAAAAAAATCAGTGATTACGCCCGTCAGTTGCATGAGAAACAGAAGGCCAAGTACATCTACGGGATGCTCGAACGGCAATTTCGTGTGACGTTTATGCGCGCACGCAAGCTCTCCGGCAGCACCGGGGTGAATCTCCTGAACCTTCTTGAAAGACGCCTCGACAACGTGGTATTCCGTGCAGGTTTTGCTTCCACCAAGCGCCTTGCTCGGCAATTGGTGAATCACGGGCACTTTGAGGTCAACGGCAGAAAGGTTGATATCGCTTCCTATACGGTTCGTATGAACGAGGTCATCGGGGTGCGCGAGCATAAGCGTACATTGCCCTACTGGAAAAATACGCTCGAGACGATGAAGAAAGTGGATGTACCGAGCTGGATATCAGTTGATGGCCCGAACTTAAAAATAAATATTCTTGCGGAACCGAAACCGGAAGAACTTCCGCAGATTATAGAACCGTCATTAATCGTCGAATATTATTCTCGATAATTTAAAGATATGTCGACACGAATTCCAACGCCGATGAACGTTTCTTACCAAGAGCTCAAGGGCAACGAGACCCAAGTCGTGATTGAACCGTGCTACCCCGGGTACGGTGTAACGGTGGGCAATGCCCTGCGTCGCGTCTTGCTCTCCTCATTGCCGGGGAGCGCGGTATGCGCCGTAAAAATTCAAAATATTCAGCATGAATACGACACCATCGATCATGTCAAAGAGGATATTGTGGAAATAATCATGAATTTAAAAAAGATGCGCGTTGTTTTGCACGCGGATGAGCCGGTGACGCTTGAACTGCGCGCAAAGGGCGAGAAAATCGTCACGGCAGGTGACATTAAAAAGAATGCACAGGTTGAGATTGTTAACAAGGACTTGGCGATTGCAACCCTCACCGACAAGAAAGCGGAGCTTGAGATGGAGATTACGGTGAAGAAAGGCATCGGATACGAGCCGGTGGAGGAGCGTGTCGTTGAAAAAAAGGAAATCGGAGTCATTCAAATTGATTCGATATTCAGTCCCATCCTCAACGTCGGCTTCAAAGTGGAAAATGTCCGCGTCGGACAGCGCACCGATTATGAAAAAGTCATGCTCGTACTGACCACCGACGGGACCATGACCGCACAAGACGCGGTCGCAAATGCCGTTGCGATTCTCCAGGAACAGTTTGTAGCGGTAACCGGTGTGGACGCGAGCGCCGAGGAGGGACAACTTGTTACAGCGGAGGTCTCGGCGCAAGCAGAGGAGGCCGAACCGCCGCGTGACGAGAAAGGGGAGTAAACGCTGCCACGGCAACGTTTGAATTTCCGTCGCTCGTCCATCGCGAAAGTGAGCTTTCGTGTGGACTCGCTAAGCAATATAAGCAGATAAGCAGATGAGACACCGAAAAAAAAAGACTAGTAAGTTGGGGCGAACAAAGGCTCCGCGCGAGGCGCTCCTTTCAAACCTGGCCGCGAGCGTCATTTTATACGAAAAGGTCAGGACCACTGAAGCCAAGGCAAAAGCTGTGCGTCCGCTGGTTGAACGCTTGATTACCAAGGGGAAAGCGAAGAGTTTGCACGCGCGGCACGGGCTTGAAAAAGTCCTTTCACAAAAAACTGCGGTGCGCAAGGTATTGGAAGTGTTAGGGCCGCGGTACAAGGATCGGCCGGGCGGCTACACGCGCATCACCAAGCTGGGTCAGCGTCAGGGCGACGCAGCGCCGCTTGCCCAAATAGAGTTTGTGTAGCATGGAGCGCACACGACATACGATACATGCCGAAGGTGAAATTGCGGGACGGCTTGCAAGCCGCATCGCGCGACTGCTTCAAGGCAAGCACAAAGTCAGTTACCAACCGTACATGGATTGCGGAGACTGGGTGCGCGTGCTCAATGCGGGCAAAATGAAGTTTTCCGGCAAAAAGCTCACCAAGAAATTATACCACCGATTCACCGGATATCCGGGCGGCATCAAGACAGTGCGGCTCGATGAGCTGATGGCCCGCTCTCCCGACCGCGTGCTGCGCCAGATGGTTTCGGCAATGCTCCCCAAGAATAAATTGCGCGCTCGGATGCTCAAGCGCCTTGAGTTTAGCACTGCAAAATCATGACCGCACGAAAGACGTACATTGCGACGGTCGGCAGGAGGAAGACTGCCATAGCGCGCGTGCGACTGAACGTGAAGCCGTCTGACGTGCTGCGCATCACGGTGAACGGCAAGGATTTCAAGGATCTTTTTAATTATTTTGAATGGCAGGATATTATTACTGCGCCCTTGCGTGCTGTGGGAGCGAACAATCACGAGATTAGCGTAAAGGTGCAAGGCGGCGGGGTTAAGGCGCAGGCCGAGGCCATGCGGCTCGGTATTGCTCGCGCGCTCATCGTTTCTGATAAACAATTAAGGCCAACGCTCAAAAAGGCAGGTTTCTTAACTCGCGATCCGCGCATTAAGGAACGAAAAAAGCCAGGACTCAAACGCGCGCGCAGAGCCCCGCAGTGGTCGAAGCGCTAGCGCAGACCCTCCGAAGCCTTGGCGGAGGAGGGAGTAAACGGTAACTTTTGACTGTTAACTTTTAACGATTGACTCACTGCAGCGCAAAGTTAATTGTTGGCTTTTAATTGGTAATCGAAGCGTTAGGCAAAAGCAAAAAATAGATCAAAGAGCTGATTAAAAATATCGGGCTTTTTTGATTATGATCCTTCGTTATATATATAATTATGTGACTTGACGTTATGGTATAATATGTTAGTTTGTGCTATACTACTAAACATCTATTATTATGCTCCATTTTTTAAAGAGATTTTTTGAACCCGATCTGCCGCGGGAGTCTTTTATTGCATATTTTAATAGACTTCCTGATTCCATTGAAGTTGAATGGAAGCGTGATGGCAATTTTTTCGTTGGCAGGGTTAAAGCAGGTGAATATGAGTTCGTGACACAAGGCAGAAATGCTCGTGAATTTATTGATACGGTCAATTCCTCAGTGAGTATCGTTTATGATATTCCGCGTCGGTATATAGATCTGATGATGAAAGTTAAGACTTATTTGCCTGCAGACCCACGACAGCTAGAAGCACTTAATCAGCTTGCAGGAGCGCCGGGTAAGCTCTTTCTCTCCAAAAATAAAAAGCTTGTTACGACGTAGTTATGCAGTTTGCCAATATGAAGTCGCGCCGTGCGCGGCGCTTTCTTATATGGTTGGAAAACCACAAAGGGGTCACAGTCGAGAGCGGGGGAAAACACCCTTATAAAGTATCGTGCATTCATAATAATCAGTCGTATCCACTACCTATTAGTCATGGGGAAATAAACTCGCATACGATGAAGCATTTTTGCGAATGGTTGGTTGCTAATGAAATTTGCGAGTGGTCTGAAATCGAGAAGAATTTATAAATTAGGAAAATGGGATTGCTTCTCCGCCTAGGGCGGGTCGCAATGACAGGCAATTGACCTGATAGCTCTAATATGCTATATTGTTTTGTTTGGTTCTAAAACCAAGTTCGTACATAGGAGGGCAACAAAATGATGTGGTATGAAAAGACCTTCACGCAATTTGACATAAGCCTGGTTGTGGAATTCCTCAACAGGCATGGCCTGAGGCCAGGGGAATTCTACCTCGTCTCCACGCCTCATGGAACGAGCTACACTACATTCAGCGTGGTCTACTTCGCCGACAGAGAGCTGCCATAGCCCGCCTGGGCTGCACACCATGGAGTAATGCGACTCCGGACTGCAACGCCGACCGGCACATCCCGCCACGCGGGGCCGGCGGCGTTCTTTTTTTTGACCCCGCGTATGCGGGGTCATCCCGAGCGACCCCGACGTACCGACGGGGGAGTCCCCGCCAGCCCGCCCCGCTTCGCGGAGCGAGGCCGGGGAGGCGCCCGTCCGCCGCCGGGTGGAGGTGTCCGCCCTAGGCGGATCTGCCTTGGGTACGACGCCTCGGGCGCAGAGGGATCCCGGTGTGTCATTGCGAGGCCCGACGAAGTCGCGG
>CAZQTS010000026.1:0-13410 GCA_964596475.1 uncultured Gammaproteobacteria bacterium
TTAATTTATAGTTTAAACGGCTACTCCCAACAAGTCAATGCAATTTCTCCCAACGGGCATTCTCAAAACAAAAAACCGCTTTCGCGGCTCTCTTGTGCTTCGCGTCAGTGTGTGGTTTTGTCTATTTTTTGAATTCCCAGTTGTTTTCGTACCGCTCTGCGGTCGGTGTGCTGACCGCGTATTTTTCTTTTTTGAGCCCGATGCGAAAAATCCGCATCTCTGAATCCTTGACCTTTTTGCCCTCCTTCTTTTTTTCTTTGAGCCAGTTTGCATGCTCCTCTTTGACGTACTTCGCCACGAGCTTGCTCGGCACGATGTAAAACTTGAAAACGTTGGTCTGCTTTCCGATGTTCACAAAACAATAAAAAAGGTCGGGGTCGGTTATCGTTTCGTGCTTCTTATGCATGATCCATCCGCTCATCACCCGCCCGTGGACTTTCGACACTTGCGGTTTGTTTCGGCTGTTTTGGTAATTGGTTTTGACTTCGAGCTTGTGCATTCGGAGCGTCGCGGGGTCGGATACCAAAATGTCGACGCTTTTTGTGCGCCCGAGTGTCATGTTTGCATCGTATCCGCGAAGCGCGAGTTGCGATAAAACCGCAAATTCTCCCGCCAGCGACACCGAATTGCTGTTAACCTTCGCCATAAAGTTTTAATTCCAAAATAAAGCAGCGATTGTCGCCGCCGCGATCACTGCTGTCAATATCACATACCAGCGGATGAGGGAATTCGCTTTTTGGGTGAGTTGCGTGGTCGTCGAGTTGAATTCACGAATCGTATCCGTGAGTTCCAAAAGTGCTTTTCCGATGCCACTCCCCACTTTCGCGGCAAAGGCAGCTTCTAAAAGTCGGACAATCTCTCTACGATTTTCTTCCTTATTTTCCATGCTCTCATGGTACGACTCCTAACGCCCGAATGCAAGCGTAAAATTACTTGCCTGCGTACGGCTGGCTCGCGTCTCCTTTGTTGCTGAAGTAAAAGGAGAACGCCATCCCTGCGAGCACTAAAAACTGCTCGCCCGAAATCTTGCCCCCGAAAAGGGCGGCGACGGTTGCGATCGCCATTAAGACGAATACGGTTTTGCTTGCTGATTTCAAAATTTCCATGTTAGCGTGCGGCTCGCTTTATTAATGCGAGACCTTCCTCTATTTTTTTAATGCCATCCTCGACCTCTGAAGGCAATTGCGGTTTTTGATGCGTTTTGGCGAGCGCGATCAATTCACCTATGATCGCCTTGTTGTATGCGGGGCAGTTCGGGCGTCTTACGCTGTCGATTTGGTAGTGCCCGATGATGTGCTCGCGGTCTATCGGAATGCTCCACCGCCTGCAAATGTCAGCGATGAGCGCTGCGCTTGCTTGCCGCATTGCCGCGCTCCATGCGATTCCCGCGTTGCCTTCGTGCTCGATGCCGATGGTATAGCGGTTCGGATTGATGTTTGGCTTGAGCAAGCTCCACGACGGATTTTGAACGCGTCCCGCTTGCCATGCGGAATCCGCTTCCTCGACGTATTGGTGAATTTCGCCGTTCTGTCCGATGCCGTAGTGCGAGCTTACCTCGCTTGATGGCGATGCGAACCACGAATCCGTTCCTGAAAGCAAGCCGTCCATAATGTGAATAACGATGGCTTCGGGCTTATGCCCGTCGCGCCCGCGCCAAAAATTCGGGGTCGGTTTTTTTATAATGTTGAGCGCTGGCATGTTATTTTCTGTCTCTTATTAAGTGTTCGACCGCTTGTTTTTGGATTTCCGTGCTTTGCCGAATGTTCTCGGCGGCTTCCTTGATTGCGTCTCGGCATTCCGTCATTACCTCTATCGATTTGTGGTTGTTGGCTTCCACGAATTTTTGGAATGCATCGTCGCGCTTGTTGAGGGCTTCGATAGCGGCGCGGAATACAAGGTAAAGCACGACGACCGCAGCGACGCCGACACCGAGATTTGGCAGGGTTTTCAAAAAAAGTTCCTCGATCATAGGAGTAATTCCAATGCTTTTTGAATGTCTTGCGACGTGGCTGTGCCCGCTTTGACCTTTTCCTTTATTTCCTCGCGCGTTTGAAGCTGAATGGCAAGCTCTGGCTTCATGGTAATGGAAATCTTTTTATTCGCGCTGTCGTATGTCAAAGCGTAGCGAGCGTCCTGTGTTTTTTTGAGTTCTCCTTCTGTAATTTCTACCATCTCAATGCGGCAATCAGGATTGGAAACCGTAATGCTGCCGCTTGCCCAGCCGTCCAATTGATTCGTATTTTTGTTGATGAGTAATTGTAAAATCATGTTAGCCAAGTATTAGCATATTAACGGTAAAAGCCGACCCGAATGTGCCGTCCCGCGAAAAAGAAAAGTCAAACCCTGTTTCTGTAATAGTCCCGATGCTTAGAACGGTATCCGAAAAACCGCTTGTAACGTAATTGCCGCCTGCCCCTAAATCAAAGAACGAGCCGCTTTGATTTGTCCTGAACCCTATGCTGCTTCCGTCAGCAAAATACCAAAATCCGTTCAATGCGTTTCCGTCCGAAGCGGTTGTATTGATAGTCATCAGAATAAGTCGCGGGCGAAAGCCGACGGTAATAGTATCTGTGCCGCTTGTCGTCCCGCTTCCGCGCGACGAACTTCCAGACGCGGATTTCATATCGGTTGGAAGTATCAAAATCACCGATGCTGTTATCGCCATGCCTACTCCATAAAAATTGCCTGCTGGGGCGGTGCTGATTGCTCCTGCCGTCGAGCTTACGTAGTATTTCGCGCCGACCGTCAGCGCGCTGAATCCTGATACCAAGCCCGTCAGCGTGACTTTGACCGTTGCGTTGGCGGCGACATTCTGCCCACCTCCGACAAAGCCGACGAATTTGTATGTGCTTTCGTCAAAGTCCGCATCGGCTAACCACACCTTGCCGTCTGATGCCTTCAGGTAGACCGCCTGCGGCGTGGTGCTTGCGTTGATCGCTTCGCCTGCTGTATAGCTTTCCTCAAGTTTTGTGACCGCGATGCCAGTGATGTTTGCTCCGTCGCCGTAAAGATTCGTCGCCCGTAATTCCGACCACCGCCTCGCTGATGATCCGAGCTTGCGGGTATTGTCTGCATCTGGCAGCCAGTCCGCGTCCACGTTGCCTGCGTTCAGCTTCGATGGGCTGATGCTCGCGCCAGCCGCCACCTGCGAATTGTCCGATATGAAAGTTCCGCCGAGGAACGGGCGCGCATCGCGCTGTATGTAGCCCTGTCCCGCTACGTCGGTGTCGCGGATCGTGGTTTGCCCCACGCGGTTGAAAACCTCGCAAAGCACCACCTTGTCCGTCGGGTACGTCGGGACGCTCGGGCTTGCCGCTTCCGTGCCAACGATACGGCTCAAAGTTCCCGTGTTGTCGATTACGAGAAGGTCGATGCGCGGATTGGTTGTCGGCGCTGTAAAGCTCGGGCTGTTTCCGCCAGCGAACACGACCTTTGTGATTCCTATAAAAGAAATGCCCGACTCAACCTTGAGCGTAAGGTCAGGAGTTGCCTGCTCATGCGGAAGCAAGTGCGCGGCTGCGAATGCGTCCTTCCGCAGGTCGTTGTATTGCGCTGCCGCAGCGTTGTCTCCTATGTTTACTGCTGATGATCTCATGGTTTTGAAAAATTGTTTTTAATTGATGGTGAATTCCACTTCGACCGTGGTGTCCTCTCCGCTTGCCTTCGCGTAGGCGGTTGAAAATAATGCTCGGTTGAATAATCGACCCGATCCGAGCGTCGCCGTGCCGTCGATAAACGTTCCAAATTCCCGATACGTTCCGTTTGGAAGCGTTGCGTCCGAAAAGAAAAACTGGAGGTTTACGATATTGTTGGTGATGGTTGCAAGCGTGGTCGCTACGCGGACGGTCGGGGTCTGCAACGCTGTATCTCCATTTGTCGGCGCGTTCGTGCCCGTCCCGATCTCGCCATGAGTGACGTTCAGCGAATAGGCATTGTCCGATCCGAGCCGCCGCGCGATTATGTTTCTGCCGTATCCGCCCGTGCCCGTCACCACAAGGTTTCGGAATTTCAATTCCGCGAGGAGCTCCTTCGTTCCCGCCTTGTATTTGCGGATCGTTATCATCCCCGTAATGCCGCTATTCTCTTTTAGTTTTTCTTGCTTCATATTTTTAAGACCACGTTGCAAAATTCCACCGAAAATCGTTCGACGATCCGATTCCCCATTTGTATGGAGGGCTGTCTTTTATGGCATCCGCCGCCTTGCTTTCGGCTACGGTCGCGCTTTCAAAAAATGACTCAAGGCGCTGAAGCACTTCGTTGAGCGCAATCACGATGTTTTTCTTATCCTGCC
This sequence comes from uncultured Gammaproteobacteria bacterium, assembly GCA_964596475.1. Lineage (GTDB taxonomy): Bacteria > Patescibacteriota > Patescibacteriia > UBA1558 > 2-01-FULL-52-15 > CAZQTS01. Next base: position 4,292 of record CAZQTS010000026.1, read on the forward strand.
CGAGCAGGTTTACCATGATGTCGGTAAAAGTTATCTGCCCCGAAGCAATGAGTGAGACCTCGTACTCCATGTGGTCGCTCCCGCGCGCCTTGCCGACGATGCGGTTGATTTTAAATTCCTTATTGATGCTTCGGAGCGTTGAGTTCAAAGTGATTTTCTGCCCAACGCGAAGCCCTGTTTTCGTTGTTTTAAATTTCGCCTCAAAGACCGTCTGCGAATATTTTTTAAGCTCCGCCTTTGCCCGCGTTTGAGCTTCACTCACCGACTCTATGGACTTGTCGACGAGCGCGGCTTGATATTCGCCGTAGGTTGCTATCGAAATCTGGTCGCGCACGAGCGCGATGATCGGAATAAATGCGTCGCCGTAGACCGTCACGCTGTCGCTGTTTGCTGGCGCGGTTGTGAAGCGGATAAATTTTTCGTTGAAGTTGTAAAGGACTTGAACGGATGACGGGTCGGTCTGCTGGTCAGTCCCGATGGTCTGCACGACTCCATTTTTTTTGACCGTTACATTGTCGTATTTGTAGGCAAGCGAGAAGGTTACCTGCGTGCCGTTGCCGACGTACTTGTCTACCGCATCGGCTTCCGCGATCGTCTTTTTGTATTCCCCGCCGCGCACATACACGGCGTTTTTCAATTGCAGAAGGTTTTTATTTATTTCGAGCGTGTTCCATTCAAAGTTTCCGCCTGCGTCGTCGAGGTCAAACGGAGCGAGCGATGTTTCCTCGTCGAAGAAGTGAACGTCCTTGTCGTAGTCAACGTACCAGTCCCATGCGATCTGATCTGCAAGCTGCGACAAAGACCGCGTCACCTGCTCGTAGTTGAATTTGATGCTCTTGATCGTCGGGGTTGTTGCTGCCACGTTTGCCGTGGTGAATCCCGACGTAAAAGTTGAAATGATGTCGAGGACGATTGCGCGCGCTGTTTGGTTGGCATAACTTTTCGTCACAACCTTGCGGTCGAGGAACTGCGAATAGTCCTTGCATCGGATATGGTATCCGAGCAAAAGCCCGCCTTTGTCGACTTCGTTCCGCTCAACCAACACTCCGCCGAAAATCTTGGCAGCGCCTTCCTCAAGCGTCACTTCGTCTCCGATGTCGGGGATGGTTTTCGACGGCGTTTTCAAAATTTGAAACTCCATGCGGTCGACTTCCTTAGTGAGGATTTCCGTTTTTTGGAGCGTATCCCATTTGACATGGTTGCTGCGGTCTATTCCGTTTATTTTCAGTACAAGCGCCATGGTGGTTTATGCCCTTATTGCAAGGTTGAGTTGATTCTTAATAATGCGGGCGATTTCGTTTGCGAACCTTTCCGCCGTTTCCGCATCGGTGTAAAAATCGCCCTGCAGGTATACGTTGATTCCTCCGCCTGCTCCAAACGCGCCGAGACGATTCAGCGGAATGACCGCTTCAGCCCCCGCTTCGCCGACGACTCCGAATGTCGGGCGCGTCACGATTCCGCCGTGCTGGAATCCGAAAACCCTGCCGACGAATCCCGAGATCGCGGACGCAGCCGATTGGATCGGCTGGCTCACCGCGCTTTTCACCGAGTTGTAAAAACTAAGAATGCTTGAGAGGGTGTTTCTAATTCCGCTCACCGCGTTTTCCACGATGCCGAGCATCTCGCGCCACAGGTTTGCGAAAAAGTCGCGGATGCCAGTCCATACGCCGATAAAAAAGTTTCTGACGTCGTCCCAGTAAAGTTTCCAAAGCGTCACGAATAAAATGACGCCAGCCGCGATTGCGGCGAGCCATGCGAGAAGCGTCCCGAATGTTCCCATTAATGCGAGCGCCGCCGCGGTTGCCACGGCAAACCCCGCCACGAGTATCCCCGCAAGAAGCGCTGCTACGATTTTTATAAGGAGCTGGTGCTTTTCGAGCACCGCGTTTATTCCGCCCTGCGCTTTCACCCAATCGCGTATCATTTCGGTGACCGCCGCGATTGCTGGGGCGAATTGCGCGCCGAGCGCTTCAAGCCCTTCGCTCACGAGACCCCTCATGATGTCGAGCTGTCCTCTTAAGGTTTGGCTGTATGCTTCCGCCTGCCCGCGTAGCTGCGCTTGGATGCCTGCGAGGATTGTCGCTTTGCTTGCATGCTCGTCCACTTCGATGCCGTATTCTTTGAGCATCCGAGCGTTGCCCCCCAATGCCAAAGTGACGAGCCGCGTTGCGTCCTCAAGCCCTATCTGTTTTGCCCGCGCCAAGTTCATCGCGGCTTGAAACGCATCAAAGGTCAGCGTGCCGTCTCTTGTCGCCTGCAAAAGCCGACCCATTGATAGCGCGGCTTCCTCGTTGTCGAATCCGAACTGCGCAAGCGCGTCGTCTGCGACCTGAAGTATTTTTTCCTGAAGCGCCTGCAAATCGGGCGGAAGGGTTTTCATAATCGCGCCGAACTGCGATGCTTTCACTTCCGCATCGCCGAAAGCGCTGATCGCTTTGCCGATGATCGCTCCCGCGCCGATTGCCGATAGCGCGCTTGCGAACGCATCCGCCTTTCCGAACGCAAAATTAAAACTTCCTCCGAGATCGGAGACGTCGTTTGAAATGCGCGACAAAGACGCTGCGGCTTCGTCCCGCACTCTTACTAAAATCTGCAGTATTGCGTTGGATTCGGTTGCCATGGTTTTATCGGTTTTCCTTTGCTCGGCGCTCGATCGCCTTGCCCTCCGCGCGGAGCATTTCGGCTATCGTGTCGATGAAGGTCGCTGGCTGTTCGTCGAATTCATTCCTTGTCCATCCCATCTCCCTGCATACGATCGCGGCGAGCATTTCGTCGGTGAGCGACCCTCTGCCCGTTGCGAAGTAGCGCTCCCACTCGTACGCTACTTCGCTTGCGTAAAATTTCCCTTGTCGACCTTGCCCGCTTCCGCCACGACGAAGTCGTATTCGGCTGGCGTCGCATCGAGAAGCCGCTCGAGCGTACGTTCGCTTGAGCCGTCGTATTTTGCCACGACGATCTCGATGTACTTATGCTCCGCCTTTTCGAGCACGTCGCCCGAAAGGTCTTTGAGGTTTGCGTCCTGCCTGTTCGGGTCTATATGGACGCCCTCAAGAAACACGCGCCGAAGCTCGTTCCGTTCCCGCGCGGTGAGCCACGCCTTAAGCTCGAGTTCTTTGCCGAGCGGAGTTTTCGTTTTGATTGTTTCGCGTTCCATGTGGTTTTTGTGCCGTTAATTTTTAATCTCGACCTTTAGTAGGAAGCGACGAGGTTGTTGCAAAGCGCGCCTGCCATCTTTGAGTCGGCGGTGCTATAGTGCGCCTTGAACGAAACCGTCTGTTTGACCAGCTCGTTGATTCGAACTGGTCGCGTTATTTCTTTGAACACGACCGAGTGGAGGTCGATCTTGACGCGCGGGTTTGAAGCCGTGCCGATCGTAACGTCCGAATTCACGAGGTCAATTCTCATCGCCTGCGCCGTTCCCGCAAGCGCGGCGTTTTTAAAGTCGGTCTCGTTTTGCCATATCGCTTCGAGCGTCCCCTCGATCGCGAACTGCTTGTTGAGGAAATCGGCGGGCGCAGCGTTTCCGAGCACGTCGTCGTCCTCGATGTTCTGTTCGATCTTGAGCGAAAGCGATTTGACGACTATCGCGCCCGCCGCATCGAGTCCTGCCTGCGTTGATGCCAGCTTGAACGTGAGGTGCTGCGGAAGAAATCGATTCTCCGAAGTCGTCGACGGAGTCAGGGTCGCCGTCGCCCCCTTCTTTGCTTTGAAGTTTGCGGCGTAGTCGATAAACTTGCCCTGTTCGTACGCGATCTCAAGCGACGCCAGCGCTGCGAGGGCGTGGGTGTAGTCCTGCCCTCCGAGCGGATCATCGATGTAAAGCGACAAGCTCTGGTGCTGCGCTCCCTGCTGGACGCTTATGTTGTGGTCGTAGACCAGCGTCTCTCCCGACTTTACCGAGGAAGCGAGCGTTCCGAAGATTCCGTAAAGCAAAAGCGGGAAGTGCTTGTCGCCGATCGGCGCTTTCAAGCTGCCCTCCGCCCATTTTTTCACGATGCTTTGCCCGACGCTGTCCTCAATGACGCCCCTTGTCTGCTCGTCGGCGATTTTCGTGTCCTTCTCAAAAATGTCGAACTCGTTGTGCGGAATCCAGTACGCAGCCGATGCGGGCGACGTGCCTCGCGTGGTTTCGCGCGCGATTCCGATTTGTAGTAATCTGCCTATTCCTTTGCTCATGGTGTTTTTTTGCTATTAATTTTTTACTGCTAATTTTTCTCGACCTTTTTTCTTAATTGCTGCCACAATTTTTCAGCTTCCTCTCGGCTTGCGGCTTTGCCCGTGCGCGGCTCGTATTCAAGCCCGCCAGCGAAGTGGTACTCCTGCCCGACTCCCGCTTCGACGGCTTTGTCCTTCGTTCCCGAGCCGTCAATCATTTTATTTTTTGAATCTTTTTGCATGGCTTTTTATGTTCCCCGATAAATATTTTTTGCTCGCAAAATCACCGAAAAAACAATGAACGCTTTGCCCCTTGAAGTCACTTGCTCCACGGGGCTTGTAGACGGTTCGACCCCGCCGTCCGCGCCTGCCGCTCGGAGTTTTGAGCTCTGAACATTCAGCGTGTCATTGTCGAATTTATTGAGGATCGTCTCGAGCAAATCCTCAATCGCGGCTGCGTCCTGCACCTCCTCCGCCTTGTGGATCACCAGTATTTCGTAGGTGTAAATGCGGGCGTTGTCCCGATTGGTCTCGGGCGCGCTGTCTGCGGTCGGGGTGCTCAATACCGCGACAGGGTATCCTCCGTAGTCGCGGTCAAACGCTCCCATTTTCAAATCGTCGACATGCGTTTCTTTGAGCGTTTGGTTGTTTACCAGCTCGTCGAGCAGTTCCTTTATTTTATTTTTTATATTGGTTGGTATGCTTGCCATGGTTTTAAATTTGTCTCGTTTGGTTTGCGATCGTTCTCGTCGCAATCTGGAGGGCTTGTCGGAATAAGGCGTTGATGTCCGATTGCGAATTCCGCACAATTTGCCGCATGAATGGTTTTGGTTTCGTCCCCCGATGATTCACTCGCATTGCGAATACCGCAGTTCCTTCGGTTCGGCGGTAGTAGCGCCTTCCCGATGCCGAAGTAACGTACCGCTCACCTCCGCCCGTTTCCCATCTCAGCGCTCGCGCGCGCACGGGAAGAATCAAATGCGGCTTCGTTCCGTATTCCACAAACGGAGCGTACTTCGCTGTCGGAAACCATCGGGATTGCAGGTTGCCTCTTACAAAACGAAAGCTCTGCAGCAGAAATCCAGTTCGGTACGGGACGGGATTGTTTTTCAATGTATGCTTGGCAAAGACCGCGCTCGTCGCGTCAACGGCTTTTTGCAGAATCGGTGCTGCAATTTTCGGATACTCCCGCAGCGCGAGCCGCAATTCTTTTAATCCCTGAATTTCTACTGCAATGGCTGGCATAGTTTTATACGAATGCTGGCAATCTGCGGTAGCGGGCGAGCATCTGCTTGTCGACATCGTCAAGCAGTTCATTCCATGTCACTGATCCGCCTTCGTACGACTCGGCTGCTTTTCCTTCTGCGTCGCGTTTTTTGAAAAGTTTGACGGCGAGGCGCTCCGCAAGGTCGCTCAAATCGAGCGGAAGCGTGTGCTTCGTCGTATCGCCTACGTTGTCGAAGTCAATCAGGTATCCAGCCGTGTAGGTAAACCGCAGGGTATTCGTGCCTTTCGGCGCGCGCCCGTAAATTTTTACAATTCCGCTTTTGCCGTCCTCGGCGAGCTCGAATTCGTCTGCGGTGTATCCAGTCCAGCTCGGGTTCGACGGCGTTCCCGCGCGGTATTGTGCGGAAGTCAGCGCCGTCACTGGCGCTTGCTTGAGCAGGATGAATTCCTGCCGTTCGCCGTAGACCGAATAAATCTCGTTTGCGTAAGGCGTGCTTTTAAACCGCCTGCTGCATTCGGCTTCTATATAATCAGTGACCGCGCTCACAAGGCGATCAAGCAGGACATCGTGCTGCGCGGTGGTAAGCTGCAGCCGATCCTTGATTCTGTTTTTTGTGGTTAGGGCGTAGCCCACGACCTTTTCTGCCATATGATTTTTGGCTCGGGGTTTTTATTAATGTCCCCGCTCCGAGCCCCCGAGCATTGCTCGAGGGCACGTCAGCCGAGACACAACGGCTTTAGTTCGCTGGCTCTTTGAACGCTCGTCCAAGGAGGATTTCGATCGCCATCGTGAATGAAGGCGTCGTTCCTGCGATGGTTTCGACTGCGCGGAGGTAACGCTTGCGCGAAGTGCCGAGTCCTTCAACCCGCAAAATTTGCGAATTATTGGATGCGGTTACCTGCGTGAAGGTCGCCCCCGAAACGTCAGCCCAGCCAGTCGAGCCGTCAGCCGATTCTTGGATTTTGACGTCCAAGGTCGGGGTCGTGCCCGATACTGCTCCGACTTCGAGCGATACGGCTGCGGAGTTGTACCCGAGGGTGTCAACCGCGCTTCCGTTGGTCGTCGCTGTCAGCGCTGCTGGTCGTTGCGTAAAAAGCGCTTTGATTGCATCGTAAACTGAACGCATAGTTTTTATTTTTTGTACCTATGAGCTTGTCAGCTCCCCGTTCGTCGACTCTTTATGGCTGCGGACGCGCCATCTACGAACGAGCGGGCGGCAGGTGTGCCCGAAGGTTCTTTTAATTATTCCTGCCCCTTCTCGCCGCCTTCGCCGTTCTCGGGTTGCCCCTCGCCCGACGCGGGCGGATTGTCCGTCTCGTTTGAAGTGCCCCCGCCTTCGCCGCCTGCGCTGCTTTCGCCTTCGCCTGCGGGAGGAGTGGCTTCCGAACCTTCCTCTACCAGCGCGACTCTCGGTTCGGATTCGCCGCCGTTGTAATTCGCGGCTTCAGCGTCAGTGAGTTCGACGATGTCGCCCTCGCTGTGACCGTTGGTAGGGTGAATAACTTTGTATTTTCTTTTATCGCTCATGGCTTTTTCTCTGTTTATTGCTTATAAGCTGATTCGACCTTTTGCTTCGGCTCTGGCTGCATCGCCCCGAGGAAGGAGGCGATGATTGCCAAAACCGAAGCCCTATGGTTAGGACGCTGCGGTTTTCCCGACAACGAACGCTTTCGGAAGCGTGATCACAAGCGCGTGGCGGTGCTTGTAAACAAGACCTGTCTGATCCGCGAGCGCGATCTCCTTTCCGCCGAAGCTTCCCGACTGATACTGCGCGACCCTCAATTCTCCCTTGTCGCCGAATGCCATCGCTTTCAAATTTCCGAACACGCAGAATTTTTTGGAAACTGCGGTTTGGGCGTTTGTCGGCAGGTGGCGGATCGTGTAAACGGGGAAGCCGAGGATTTCTCCTGCGGGCTTGACCCCGCCTCCCGTCGGATTATTTGCAAGGAGGGCAACCGAGGGAGCGCCTGCCTGCGGCAGCACGTAGTTCCCTGCGGTGTCCTTTTTCATGCGAATCTTTGCCCAGACGGTTCGCTCAAAGTAGAATGCTGCGCTGTCAAGCACGGACTCCTCCACTTGGGCGATCATGTCGGAAGCGTCGTCGAGCGTGAACTCCGCGAAGGTGTCCTCGCCAGTCGGAAGCGTGAATACGTTGACGTCCGCATTTTCCAAAATGCCGACGAACGGATTGCTCGTTCCGACGAATGCCTGCTTGTCGATCATGTTGGCGAGTGCTTCGCCTCCAAGCGCAAGCAGCCAGTCCGCGAGGTTAACCGAGGCGTCTTGTATCAGGTCATTGCCCGTAACAAACGCAAGCTGCCACTTCTTGGCGATCAGCTTCGCTTGTCCGAACGTGAGACCAGTTACCGCGCCAGCGGCGTCTACGCCGAGGTATTCCCCCTCAAGGAAAGCTCCCGTGTACGCGGGGATGTCGAGTTCGTCGGTGTTGAGCGCCCACTTTTGGGCTTGGCTCATGGTGACGCCGACCGACGCCGCAATCCTTACGATTGCAGCCGCGACTTCCTTCGGCACGAGGTATCCGCCTCGGTTGTCCTGCTCCTCAATGAGCGCTTCATTCGCCTTGGTCTTGATGCCTGCTGCCGCTTTTGCGATCTCAACGAACGACATTTTCTGCTCCTCAGTGAGTCCCGTGCGGTCTTTTCCAGTGAGGGCGCGTTCCAGCCGCAGTTCCTCGACGATTTTTCGCGTCTCGGAAGCGACGAGGTCGCCGACGACGGTCTTGAGTTTTTCTTCCATCACGGAGTCAAACACCGCCGCCATCTTTTGCTCGAGCTGTTCTATGATTTTCTCGTTCATGGTTACCGTTTGGCGTTGCGTCTCTCGCGGATTTTTTTATTCATCCGTTCGAGAGCAACGCTTAACTCTGTGCTAATTGAGCTCAGAAGCTGCCGAGCCATCAGGTACTCGTCGAGTTCCTTGATGGCGGCATCGACCCCTGCGCTATCCGACCTTTGCTTCGGGGCAGCGCCATCGCCGCGCTGTTCCTCCCCCTCGCCACCCTTCGGGACTAAGCCCTCAAAGGCGGCGATCGCTTTTTTCAATAATTCGATGGCTTGATTGAATTGAACGGTCTTTAAGACCTCGGCGATTTTTGCCTTGCCTTCCTCTCCGTTTCCGTATTCGCTCTGCACGATTTCAATGATTCGTTTTGAATGGACGACGACCGCGTTGTCGATCTCGCTCTGCATCGCCGAAAGTTCCGCGCCGATCTGCTCGGCGTCTTTTTTCTGCGGTTCGCCCGCCTTCGCCTTTTCCGCTTCGTGCGCCTTCATTAGGTCGCAGAATTCTTGGTTATAGTCGGGGCTGTTGGGATCGCAGAAAATCGCTGCGCATGCTTCGGGGTCGTAGTTCTCGCTGTCGGGTTCGCAAATCGCGGGCTTGGTTTTCTTTTCCTCTGTCTCTTTTGGCTGCTCATCCTCGATTTTTATTTCGATGCCCTTGGTTGCAAGCATCGCCGTATCGAGCCCGAGTTCTTGCGCTTTGCTCAAAGACAACGCGAAGGGATTGGCGGGAACTGGCACGAATGAAAATTCGAGCAGTTCCGCTTTGGTGATCACGCTGCCCTGCATCTCGCGGGCAATGAAGCCGACCGATGTCGCGCGGACAATTTTCAAGTCATAAAGCCGCCGCACCTGCTGGGCGAATGGGTTCGCTTCCTCAGGCGCGAATCGTCCCTTGGCTACGAGGTTGCCGTCGCGCGTTTCGATTTCGTCTG
>CAZQTS010000027.1:0-8262 GCA_964596475.1 uncultured Gammaproteobacteria bacterium
CGATATCTAGAATTCTAGACTCGCTTGCCCATCAGACGCAAAAGTGGTGCGGGACGAGCCGTGGCAATCTGACCTGAAAGGTCATCCCGAGCCCCGTACCAGAGCTTCGCACGGTACGAGGCCGAGGGATCTCGATGAACTGGCAAAGATCTATAGTAAAGGCGGGATCCCTCCACTCCTCGCTTTCGGCTCGTCGGTCGGGATGACAGGCATAGGAAATGCATGATCGTCGCGACACCGCTTGAACTTCCGTCCCTGCCTGCCCTGCCTGCCGGCAGGCAGGGAGGGGGTTATGAGCCATACCATAACTCCCCCTCCCCCTCTTATCCTAAGAGGGGTGAATTTTTTCTATGGGATTGCCACGTCGTCCCGAGCGACCCCGACGCATCGTCGGGACGGTATTCGGGCGACCATAATGAACCCGACCCCGCCCTGAAGGGCGTGGTATCGGGGCGGGTTCTTTATGAGAAGAGTCGGCTCCGCCGATTCAGCGATATTTCGCCCTTCATCCCCGCCCGCCCTGGGCGGACGGGGTTTTCGGGCGACCATAATAAAAAAAGACCTTTGGTAAGGCAAATTCGGAACCCTTCGACTCCGGCCCCGCTCTGCGGGGCCTCCGCTCAGGGACTAATGAAGCGGAGGTCTTTTACGCCTCGGGTTTTACCGAGAGCTTGAGATACATGCAGTTTTTGTTCGAGCAGCGAATTTTTTCTTTGGCATCGATAGAAAGAAGGCTGCCGCATTCGGGACAGTGCTCGCCCGTGGGCCGGTTCCATAGGGCGAACTCGCAGGCCGGATAGCGGTTGCACGAAAAGAAGATGCGGCCGCGCTTGCTCTTTTTTTCAACGATGGTGCCCTGACCGCATGAAGGGCAGGCGACGCCGGTTGAGACGCTGTGCGATTTGATATTTTTACATTCAGGATATCCGGAGCATGCAAGAAATTTTCCATAGCGGCCGAATTTAATGACCATGGGTCGGCCGCATTTTTCACAGCGCTCGTCGGTTGTCTCCACCTCATTGTTACCATCAAGCCGCTTGGTATTTTTGCATTCAGGAAACCCGGTGCAGGCGAGAAATTTTCCGAAGCGACCCAGCTTGATGACCATGGGCTTCCCGCAGACATCGCAGACCTGGTCTGTTTTTTCTTCGGTGATTTCTTTTTTGCTTAATTCCTTTTCCTTTTTTTCAACCCCCTCCTTAAATGGATAGTAAAAATCTTTTATTACCGGCTGCCATTGCTTTTCTCCTGACGCGATGGCGTCCAGGTCGCGCTCCATGGCAGCGGTAAAGTCATAATCAATGATGTCCGGAAAATGCTTAACCAGGAGATCGTTCACGAGTATCCCAATCGAGGTGGGGTGGAGCCGGCCTTGTTTTTTCTCTACATAGGAGCGCTCAACGATGGTCGCGATGGTGGGCGCATAGGTTGAGGGACGGCCAATACCGCGCTCATCGAGCGCTTTCACGAGACCAGCCTCTGAATACCGCGCAGGCGGTTCGGTTGTGTGCTGGAGCGCTTGGATGCTTTTCAGGAGAGCCGTATCTCCAACAACTAATGCAGGCAGCGCCTCCGTCGTGCGCTGGGTGTACATTTTTTGCCAGCCGTCGAATTTGACCACTGACCCCGTTGCTTTCAAAAGGTATGCGGTGCCTTCCGGTTGCAGAAGCACAACGGTCGCTTCGTGCATGCTGTTGGGCATCTGTGATGCGAGCGAGCGTTTCCAGATCAGCTCATAGAGTTTGAACTGCTGCGTGTCCAGATACTGTTTGATGCTCTGCGGATCGAGTGTGACATCGGTCGGCCGTATCGCCTCGTGCGCTTCCTGTACATTTTTCGACTTGCTCTTAAAATGCCGGCCCTCCGCGAGTGCGTATCGGTCGCCGAGCATTTCTTTGAGATACGCATGCGCTTCGCGGATAAACTCCGCTGCCAGATTAAGTGAGTCGGTGCGCATGTACGTGATGAGACCAGTCTGTCCCTTATCGCCGAGTTCAAGACCTTCATAGAGTTGCTGGGCGACCACCATAGTTTGCTTGGCCGAGAATCCGAATGCATGGTTTGACTCGATTTGCAGGGTAGAGGTGGTAAAGGGCGGCGGCGCAGATTTAACCACCGTCTTGCTTGCGACATCGGTCGTGCGCAACGTTTTGCCGGTGATCGCGTCAGTTGCTTTTTTTGCCTCTGCAGCGGAAAGATCGAATTTTTTTAGTTTTGTGTCGTTTATTTGATGAAGACTGACCTTAAACTCGGCATCGCTCTTCTGTGCGATGCCCTCAACCGTCCAATATTCTTGGGGTTTGAATTTTTTTATTTCTTCTTCTCGCTCGACAATGAGCCGCATGGCAACCGACTGCACGCGACCGGCCGAAAGACCTCGTGCAACTTTTTTCCAAAGAAGCGGCGAGAGCTCGTAGCCGACCAGTCTGTCTAAAACGCGACGCGCCTGCTGTGCGTTGACGAGATTAAGATTGAGTTTCGAAGGATGCGCGAGCGCGTCGAGGATTGCCTTCTTGGTGACCTCGTGGAAAATAATGCGCCGTACTTGATCATCAGGCATACCGAAGAGCTGCTGTAAGTGCCACGAGATTGCTTCGCCCTCGCGGTCACTATCGGTTGCGAAGTAGACTGCATCGGCTTTTGCCGCCAGTTTCTTCAATTCGGTCACATGCTGCTTAGCCTTGAGCGGGACCACGTAATGCGGCTCGAAATCATGCTCAAAATCAATGCCCATCTTGCTCTTGGGCAGATCGCGGACGTGCCCGTATGACGATTTAATGACGTAGTCTTTGCCTAAAAACCTGCCGATGGTTTTCGCTTTTGTCGGCGATTCAACAATCACTAAATTTTTCATAAAGCAATTGATAACACGACTTACCTCGACTTGTCAAATTTTTTCTCTCGCGTGACGAGGTGCATGCTGCCGTCAGAGGAAACCATGACGCGGCCTGAAAGCTCAAGTTTGCTCATGATGACGGTGACTGAATGTACCGGAAGCTGGAGTCGAGTCGCAAGCTGATTGAGCGATAAGTTTTCCCTTTCTAATTCGTGTACAATGCGTGCAACAATTGGATCAGAATCGTCATGCACTGGCGCCGTGTCCAGTTTAAAATATTCGAGTATGTCATCTGCCGAAAGCATGGGGCAGGCGCCCTGTTGCAGCAGGTCGTTGCTGCCTGCGTAGAGCGGATCCGATGGATTGCCCGGGATGACAAAAACGTCATTGCCATACTCCAGAGCGAGCCGGGCGGTAATGAGAGCGCCTGATTTTTTTGCTGCTGACGCAATGAGAACGGCTTGCGGCAGCGCAGCAATAATTTGGTTGCGTATAGGAAAATTATGCGGCATGACAGGTGTTTTTGGCGGAAATGGAGAGATCAGTAAACCATCGGATGCGAGAATCTTTTCCGCCAAACCGCGATTGCTTCGCGGATACATTTCACGATCATGAACGCTTGAGCCGAGGACTGCAATGGTCGGTAATCCATTGCGCAGAGCAATGAAATGTGCGTGCGCGTCCATGCCTAAGGCGAGGCCGCTCGTAATGGTAAGGGGTACCTGTGCCACAGGTCCAAGCACGAAATCAAGATTGCTCTGATTAACCTGGGTGGTGTGCCGACTCCCCACAACAGATAAGACGTGATCTGACTCTAAAAGGGAACGATTGCCTCGGCAGTACAGGATCGGCGGATGCCTGAAAACTTGTTTCAGTTTACGCGGGTACTCTTGGTCAACAGGGGCTAGACTAAAAGACGAGGTCAGATCGCTTTTCATATGAGAGACATTGTAAATGATATGCGCGCGCTATGCAAGTTTAATCCTCTGATCGAGGTGGGCCACAACGTTCGAAGGCCGTTGGTGGGGCTTGCCCAGCCCCACTTTTGTGCCTGACGATTGCGTAAACGCTTAGAACTCAAGCGTTCGATTGCGCAGCGGCTTAATGCCGGGATCGGGACCAAGAGCCGGGCTGGGCTTGACCCCGTTAGAAGCATTGATTCTAACGGGGTTGACATCATCTTTGCCCTGTGCTATTGTAGCCTGTTTTACGCTAAGGCACCTTCTGTTTTCAGTGTTGGTCACGGATAATGATGCAGCATCCCTCCTTGCTGTACTCATTTGTCTTCGTGGCCAGCACTGAGGGCAGAAAACCTCGTGCCGCTCCTGATATACCGGGCGCGGACCGAGGTTTTTTTGTTTTATTTAAAGTCGCGCGGCGCGACTTTGGGTCATCCTGAAGGACGCCGAGCGTAGCGAGGTGGACTGAAGGATCCCGTTGAGAAGCTAATCGGCCACGGGATCCTTCGCCGCCCCGCCAGTTAGCGGAGCGGACTCGGTGGAGCTTTCAATAGTGTCATTGCGAGCCGCCCTGGGCGGAGTGGCAATCTCGATGAGTTTTCAAAACCTATAAGGGGATCCCTCGACGGAGTTTACCCCGCACCGGAGCATAGCGATTGGTGCGGGGCTCGGGATGACGCCTGCCTGTCGCCAGCCTGCCGGCAGGCAGGGGGAGTTATTCGACAGCAAGTAGCTCCATTCGATTCCCTCCTATAGATTAAGGGTAGATGAAGTTAAAAGTTGTAATTGCAAAGTTTAAGTTATAAGTTAAAAGTTATTTTAACAAATGTCCCTTTTGCCTCACCTTTACACTTGTAACTTAAACTTTTCACTTTTAACTTTTAACTTGCTATAACCCCCTCCAACCTCCCCGTATCCTTAAGGGGAGGAATTAAATCTACTCGCCGCTTTTTCAGGACCTTCGGTAACGACGATTTTAATTGCCTCAAGAGACTGGTTTAAAATTTCATTCAGCTTTGCTCGCTCTTTTTGCGTCCATTTTTCCAGAACAAACGTTTCCGCGTCAGATGTCTTTGGCCCGATTCCAAGCCGAATGCGAACAAAAACGCTGCCACCCAATGCATCAATGACAGACTGCACCCCCTTATGTCCGCCGCTCGAAGTATAGTGCCCGATCCGCAGTGTGCCGTATAGAAGATCAATATCGTCGTGCACAATAATAAGATCGTTGTCTCTGACCTTATAAAACCGTTTCAGCGCCGCGATAGACGAACCTGACTCGTTCATAAAGCCTGCTGACTTTGCGACGATGACTTTCTCGTTTCCGAAGACAATCCGTGCAACCAGCGCGCCAGTCCGGTGCTTACGGTAACTCGTACCATGACTCTTTGAGAACGCCTCCACCACGAGAAACCCAAAATTATGTCGTGTCCATTCGTAAGGCAGTCCTGGATTTCCTAAACCAACGATAAGCTTCATATTTTTTTCCTAATTTTTTCCACCCATAGTTTGATTGACGCGCCGGTGAATCCAAATTTAGCCCGCAGTTCCCGTTCGATAATATGCACATACGAGTACTTAAGGGATGTCTGGTCCTTGATCTGCACGGCAAATTGCGGCGGGTTAACGCCAACCTGGTTGATTCGATAGATGTACGGATGAGCCGTGCCCTTGCCGCGTGTTGGTTTGTACTGCTTGAGGAGGGATTTTAAAAATTTATTGAGAGCGTTCTCCGTGATTTGTCTGAATTTTTCTTGGTAGACGGACATGATGGTCTCCTTGAGTTTCCCCATGTTCGTTTTGTGAAGAGCCGATAAAAATATGAGCGGGGCCCAGCGCAGTAAGTTGAACGAGCGGTAGTAGTACGTGCGGTACTCATTTATTTTTGAGGGACTCTTGTCTCTGATAAGATCCCACTTATTGCCAATGATGATTATGGACGCCCCTGCTTCGGCCACGAGCCGCGCCAGTTGCCGATCCTGTGCAGAAAGCGGGGCGCTTACATCAGTCACCAAGAGCGTCACCTCAGCGTGCTCAATGGCATCAAGACTCTGGCGGACGCTTTGATACTCGACACTTCCCCTGCCGATTCTGCTCTTCCTCCGCACCCCTGCGGTATCCATGACTATAAACGGTTGGCGATCCAATGTGAAGGGTATGCCAATGGTGTCACGGGTTGTATACGGCTCCGGATGCACAATCACCCGTTCTTCTCCCACGAGCGCATTCCCGAGCGATGATTTTCCGACGTTCGGCTTACCGATGAGCGCGATAGCGATTGCTTTGGTATCGTCGGGCCGAACTGGTTGTATGCGCTGAACAATTTCGTCCAACACATCACCGGTGCCCCGACCGCTTATGGCAGATACCGGCCAGGGTTTGCCGAAGCCCAGTGTATAAAATTCCGAAACAAGGTCAGCGTCTTTTGCAGAATCAGCTTTGTTGGCGATGAGGATGATGGGTTTATGTACGTGAGCGCGGAGGTACTGGGCAATCTCCCGATCGGCAGTCATGATGCCTTCCCTGGCGCTCACGACGAACAGTACCAGGCGAGATGATTCCATGGCTCGTTGTGCCTGTTTTGATATTTCCCTTACGAGCGACTCTTGGGATCGCACGTCGAAGCCGCCCGTGTCTGTGACGGTGAAGACTTTGCCAGTCCAGTAGCAGTCGCTTTCGTTGCGATCGCGGGTCGTTTCGGCGACCGGTGAGGTGAGTGCGCGCTTATGGGTGCTGAATCGGTTGAAGAGAGTTGATTTACCGACATTGGGTCGCCCGATAATTGCGACGCGCGGTTTTGTGGCCATAGCGGTCTACTCGTCTGTATTTAAGTCCGGCAACGTACTCGTCGCAAATGCTTGAGTACTTGTTGGGGACGGGCCAAGTGTTTTAATGATTTCGCGACGCTCTGCAGTGGTGACATCTTGTCCCAAGATAATCAGGAAATCAAGCACGGTGAGATTCCCGTTTTTGTCCTGCAAGTTCAATTCCCGCGCAAGCGTGTAGGGCAAAAGTTCGAGGGGAACCTTTGTCTGTGCGTGGGTACCGAGCCATGTTTCAAGATACTTTCGTGTCGCTTGATTCTTCCCCCCACTGTAGTCGTAGAGAATGGAGGAGAGGTGATCTTGTGTGGCAGCGTTGCCAACCGCAGTCGGTTCTATGCCAAGAGTTTCGAGGTGTTGCGCAAGCGTTGCGGCATGACTCGGGATGGTCGTGCCGTTCTGTATAATGATTTTCGGTTCCTCTTTTTTCATCTGGCCACTCATGAATAGCTCTCTCATAAGGCTTTGCAGCTGTTTATAATCGCCGGTTGCCGGCTGCAGAATGTATGCGCCGTCAATGCTGGAGATGCCGCTTATGAGATAGCCTGACTGGTCATCGAGCACGAAATTATAAATGTTATCGGTATCGATGTCCTTGGTCATCTGCATCAGCTTCACGACTTCCCACGGCTCAATGTCGGTTTTTGTGTATTGATTCACGAGATTGAACAGGGTCGTGATTTTTCGCGGATTGATGAGCGTATTGAATCCGGCTAATTTTTCTTTTGTGGCCAGGATGACCTTTTGCTGGCGCTTGCTGCGGGCGAAATCAGAACCCTCGCCATTGTTGCCATGACGGGACCTGACGAATTTGAGCGCTGCGTCACCGTTCATTTTTTGAGGACCGGCCTGGAACGAGACCACTTGCGTTGCATTTTCTTGTGTGGGAAAAAGAGAATCCGTGAAGGCGCGATCCACATCAACTGAAATGCCGCCAATCGTGTCAATGAGCTCGATGAAACCCTGGAAGTCCACGACGCCCATATATTGTATCGGAATGCCGAAGCTTGCGCTAAACGCCTCCTTGACTACGGCAAAGGCTTGATCGATGCCCAGCTTGAGATGGAGCGCATAGACGCTGTTGGCTTTGAGATAATTCTCACCCGTGGGAATAATCAGATCGCGGGGCACGGAGAAGAGCGCCGCTTCCTTGGTGGACGGTTTGAAGCTTGCAATCATAATCGTATCAGTGAGATACGGCCCCTCATGACCCGGACCGCCGATGCCCATAAGGAGGAAGTTGATGCGGTCTGCTCCTTCGCCTTTGAGCTCATATTTTCCTGCCCCAATAATATGGGTGAGCTGACGGATGATGAATCCGTTTTTGACGCCAACAAAGAAATTGTTGTTCGATCGAGCGATAATCGTCGTGCAGCTGGTGATGACCACTATGAGCACAATAAAAAAACAAGACAGTATTTTTCGTCTGCGTGGTAACGGCTCCCCCTCTGGCTGATCGTTCTCGTCGTACGGTGGAGGCGGCAGAGGGCGGGATTGAAATTCTCTTGTTTCAAACGCGCTCGGTTGCACTTTACGCATGTGGGTCCCCCATTGTATGGACAAGTTGCGAAACGTACATGAAGTATAAGAAATGCCACAGCATTTCTTGAATTTCCGTCGCTCGCCCCAGCTGTCCAGCTGGTCA
>CAZQTS010000027.1:8272-13174 GCA_964596475.1 uncultured Gammaproteobacteria bacterium
ACAAGTTGCGAAACGTACATGAAGTATAAACGTTGCCACGGCAACGTTTGAATTTCCGTCGCTCGTCCATCGCGAAAGCGAACTTTCGTGTGAACTCGCTAGGAAATATAATCATTGTCATGCCTCATGACAACGATTGAACTTTCATCGCTCGCCCCAGCTGTCCCGATGACCAGCGGGACAGCTGGGGGCTCGCTAGGAAGTATAGAAGATAGGCGCACCATGGTCAATTTTGACCCGCGTGTAGTGGCGGTGACTGTTTCCCTGCGCTCATTGACCTTCCGAACCGTTGTCAAGGTGACCAAAATGCGGTATACTAATACAATAACTGTCTAAGATAAGCTATTTTTTTGATGCTTGAGTGGATAAAAAAGTTCGGGCAGCTTAGTTTTGAAACCATTAAGGTGGTCGTAATTTCGTTTGCGATCATACTGCCCATACGGTATTTTTTAATACAACCTTTCTACGTGGAGGGTGCGTCAATGGAACCAAGCTTCCATTCCAAAGAGTACTTGATTATTGACGAGTTGACGTACCGATTGAGCGACCCGCAGCGCGGCGACGTAGCAGTCATGCGGTATCCGCGAGAACCAAAGCAGTTTTTCATCAAGCGCATTATCGGTCTGCCGGGTGAGCGCATTGAGCTTATCAACGGCACCGTGTATGTGAACGGCACGTCACTTGCGGAAGAGTATGTGCCGGAGGATGCGAGCGATGACTCGATGGCAGAAATTACGCTCGACTCTGATGAATATTTTATGCTCGGAGATAATAGGGGAAATAGCCTTGACTCGCG
This sequence comes from uncultured Gammaproteobacteria bacterium, assembly GCA_964596475.1. Lineage (GTDB taxonomy): Bacteria > Patescibacteriota > Patescibacteriia > UBA1558 > 2-01-FULL-52-15 > CAZQTS01. The sequence goes on from CAZQTS010000027.1 coordinate 9,069, forward strand.
CGTCTTTGGGCCGGTTAAGAGAAAATATCTCATCGGCCGCGCGTGGATCCGCGGGTGGCCCATTCATCGGATCAGCGTTTTTGGCGCGCCGCAGTACTGACCCCATGTCCACGGCAAAACCAAAGAAGCAAACATTCCAACTCTTGCGCGGTATGAAGGATGTGCTCCCGGACGAGGAGCGGTACTGGCACTTTATCTATGACAAAGTGATGGATCTTGCGCGGCGGTACGGCTTTCGGAGGCTTGAGCCGCCGGTGTTAGAGTCGGCAAATCTCTTCCTCCGATCATCGGGTCCGAGTTCTGATATCGTGACGAAGGAAATGTACGTGTTCACCGATGCGAGCAATGAACGCATAGCGCTTCGCCCGGAGTTTACGCCCGGCATTGCGCGCGCCTTTATCGAGCATGGCATGATCAACGTGCCGCAGCCGGTCAAATTATTCTCCTTTGGTCCTATATTTCGTCATGACCGACCGCAGGCAGGCCGGTTCAGACAGCACACCCAGTTTAATTTCGAGATTCTTGGCGATCAAAATCCCATTCTTGATGCGCAGCTCGTCATGATGGGCTACTCGTTTTTTGCGTCGCTCGCCCTACCGGTTCAGATTGACATCAACAGCATCGGCTGCAGCGTGTGCCGGCCCCGTTACATTAAAAAACTGACGACGTATCTTTTGGACAACAAAAAACTCCTGGGTCCCGACGATCAGGATCGCCTTCGGAAGAATCCGCTGCGCGTTCTCGATACCAAGGACAGCTCGCTTGACGAGTTCCTCCAGAATGCGCCGCAGACCGTTGATTATCTTTGCGACGAGTGCAAGGATCATTTCGTGCTGGTGCTCGAATACTTGGATGAAATGGACGTGAATTACAATTTGAACGGTCGCATTGTGCGCGGACTTGATTACTATACCAAGACCGCTTGGGAGATTCTGGATAGCAGCAAAGCGAGCGGACAGGACGCGCTGGGTGGAGGCGGTCGGTATGACGAACTTCTGCACACGATTGGCGCGCGCAGCAAGACGCCGGCTGTCGGTTTTGCGTGCGGCGTTGAGCGGACCATTACGAAACTTCGCGCCAATGACATTGCAGTCCCGAACCTCAAAAAGCCCGACGTGTTCATCGCGCAGCTTGGGAAGGAAGCCAAAAAGAAAGCGCTGAAATTGTTCCGCCAGCTCGACGAGCAAGGGTATCTCGTCGCCGAAAATTTCTCAAAGGACGGTTTGAAGCCGCAGCTTGAGCAGGCGGACAAACTCGGCGTGAAGTACGCGCTCATCATCGGCCAACAGGAGATTGTTGACAATACCGTTCTCATTCGTGACATGGAAAACGGCAACCAGGAGACTGTTGACTGGTCAAAGATTATCGCCGAAGTTGAAAAGAGGCTTGATAAAGGTCCGAGCACCCGACGCATCGGCCAGACTCCGCCAGCGTAAGAACAGGAACCAACTGTAACTTTACAAGGAGTTCATTTTTTGTTTTAACATCGCGCGTTGACTGATAATGGCATTCCTGTTATTATTTTGGTATTATTAACCAAAGAAGGGGAGGTGAAATTGTGTTGGAAGTAAGGAAGCGGGAAGGCGAATCATTCGAAAGCCTTATCCGCAGATTTACCCGCAGGACAATTCAGAGCGGCAAGATCCTACAGGCAAAAAAAGTCAGATTTTATCATAAACCTCCGAGCGATCTTTCGCGGAAAGAGAGCGCACTCCGTCGCGCACAGGTGCGGAATCAGCGTGAGTATCTGAAACGGATTGGTAAGCTCGACGAAACGCAGGAGCGCCGTAAGAGATTCTTCTAAAGGGGCATGATTCTCAATGATCTAGAACGGGATTTTCTTGACAGCATGCGAAAGCGGGAGGCCGAGCGAACAGCCGTATTGCGCTTGCTTAAATCAAGTCTCAAGAATTTTTCGATTGCCAAGCGTGTTCCCGAGTCGACGCTTTCGGACGAGCAGGTTCTTGGGGTGATTAGGCAGGAGGTCAAGAAGCGAAAGGAGTCAATTGACGCGTTTCGCAAGGGCGGCAGAGATGAGCTCGCTCTCAAAGAACAGCGCGAGCTTGCGATCCTCGAATCGTACCTGCCGCCTGCCATGGATGCCGGAGAAATTCAAAAGCTGATTGATGAAGTGATTGCCGAGCAAAAGCTCGAGCCGCCTTTTCAGTTCGGAAGAATTATGGGTTTGATGGTGAAGCGCATAGCAGGACGGGCAGAAGGAAGCGTTGTGAAAGAAGCGGTTGAGCGCTATATCGAAACCAAAACATAGGCGGGAAAAATCCAAAGCCCCATGCTTAAAAACACAAAAAAAGTTCTCCTTGTGCTTGCGAGTCTCATCGCGGGGACTTTTGTCGTGTATGCGATAGCGCGCGCCCAGGTTTCCGTTGACCTGCCAACCACCTTCGCTGGATTCGGAACGCAGAACATCAAGGTCATTATCGAGAACATCGTCCGCATCGTGCTGGGCTTTGTGGGCGTTGTGTTTATCGTGCTCGTGCTCTACGGCGGACTCGTCTGGATGACATCCGCGGGCGAAGAAGACAAAATTGCCCGCGCAAAAAAGATATTGGTAAGTGCGACGACTGGGCTGGTGATCACGCTCGCCGCATATGCACTCGCCTCATTCATTATTCGATCAATTAATATCGCGGTTGGACCAGACGGAGGCGGATTGCCCGGTGGCGGGCCGCCGGGCGGCTTTGCTTTGGGAGCAGGAGCTTTGGAGAGTCATTACCCGGGCAGGAATGCAGTCGATGTCCCGCGCAACACGAATATTTTTATCACCTGGAAGGAGAAAATTCAGGTGGATACCATGTGTCCGGGTGCTTCAGTTGGCAGTTCAAAACCACTGGATATCGCAGCCGTTGAGATTTCTGACGTAAACAGTGTCGTGCCCACCGGGGACGCTAACAACGCCGGGCCAGACAATATCCTTGAGGGCGTTGTCTGCGCGCCAATCGATGCATCGGGTAAAACTTTTAAGTTCGATCCGCCAGCCTTACTGGGTATCAGCAATGGAAATACGCTCTATCGGGTGCGACTAACTGATAAGATATTGAAAGATGATGGGAAGACTGCTCTGCCGCTCGGTTACAGCTGGCAGTTTACCGTGAGCAACATCGTTGATGAAACGCCGCCGCAGGTTACGAGCGTGTATCCGGCAAACGGCCAGACTGTGCCACGAAACAGTATCGTGCAGATCAATTTTTCTGAAGCCGTTGATCCGTCGCTTGCATCCGGCATCGCCCCACCCTTTGTCAATATCACCTTATCCGAGCCTGGGCCGATTCAGCTCGACGGATCATATATTAGCGGCAATCAATACCTGACCACGGAGTTTGTATCCAATGAGCTCTGCGGCCAGAATTCGTGCGGCGGCAATGTGTATTGTCTGCCAGCGCCAGCATCGCCTCCACCAGCAACCCTACTAATCAACGGTGTTGTCACCAGTGCTATCACCGATATGGCAGGAAATTTTCTAGACGGGGACGGTGACGGTACTGCTGGCGGAAACTACGCGTGGAGCTTTAGCACGAACAACACTATTGATCTGACGCCGCCAATGATGCTTTCGCGCCAACCCGTATCCGGCGCAGCGGCTGTTGACCTTTCAAACCCGATTGAAATGACCTTTAGCAAAGTGTTGAGCGCCTCAACCCTCAACAGCGGCAATGTCGGTCTTGGCCGCACCGTGCCGTATAGTGGCAGCGGCTTGCCTGATCCAATAACGAATGAAGGGAACTACTGGATATCTTCGCTGAACGCTGACACGAACGGCGATGGTATTCCTGACCAGACAAAGGTGTTCATCAATCACGATACATTTTCGCCGCTCATCAAGTACCATCCGGGTGCCGACGCAGAAGTCAAGGATGTCCAACAAAATTGCTATTATCCTTCAACCTGCGGGCCAGGTCCTTGCTAGCCATGAGCACATCACGGAAACACCCCCAACGAATCTTGTTGCTGCTTAGCGCAGGCGCGCTCTTGCTGTTTGTCTGGATTGCGTGGATGAGCGGCGGCGCGCAGGCGCAGGTTTCGATTGATTTCCCAAGCACCTTTGCCGGATTTTCCTCGCAGGACATAAAAGTCACGATCGCCAATAT
>CAZQTS010000028.1:0-5549 GCA_964596475.1 uncultured Gammaproteobacteria bacterium
GCAGGCAGGGCAGGCAGGGACGGAAATTCAAGCGATTCACCCAGCACCACTTTTGTGCTTGATGCTCCTGCGACTGTAGAAAATTCGTATCCGCTTACACATCAATCTAAAGCCGACATCATGAGCAAAAGTGGTGCTGGGTTCACGCTCCGTGACATCGCTTATTCCCCTGCCTCGGTCGGAACGCGGACATATTGCGTGTCGAGCGCTCTGAAGGTCACTGGTCCGTGGTCGAAATACAGCCGAATCATGCCGGTTGGACCGTTGCGATGTTTTTCGATATGGACTTCCGCAACGCGTTTTTCCTCATCGGGACACTCGCGGGATTTATCCATGACGCGGCGATAAATAAACATTACCACGTCAGCATCTTGTTCGATAGATCCTGACTCGCGCAAATCGGAAAGTTTCGGAATGGCGGGCGACCGGCTCTCGACCGCTCGCGAGAGTTGCGATAACGCGAGCACCGGTAAATCGAGTTCACGGGCGATGGATTTTAGCGAGCGCGTAATCTCTCCGATTTCCTGCACGCGGTTTTCGTTGTTATGGCCTTCCATGAGTTGCAAATAGTCAACAATCAAGAGATCGAGCCCGTGCTCGCTCTTGAGTCGCCGCGCCTTGGTGCGAATTTCCATGATGTTCGATGAGGCAGAATCGTCAATGAAGATGTGCGAGTCGGAGAGCACTCCCATCGCATGTCCGATGCGGGGGAAATCGTCATCCTCCTCGCGGTCGGAGAGCCTGCCGGTCCGCATTTTCCATAACTCGACGTTTGCCTCGGCGCACAGGAGCCTGTCAACGAGCTGCTCCTTGGACATTTCAAGCGAGAAAATGCCTACCTTGGCTTTGTGTTTTGTGGCCGCGTTGCGTGCAAAATCAAGGGCGAGCGTTGTTTTTCCTACCGACGGTCGTGCCGCAAGAATGACCAGGTCAGATTTCTGCAGACCGGCGAGGATGTTATCAAGCTCGGCGAACCCGGTCGGAAGACCGCGGAGTTTTCCTCCCTCGCGATGCAGCTGATCAATACGGTCAAAAGTTTCTGTGAGAATATTTTTTATGGGGATGAAATTTCGTTTGAGATACTTCTGCGACACTTCAAAGAGCTTTTTTTCGGAACGATCGAGAACTGTGTCGACCTCCTCCTCCTCACCAAAGCTGTATTCGACAATTTCAGCAGCAGCCTGTTGGAGCCTGCGCAAAGTCGCCTTTTTTTGAATAATGTGGGCGTGATGGGAGATGTGGGAAGCGGTAGCCACATTATCTGCGAGCGAGGTTATGAAACTGGCGCCGCCCACTTTGTCCAAGAGATCTTTTTCCTTGAGTCGGTTTGTGACTGAAAGCACATCAATGGGTTCGCGCTTTTCATAGAGCTCGAGCATTGCTTGAAAGATATCAGCGTGCGCTTTCACGTAGAAATCCTCCGGCGTGGTGACGTCGGCTATTTTTGCTACACCGTCAGGATCAATGAGCATGGCGCCCAACACCTGCAGCTCTGCTTCAATACTTTGCGGTGGAAGTTTGCTCATGGTGGCCTCATTGTATCGTGTTTCATGTGTGGCGACAAGGCAAAGTATGTCCATAACTTGTGGGAGCTTTTTATCTTTGACATTCGGCCCCTTTTTCTTTATACTAATACGGCTTTTTGGACAATTTTCGCCAAAGCATACTTAATTTCGCTCAAGCAGTAACCTTTTGACAATTGCCAGTTAATTGTTAAAAGTTACTAGGTAAGTGTTAATAGTTAACTGTTAAGAGTTAACTGTTGCCCAGAGGTACATAGCTCCCCGCACCAGTCGCTGCGCTTCGGTGCGGGGCAGGCAGCCTGGTATCCCACTTCGTCCGCCCGGAGCGGACTTCGGCGGGCAGGCAGCCTTCCAGGCTTCGCTCTGGACCGTGTCAATTCAGCGGCTTGTCAGCGAAATAATTGTTAATTGTTAATAGTCAAGAGTTAATAGTCACAGGGGTCCATAGCTCAGCCTGGTAGAGCAGCCCCGACGACCCGACTTTGCGTCGGGTGTCGGGGAGCCGACCGTAGCGTCGGCTTTGCCTTATAAATATCATGAAAGCGATTTTGTACATTTTATTGTGTAATGAGAGCGAATATTACGTTGGCAGTACAATTGATCTTGAACGGAGGCTACGAGAACATCGCAGGGGCCAGACACCGTCAACACGTAAGTATACATCGGTGAAACTCGTATTTACTCAAGAATTTGGGTCGTTACCAGAGGCTCGAATGATTGAAAGAAAAATAAAATCATGGAAAAGAAAAGATTTCATTGAAAAAATTGTCATTGAAGGTAGAATAAAGGTTACGGGTCCATAGCTCAGCCTGGTAGAGCAGTTGCCTTTTAAGCAAATGGTCGCAGGTTCGAATCCTGCTGGACCCACCAATTCAATTTGAAGGAGGCTCTCAATATATGAGCACTGCTCATAAGTATCGTTAACGAATAACACCCATGTTTCAAAAAATTTCCTTACAGATCGTCACGGTATTGCTCGTGCTTCTCTTGGTGCAGCCGGCAACTGCCGCGCAGTTTGCCGCTCCGCCGGAAGATCAAGGCAATCTGATATTAAACGGCGCGAAGGATGATCTGTACGCCGGGGGAGGAAACGTCACGCTCGAAAGCACCGTCACCGGCGATCTGTTCGCTGCTGGCGGCGCAGTCACGATCAGCGGGCAGGTGACTGACGATGTTTTTGCCGCAGGCGGTACCGTCAGTCTTCTCGAGAAGGTTGGGGGCGACGCCCGCATTGCCGCAGGCACGGCGGTAGTGAGGGGAGCGGTGGAAGAGGATCTGCTCATTTTCGCAGGAAATATAGCCCTGACACAGGATGCGCGCGTGGGTGGCGATCTCTGGGTGGCGGGCGGCAGTATTGTCGTGCAGGCAACGGTGGTCGGTAACGTAAAGATTGCCGGGGGTGAGGTGCTCATCAACAGCACTATTGGCGGCAATGCTGAAATTTTTGCCGAGCGGCTCAGCTTTGGTCGAGAGAGTTCGGTTGCAGGCAGGGTAATCTATACCGGCCCCACACCGCCGGTGATTGAGGAAGGCGCAAAGGTGCCCGCGATTGATTTTCGGCAGACGAACGTTCCTGCCCCGTCCTTTACTCCGCGTCTGACCGTCTCATTTTTCATCCAGTTGTTTGCGCTGCTTGCTGCCGCGTTCCTCTTTGTACGATTCTTTGGCAAGACAGCAGATGCGGTCATCACCACTGCGTACCGAGCGCCGTGGAAGAGTCTGGGCAAAGGCCTGGCAGGCATCATTGTCATACCGGTTGCTGTCGGACTACTGTTCTTGACCGTCATTGGCTACTATATCGGACTGATACTTCTGGCGTGGTTTTTTGCGGTGATGCTTGTCACCGGCATCGTGGCATCTCTGTTTACCGGCAGCGTCCTCTTGTCGTGGATTGAGAAGAGAAAGGAAGTGCACATCACGTGGCAGTCAGTCATTGCCGGTGTGGTGCTCTTGCAGCTGCTCACGTGGATTCCTGTGTTCGGCTGGTTGCTGGCGCTGCTTCTGTTTCTTATGGTTTTTGGCGGCGTGCTGCACACGTTACGCACGCAGATCGCTTCAATTCATATGCACGGCAATGAATAGTGAGCACGCAAGTTCCCGCGCAGGGCACATGGCAATCCGGCTGCAGAAGTGATATGGTTGGTTGAACATGCCAGAACCAGTTGTCACCATCCGCAATCTCAACAAAACGTATGCCAACGGATTCGAAGCCCTAAAAGACGTCAATCTGGAAATTCACCGCGGCGAGATTTTTGGCCTCCTGGGCCCGAACGGTGCAGGCAAAACCACGATCATAAATATCGTGTGCTGCCTGACGCGCAGGAGCACGGGCGAGGTGCTCGTGCTCGGTAAGGACGTTGAGAAGGACTATCGGTTTACTCGTTCAAAGATTGGTTTGGTTCAGCAGGAAATAAACAACGACCCCTTTTTTAAGGTGCGTGAGATCGTGAAGATCCAGGGCGGATATTTTGGTCTCACCAATCTTGACGCACGCGTTGAGTCTATCCTCAAAAAAGTCTCTCTGTGGGACAAAAAGGACGCGATCGGCCGACAGCTTTCCGGCGGTATGAAACGACGGGTGATGATTGCCAAAGCCCTCATTCACGAGCCGGATATTTGTTTCCTTGACGAACCGACTGCCGGCGTCGATGTCGAGCTGCGTGCAAACCTATGGGCCTTGGTTCGTGAGTTGAAAGAACAGCAGCGGACGATAGTGTTAACTACCCATTATCTGGAAGAGGCCGAAGAGCTCGCCGACCGTATTGCCATCATTAATCAGGGCCGTATTGTTCTGGTGGAGGATAAAAAGGCGCTTATGGCGCGGTACGGTAGCAAGCTCCACGACATCTATCTTGAGGTAATTAAAAACAGCGTGACTGTTGCATGAACCTCGTCGGCGTATACACCCTCATCAAAAAAGAGCTGGTGCGTTTTATCCGCGTGCCCACGCAAACCGTCGGCTCACCGGTCATAACGACGCTCCTGTATTTCGCAGTGTTCGGCTATTCCATCGGCAGCCGCGTCGGACCGATTGACGGCTTGCCGTACACCGAATTCATCATGCCCGGGCTTATCATGATGAACATACTCATGATTTCGTTCACCGGCATTTCATCCGGCCTGATGCTGGCGAAGGTCATGGGCACGTTATCGGATATTTTGGTAACCCCGCTCTCATACCTTGAGATCATTCTCGGCTTCACGCTGGCATCAGTGGTTCGCAGCATCCTTACCGCCGGGCTGATTTACGCAACCGCGCTCTTTTTTATTCCCTTCCGCGTCGATCACCCGTTCTACTTGCTGACCTTTACCACGCTGGTCGCATTCGCGTTTTCGCTTGCCGGACTTGTCGTCGGCGTCTGGGCGGAAAATTTCGAACAGATCACGCTGATCCCCACGTTCGTGATCACGCCGTTAACCTTTTTGGGCGGCGTTTTTTATTCCGTACAGATGCTGCCGCCGTTCTTTAAAACAATCTCACACTTCAACCCCCTCCTGTATATGATTAATGGGATGCGGTATGGTTTTTATAGTTCTTCCGACGTGAGCCAGTGGCTCTCGTTCACCATACTCATGGCGATTCTTATCGTGCTCACGCTCGTTACCTGGCACTTGTTCCGTATCGGGTATAAAATCAGAACGTGAAACTCCCCACCAGGAAATTTCAGGCGCGCAGGGAGAATTTCGTCTGTGCGCATTGCGGGGCAGAAGTGTTAGGCAGCGGGTTTACCAACCATTGTCCGCAGTGCCTGTGGAGCAAGCATGTTGATGTCAATCCCGGAGACAGGACCGAAGGCTGCAGCGGTATGATGGAGCCGGTGGGCGTTGAGTTACAGTCTAAAAACTATTATCTTATCCATCGGTGCATCGCGTGCGGTCATACTAAGCGTAACCAAACTTCGCAACAAGATAATTACGAAGCGCTAATGGCATTGAGTGCGCGTAGCGTTAGTTAAAAAAAGCGACCGGTCAGGGGCCAGGGGCTTCTGGATTTTGTCATTGCGAGCGCCTGCCTGCCGGCAGGCA
>CAZQTS010000028.1:5559-12988 GCA_964596475.1 uncultured Gammaproteobacteria bacterium
CTGACCCCGCATGCGCGGGAGATTCTTCTCCGCCCAGGGCGGATCAGAATGACGCACTGCTTTTAGGAAGGCGGACGCTTCGCGTGCGTGAACTTCCATCCCATATATAGTCCTGCGACAAAGCCAATAAGGATCATTGCAAGCAGCGCGAAATAGAGCGGCGGTTGGGCAAGCAGTGTTACTGGAGTGATTTGTTGTGCCTTGTGAATTTCGTTGATCCCGTAGACGCACACTTCGATATTTTTGATACGGCAGAAACGTTCAATCGGGCACTTCGTGAGTATGTGCTGCTCGATGCCTTCTCCGCACCGACCACCGCCTTCATTGAGTGCTTTAATGGCGAGATCAGGATATTTTGAGATAATTTCCGGCATGAACTTTTAGGTTCATATAAACACGTTAAGTATAAAAAAGAAAGCCGCCAAAGCGCAGTCAAGGGTTCTTTGACGTCCCGCAGACCTGTGCTATACTTATTGTACGTTCATTCGTGATATCGGCTTCTTTGGGTTACCCCCCTTGAAGCAGGCCCGCCGGGTTTCCATACCTCCCTTCACACCGGCGGGCTCTTTTTTTCATGAAACACAGCATAGCTGTCAGAAACGACCGGTTGTGATAAAATCTGTGCGGTGCTAAGGTACCTCGAGCAACATGAAGACCAAGACTCTGACCATAAAGACCGTAGAGCGAAGGCAAATCATTGACATCACCGAAGAGGTTGATCGCGTCGCGCGTGAGACGATACAGGAAGGCCTTTGTCACCTCTTCGTCGCGCACACGACTGCGGCGCTCACCACTGCTGACCTTGATCCGGGCACCGACCTTGATATGCTTGATGCGTTTTCAGCGCTCGTACCAAAGTTGAAGTTTCGCCACCCTCACGATCCTGCGCATGTCCCTGACCATATTCTTTCGTCGCTCATTGGAAGTTCGATCGTCGTGCCGGTAAAGAATGGTGGACTGATCTTGGGACAATGGCAGCGGATCGTACTGGTTGAATTTTCCGGTCCGCGAAGCCGGGAAGTTGTTCTCACCCTTTCCAAGCAATAACCATGAAACGAGAATTGAAGAACATGCCCGATGCAGAAATAAAGCAAGCCCAGCAGCAGGCAGGCCTTGAGCACGGGCCTACCTTTCAGGAAGAGGCAGCCAAAGAGACTGATCCGAAAAAACACGATCTGCTGCTTCAGACAGTAACCATAGCAGAAGATATCAAACGAGCCGGCGGCCGTGCAGTCGTGGTCGGCGGTTTTGCGCGGGACGTTGCCATGCGTAGGCTTGGTTATGATTTGGAACCGAAAGACATTGATCTTGAAGTGCATGGGATTGATTTTGACAAGCTTTCGGAATTGCTTTCACGCCATGGTTCGATAAACGTTGTGGGTAAGCAGTTCGTCGTGATAAAATTGGGAGAGCTTGATGTTTCGATTCCGCGTCGCGATTCAAAAATCGGCAAGGGACACAAAGGCTTCGCTGTCTCTGGTGATCCTTCCATGACCCTGGAAGAAGCAGCGCGCCGGCGAGATTTTACGATTAATGCGCTGGCTTTGAATCCCCTTACGGGTGAAATCATCGACCTGTATGGCGGATTAAACGACATGCAGCATAAGGTTCTGCGTGCAGTTGATTCAAAGACATTTGCCGAAGACCCGCTTCGCGTGTTGCGCGCCATGCAGTTTGCCGGACGATTCGGTTTTCGGGTGGATGATAAAACTCTTGCCTTGTGCCACACCATAGACCTTTCGGAACTCCCAAAAGAGCGCATTGGCGATGAATGGCAAAAACTCTTGCTCAAGTCGGAAAAGCCGAGCGTCGGTCTTGAAGAGGCGCACAGACTTGGTATTTTAAAAAAGCTGCATCCGGAGTTTGAGAACTTAGTTGGCTTGGAGCAGGATCCAGAACATCATCCAGAAGGCGATGTGTGGGAGCATGCGAAGTTGGCGGTGGATGCTGCCGCTGGTATCGCACGCAAAGAAAAACTTTCGGACGCAGACGCCTTAGTCGTTATCCTTGGCGCGCTCTGCCATGATTTGGGCAAGGCAAAAACCATTGAGAAAAAACCAGACGGCGGTATTACCTATTACGGTCATCCGGAAGCCGGGGTTCCGCTTGCGGAAAAGTTTTTGTCTTCGATTAACATTCCGCAGCGACTTGTTGCGCACGTGCTGCCGCTCGTCCAAGAGCACCTGGTACCGATTATGTCGCAGGAGCTTTCAGACAGTGGGCTGCGAAGGTTGGCCAAGCGGCTGCACCCGGCAACCCTGACTGAATTGATGTGGGTCAGCAGGGCCGATAGTCGTGCAGGCGGTGTTTTGGACCGTGACGAGCTGCTTGCTCGAGCAGAAAAACTTGATGTTGCGCGAGAGCAACCGCGGCCGATTATCATGGGACGCGATTTGCTGGCGCTTGGATTTATGCAAGGCGTCGTAGTGGGACAGGCACTAACAGAGATTAATGACGCGTATCTTGATGGTCTTATAAAAACTCGCGAAGAAGCCCTGGCTATGGCGCACGAGTTCCTGCAAAAGAGCAGGATTGCTGCCGAGTAAAAAGCCCGGTAGATACAACGAAGATGTCAAAGCGTTCAGATAAAAAAAGACAATTTACGATACATAAAAGGCGTAAGCGCAGAGAGCAAATGCGGGAGTTGCGTAAGCAGTGGACAAAGGCTTCTGCCAAAGAGCGTCAGGTGATACTTGAGAAATTTATGCGGGTTGCCCCGCACCTTGTGCCGGAACAGTATCTGGGCGGGCAGAGTACCTAAGGTACTAGAACGATGGGTTATTGCAGCTTCAGTTTGCAGCACTGCACGCGCTCGGCGGCCGTATCAAAATCGTTCCCAAATCCGCCACACGACTCATTCCAAGGGAGTGGTTCAATACCGGTGACAACTTCATTAGCTGCACATACCGGCTGGCATGACCAATCTGTCCAGTAGCATGATGCAGAATCAACGCCAATGGTAAAGGTAACATCATCGTCGCTTGGTCCAAAGGTCGGGTTGGTCACGGTGCCAGGCGCGACAGCGCGTACCACTAGTACAATGCCTATCACGAGTACAATCCCCACGCTTATACCGATACCGGACGTAATTCCGTTGATGAGCTTCACCGCGAGACTTCTCAAAAGTCTGCGTAGTTCCATATACTTATTATACAGCATGGTTATGTAATTTTCAAATAACTTGACGAGACGTCATCACAGGTGCTATAGTACTGTTGCAACCATGAAGCCGACAATTTTATCCGGCAGCAATAACAATAATAACCGATCAGACGACCGGTAGTCTTTACTTTGAGTAACAGGCAGGGCCGGTCGTACGACCGGCCCTGTTTTTATTCCGAGGTAGTTCAATTGGTAGAACGTTGCACTGTTAATGCAATGGTTGGAGGTTCGAGCCCTCCCCTCGGAGCCAAGATAAAACCGCCAACAAAATTTTGTTGGCGGTTTTATCTTTTCGGCGACGTCCCGCAAACGCATATCTTTTCCAGCGGTGCGGGGCGGAGCCAAATGGACACAAGGTGGTTCCCAGCCAAAGGCTGGTCCGCCTCCCCGGTCTCGCTCCGCGAAGCGCGGCGCCTCCGGCGGAGAATCCAGCCCCGGGAGCCAACAAAAGTTCCCCTAATCTTAGGGGGATTTTTTTATACCCTTCGTGGACTTCGAACTAAACGTATACTTGCGCTCACCTATCTACCGATGTATCATTTGAATGTACGTTCAAATGACTATATGAGCAATCGCAATCAAATCAAGAAAGAACTAAAAGAGGATAAGGCCATTCTTTCGTGTGCTCAACAATTCGGATTAGTTGGTAACCCAACCAGAATGAAGATTTGCTGGTTACTTTGTAAACACCCCGAACTATCAGTTAGCGAGATCGCAGAAATGCTTAATGTTTCCGTATCCGTCGTATCCCACTCCCTTAAACGCCTGCGCTCGCATAAGTTGGTTGATTCAAGGCGAAATCACAAACAGGTGTACTACAGCTTGTCAGGCTCTAACTTTAATAAGATTTTGAAGAAAAGCTTAACAAATATATGAGTACTTACGATCTAGTTATCATTGGTGGCGGCGCAGGAGCTTTTGCTGCTGCAATACGAGCAAATGAGCTAAAAGCCAAGACCGCTTTGATAAATAAGGGACTACCGCTTGGCGGAACTTGCGTAAATGTTGGTTGCGTCCCCTCAAAGACGCTTCTTTGGGCAGGAGAGATATTGCATACTGCCAAATACCATAATATCGCTGGTATTGAATTAGAGGTAAAGAAGTTTGATTTTCAGCAGATTATAAAGGATGAACTTTCTCTTGTGGAACGATTGCGACAGGAAAAGTACGAGCGAGTATTAAAGAATCTTGAATACGTAACCTTTATTGAGGGCAAAGCCGCATTTGCATCGCCGACTGAAGTAGAAGTAAACGGCGAAAAACTTACCGCAAAGAAGTTTATTGTTGCCGCAGGTTCTACCGCCAATGTTCCCCCGATTGAGCATATACGAGAAGTCGGCTATATCACACACATTGAAGCCCTAAAGTTAAAGAAGCAACCCGAAGAACTTATTGTGGTTGGTGCAGGAGCGTTAGGACTTGAATTTGGACAAATGTATTCCCGATTTGGGACAAAGGTAACAATTTTACAGAGAGGTAGCTCTATATTCCCGCCTGCCGAGAAAGCTCTGACTGACCGTCTCGGCGAAATTCTTATTAAAGAAGGAATTACTATTAAAACAAATGTTGAGGTTAAAGCAACCAGAAAACAAAACGACAAAAAGATTATTTTTTATACGGTTGATGGCAAACAAGAGGAAGTTTTGGGGGACGAGATACTTTTAGCTGCAGGCAAGACTCCAAATACTCAAGGGTTAGGAGCGGATAAAGCTGGCATTGAGATTGATAAGAAACAAGCGGTTATGGTTAATCAATTTTTCCAAACCCCACAGCCGCATATTTTTGCAGTTGGCGATGTTACAAACTTGCCCTTGCGACTTGAGCCAACCGCAGGACGCGAGGGGACGCTTGCCGCCGAAAACGCTTTAACAAACTCGCGCAATAGCATCGATTATAACTCTGTGCCCTATACGGTATTTACCGACCCGCAACTCGCTGGTGTAGGTTTTACCGAGGATGAGCAGATGAAAAAGATGGGCGTATGTGCCTGTCGCACCGTTTCTTTTGAAGATGTGCCGAAAGCAATGATTATGCGGCGAACCGAGGGGTTAATCAAAATGGCCATACACCCAAAAACAAAGCAGGTTCTCGGCGTCCATATTCTTGCGCCAAATGCTGGTGAACTGATTGCCGAAGCAATGATGCTCGTGAAAAACAAAAACACGATTGATGATGTGGCGAATTTCTTGCCGATGTTCCCGACACTTTCGGAAGCAATGAAGCTTGTTGCCCTGTCATTTACGAAAGACATCAGCAAATTAAGCTGTTGTATTTGACCCTTCGACAAGCTCAGGGTCATAGTGAGCGTAGTCGAACCATGAATTATGAAAAACTTTTTAGGAACTCTCTGGTTTGGAGTAAAAGAGCCGTTTAAGAAATCAAATTACGCCGCACTTTTTGCGGTTGTCCTACTTTTAATGTTCGCTCTTTTTACCCTTATTCCAGTATGGGCGGTGAAGGGCAACACTCTTGCATATCAATTAGAGATTTTTGCCCTACGTGATTATGCAGTTCTTGCTCTTTTGTCGGGTCTATATGCTCTTTTTATTACTATGCAAATATACGTAATGCGGTTGAGAAAAAGAGTTGAAGGGGTAGGCAGAACAGTAGGCGGTGGTCTTGGTGCTCTTTTTGCTGGCATTGCTGGGACTGCCTTTTGTGCCTCGTGCCTTGCACCGCTCTTTGCTTTTTTCGGTATAGGTTTTGGTGGCGTTGCGTTTGTTCTGAACTACCGTTTTTACTTCGTTACTGCAATAACTTTGTTAATGCTTGTTGCCATTTATTTAACCGCCAGAAAAATAAACAAAGTTTGCGCATCGTGCTAAAATAGCTATATGCAAAACTTCTTCAAAAAACTGCTTACAATGTTAGCCCCAGTGTTGGGTGCAGGAGCTATTGGTGTTTGTCCACTCTGCTGGATTGGTTCTGCTTCGCTCCTTACCTATCTTGGGTTGGGGGCTTTAATACCAGTGTGGCGATGGACTGCTTTTGGTTTTATTGCTCTTGGTGTAGTAGGTTTCCTTTTTGACTACCGAGCACACAAAAACCCGAAACCGCTTATACTTCTGGTGGTTGGGGCAATTCTTCTTTATGTCGGGCGATATGTGTTTTTAAGCACTTGGGGAGCGTGGCAAATTTGGGGAGTAGGAGCTATCTTGATTATTGCGGCAGTGATATACAACAAAAAACTTTTTAGGCGACCCTTACCCGAAATGTCAGACAAGAGCCAATAGTTGTCTTATTTGTCTTACGGCAAGCTCTGGAATGGGCAGAGCATTCGTCCAATCAAAGGTTCGAAAGGCGTCCCGTCAAGCGAGCCAGCAGGGCGCGAGTTCCGTTGCTTGTCCCGAAGTGGGGCCTTTTAGGCACCTATTGACTTTTTATTTGGATAATTTAAACTGATGATAGCCAATTAAGGTTATCTATGGTTTATACTTCTATAGAAAACTCAAAAAAATCATATATTTTAAGCATTTATAGCTCGAAAAACACTGTCTTTACGGTTAAAGACATTGCTTTAATGTGGGACGAAACGAATAGGGGACTTGTCAGGAGAAGGCTTTATCGCTATGCCAAGGCGGGTAAATTATATGCAGTCAGAAAAGGCCTTTACGCTAAAGACAAAAACTACAGTAAGTTTGAGCTTGCAACCAAGATCTTTACCCCCTCCTATATTAGCTTTGAGACTGTATTAGCAAAAGCCGGGGTTGTGTTCCAGTTTTACAACCAGATTTTTGTTGTCTCATATCTCACCAGAGAGATCGTCGCCGATGGCCAGAGCTATTCGTATAAAAAAGTCAAAGATTCTGTTCTCACCAACCGCGCCGGCGTAGAAGCGAAAGAGAATTACTACATCGCCTCCCCCGAGAGGGCTTTCTTGGATGTTGTTTATTCGCGCAAAGGTTATCACTTCGATAATGTATCGCCTCTTAACTGGGAGAAGGTTTTTGAAATTTTGTCTATCTACAAAAACCAAAGTATGGAAAAGAGGGTGAAGAAATATCATAAGCTAATTTCCGCCGAAGGCGGATCCGCCTCTGGCGGAAATGACACAAAATAATTTTATGGCATTCGATACCGCAAGACATAAAAACATACTTATTAAAATTCTGAAAGACATCTACACCGATACCAGCATTGGTCCTGTTTTAGGTTTTAAGGGCGGGACAGCCGCCTATTTGTATCACGGGTTAAACAGAGAATCTCTTGATCTCGATTTTGATCTCTTGGACGAAACAAAAGAGGATCAGGTGTTTGAAAAGATAGA
>CAZQTS010000029.1:0-12743 GCA_964596475.1 uncultured Gammaproteobacteria bacterium
ATGAGCAGGGGTCGAACAACCAACTTAAAAAGTCGAAGTTGATATACGGGGCATGGATGTCTCAATTATTATCCTGAACTATAAAACCCGGGGCCTTATCAAGCAGCAGCTTAAAAATTTTTTTGCTTCTCCCGTACGGCTTGGGGTCGAGGTGATTGTCGTTGACAATAATTCAGGCGACGGTGTGTGCGATATGCTTGCCCGGGAGTTTGGGCATCGTTCCTTTCCGCACGTGCGCTGTATCAGCCTGCGTGAAAATCGCGGGTACGCCGCCGGGAATAATGTAGGCATGCGGGCTTCGCACGGCAAGTATTATCTTATCGCAAATCCGGATATTGTGCTGACTTCAGCGGTTGTTGAAACCCTCTATGATTTTATGGAGGCTCATGCGCAGGTAGGCATTGCCGGTCCTCAACTCGTGTATCCTGACGGGTCGCTCCAGTATTCTTGTCTCCGTTACCCTAATTGGATGCTCCCGCTGATTCGGAGAACCTCCCTTACCAATACCGGATGGGGCAAGAAGTGGCTTGCGAACTATTTTATGCAGGATTGGGATCACGCATCACCGCGTGATGTTGATTGGCTCTTTGGCGCCTGCCTTATGGTTCGCGGAAGCTGCCTTCCCACGGTCGGATATCTTGACGAGCGGTTTTTTCTCTATCTTGAGGATACGGATTGGTGCCGGAGATTTTGGGAGTCTGGTTTTGAGGTGTGGTACGTGCCGACTGCGACAGCGATTCACCTGCTTCGAAGATCTTCCGAGGGCCCACTCCTTTCAATTCTCGTTAACAAGACAGCGCGCGCACATCTCGTGAGCTTTTTCGCTTATCTGCGTAAGTACTGGGGCAAGCCCAATCCACATCATAGTGCGTAGCCTGCGGGGTAAGAGAATGGTTGACCCCGTTACCCCGCAAAGCGGGGTAACGGGGTTGATTTTTAAGCATTCTCTGGGTATAGTAACTCATGCCATAGTCATTTCTTTTTTTATGTTTTGGGGACTTCGATTGCGTGAGGAAATCAAAAAACGATATGCGAGCGAAATAGCCAAGGGAACGCCATTGGTGATTCGTGATGAAAAAACGATGTCAGGGCGCGTTCACGTGGGGTCGCTGCGCGGCGTGGTTATCCACGGCGTCGTGTCAGAATTGTTGACCGACGCAGGTGTTGCGAACCGGTATCTGTTTGAAATCAACGATTTTGATCTGCTCGACAGCATCCCTGCTTCCGTAGACGAGAAGCGATACGATCCGTATCGTGGCCGTCTCTTGTGTGATGTGCCAGCTCCAGATGGTGAGGCTAAGAACTTTGCCGAATATTGGGCAAAAGAGTTTGCCGAAGTCATTGCGTATGTTGGATTTGCGCCCGAGTACACGCGATCAAGTGCCTGGTATCGTGAGGGAAAGTACAATGATGCCATTCGTACTGCGCTCGATCATGCTGATACCATACGCACCATATACAAGGAAGTTTCCGGGTCAGTGAAGGATAGTGATTGGTTTCCCCTGCAAGTGGTGTGCGAGTCCTGCGGCAAAGTTGGCACCACCAAGGTTACTCACTGGGATGGACGGGAAGTTTCCTACCGATGCGAGAAAGCATTGGTGACGTGGGCGGCTGGCTGCGGCCATGAGGGACGCGTCAGTCCGTTTGACGGCCGTGCAAAACTGCCGTGGAAGGTCGAGTGGGCAGCCAAGTTCATGGTCTACGGCGTTCATATCGAGGGTGCCGGCAAGGATCACTATACCAAGGGCGGTTCGCGGGATATCGCGCGTCGTCTACTCAAGGAAGTTTTTCACTATCCGGAACCGGTGGATATCCCGTACAATTTCGTGGTGGTGGGCGGTCAGAAGATGTCCTCCTCGAAGGGGAAAGGATCGAGCGCAAAAGAGATTGCCGATTTACTTCCCCCTCATCTGGTGCGTTTGCTGCTTCTGAAAGAGCCCAAGCGCGAAATAGATTTTGAGCCGTACGGCGATGCCATTCCCGTTCTCTTTGACAGCTACGATAAGCTCGCGCGCGATTATTATGCTGAACGGAAATCGGAGCTTTCAGCCGCGTATCCCACTGTGCACGCGCCCGCGAAACGAAAGAATTTGGGAGAAGCTTTCCTGCCGCGATTTTCGCAGGTTGCTTACTTGGTTCAGATGCCGCATATCAATGTTTCGCGGCATGTTGCGGCCATGAAAGGAAGCCCGCTTTCGAGGGATGACGAACAAGAACTTCAGGATCGTGCGGCATTTGCCAAACTCTGGCTCGATCTCTACAGTCCAGAAAAATACAAGTTTCAACTGCAGGATACGTTGCCGGCTCTTGCGAAATCTCTCTCGGCCGAGCAGAAACGGGCGCTGCGAACTGTTCTGGAATACCTGAAGGGCATCGGTGATATTACCGGAGAAGCTCTGCATACGCATCTCCATGAGATTAAAAAATCGATCGGCATAAGCCCGCATGATCTTTTTTCCGCGATCTACCTTTCATTTCTGGCAAAGGATTCGGGGCCGCAGGCCGGATGGTTTCTTGCCTCACTTGATCGCGATTTTGTTATTCGAAGACTTGAGGAGGTAACGGCACCATGAACATGAAATTGTTGCTTGCAAGCAAGAACACCGGTAAGCTTGAGGAAAAAAATCGTATCAGCCATCGAGGCGTTGCCATGCAGAAAATCAAGCCGTTTATCATTAAACATGTAGCCCATGTTGGACATTAATTTTATCGTCGAGCATCCCGATATTGTAGAGCAGGCAATTAAGGACAAATTGGTTGACTTGAAACTGCCTGAATTACTGAAGCTCCATGAGAGGAGAAAGAAGCTCCTGCGGCAGGTTGAAGAACTGAACCAGAAAAGGAATACACAAGCGGAAACAGCTGCCAAACAGAAAGGAAAGCCGAGTGCTGCAGTGATTGCCGAGGGCAAGACCTTGAAAGGGCAACTTGCAAAGCTCGAACCGGAGCTCAAGGATGTTGAAGAACAGTACCGAGAACTCATGCGTCGCGTGCCTAATATCCCGTCAGATGATACGCCGCGCGGACCCGATGCAACTGCCAATAAGGAGGTGCGGCGATGGGGGAGAGAGCCCCGCTTTTCGTTCCCGATGAAAGATCACCTGCAGCTCGGTAAGGATCTTGATCTCATTGATACTGAACGCGGTGTTAAGGTTGCGGGTTTTCGCGGGTACTATTTGAAAAATGATCTGGTGATGCTCTCGTGGGCGCTCCTGTGGCATAGCATAAAAAAAATGCGTGCGCGAGGCTTCCAGATGCTCATCACGCCGACGATGGTTCGAGAGATGGCGCTTATCGGATCCGGGCATTTCCCTGCAGTACGGGAAGAGGTGTATCCGGTGGATGACCGGTTTCTGGTCGGCACGTCAGAACCGGCGCTCTTAGCGTATCGCGCCGATGAGATTTTGGATCTTCGGGAACTCCCTCTCAAGTATTGCGGTATCTCGCCATGCTACCGCAGGGAGGTGGGGAGTTACGGCAAGGACACCAAGGGTTTGTACCGAGTCCATGAGTTTTGGAAGGTTGAGCAGGTCATCATGTGTGAGAATGATTTGAAGATATCATTACCCCTCTTTGAAGAAATGCTTGCGATTTCTGAAGAGATTTTGCAGGAGCTGAAACTGCCGTATCGTGTTGTTGCCATTAGTACGGGCGACATGGGTGCGGGTAAATACAAAATGTACGATATCGAAACGTGGATGCCCTCCAGAAACGCCTATGGTGAGACGCATTCGTGCTCGCATATGACTGACTGGCAGACGCGGCGGTTGCAAGTGCGCTATCGTACCGCTTCGGGCAAACTCGTGCACCCGCACGCGATGAATAACACAGTTATTGCGATTCCAAGGATCTATATATCGCTTCTTGAGCACTATCAGGAGCAGTCCGGCAGCATTGTGATACCAGAGGTGCTGCGCCCGTACCTCGCCGGGCAGCAGCGGATTACATCGGCTTAAGTATGCAGCCCCTTTCGTGGGTTGAGATCTCGCGGAGCGCTCTGCGTTCAAATATTAGAGAGCTAAAGAAAGCCGTGGGGGACGCTGCGCTTGTGTTAGTGGTCAAAAGTAATGCCTACGGGCATGGCCTGCATGAGGTCGTATCTATTGCTGATCGGGTTCTTGGTGTAGAAGGCTTTGCCACTGCGAATCTATCTGAAGCTCTTGCAATAGCCAAAAACACTCGTAAACCGATTTCTGTATTGAGTTTTTTAGATGACCTACACCAGATTAAGCAGGGAGTGCAACGGGGTATTGTTTTCCCCGTGTACGACCTGACATCCGCGCAAAACCTGAATCGCGTTGGCAGGCAATTAGGGCGCAGGATTAAGGCGCAGGTGAAAATTGATGTGGGCACGCTCCGATTGGGTTTTCGCTTCGATGAGCTTGCGGGCATTGGAACCAAGCTGCGTCGTCTGTCTCACCTTCGCATTGTTGCAGTCTTCAGTCACCTCGCTGATTCTGAAAATAGCGACGCGTCGTTTACGAAGGTCCAGCTCAAGCGATTTTTTGATGCACTCGCGGTTCTTGCGAAAGAGGGGTTGCGGCTGCGAACCCATCATATTGCCTGCAGCGCCGCTGCAATCCGCAACAAAGCATACCGTCTCTCTGCGGTTCGCGTTGGTATTGCGCTCTACGGTCTTTGGCCGTCAGAGGCGCTCTTTGATTTGTTTGGCAAGAAACTCACTTTGAAACCCGTCCTGTCGTGGCATACCCGTGTTCTGCAAGTGAAGAATCTAAAGCAGGGCGAGACCGTCGGGTACGGATTGAGTTATCGCGCGCCACAGAATACACGCATTGCAGTATTACCCGTCGGTTACTGGGACGGCTATAGTCGCAGCCTGTCAAACCGCGCCTCGGTGTTAATCGATGGAAAACGGTGCCGGGTGCGCGGCCGCATATGCATGAACATGACCATGGTTGAGCTGCCGTCTTCTGTTTCGGCCCGAGGCGGCCAAGAGGTCATGTTGCTGGGCAGTCAGGGCAAGGAGCGCATCAGTGCGGATGAGCTTGCGGCATTGGGCGACACCATCAATTATGAGGTGGTGACCAGGATACATCCGCTCCTGCCCCGATTGATAACCACATAAATGCGATTCACCCGGCCAACATTTCGGCTCTTTAGCTCACGGGCACGGCCCCGGCATAGACGTGAGACCGTGTATCGCGACCACTATACGGGAGACTCTCCGCTTTCGCGATTGCGATGGATACTTGTTGCGATTGCAGCAGTGCTTCTCATCCAGAGCATCTTCCAAACCCCTTTTTTTCAGATTCGCAACGTCGAGGTGAGGGGCCTTACGTACATACCACCCGAAGAGGTACAGGCGTTTGTTCAAAACGAACTCAATCGGAGAAGATTTGTAATCTTCAAAAACAACAATTATTTCCTCTTTGGCACACGAAGACTTCAGGAGCGTCTGGAGAGCAGGTTTTACGTGAGGATGACGAGTATTAAAAAACGATTCCCGCATTCACTTGTTCTTGAACTTGAAGAGCGATTATCGGCATTTGTTGTCCAGACTCCTGAAAAGTATTATCAGCTTGATGCTCGAGGTATGCCGCTCCAAGATGTCGAAGCTCCCCAGACGCATCAAAGCGTCATCGCTGATGAGCGCAGCGAGCGACCCTTGATTACGCAAGACTATTTGGAAGCGCTGACCGCTATCAGGCAGGCATGGGAAGCACTCGTGCCGCAAACGCGGATTGCAAAGTTTCATTTGACGGATGATCAATCAGTCATCACCATTGCAACGGATAAGCAATACCGCGTCATTTTTGATGCGCGAAAAGATTTGAAGAAGCAGGTTGAGCGGCTTGCCGTGTATGTACAGGATCTAAGCCTTGAGCAACCGCAGGAGTATATTGATCTGCGTTTTGACGAACGGGTGTACGTCAAGTAGGGATGCGCCCCGCTCATGCGTGCTGGCTTGAACGCCCTGCGCTGCTTATGGTATGATGCGTGACTATGACGAAGTCCGCCCTTGTTCTCCTCATCATCGCGATCGCTCTTGTGGGCCTTGTGTTCAGCAAGCGGCAAACTCCAAACCCTCCGCTTCTGATGGTTGTTTTGGAAAGTCCAATGCCGAATCAGCGTATCGCAAGCCCGCTTATCGTAACTGGTCGAGCGCGAGGAAACTGGTTTTTTGAAGCATCGTTTCCCGTAAAGCTTCTGGACGCACAGGGTGTGGCCCTCGGGACGACCATTGCCCAAGCGCAGGAAGAGTGGATGACGACGGAGTTCGTGCCATTTAGAGCGGAACTTACCTTTACGGCCCCTTCGGCAACAGACGCATTGTTGATTCTGGAAAAGGATAACCCATCCGGAATGCCGGAACACGCCGATGCAGTGAGACTGCCCGTGCGCGTCGGTCCAGACACGATGTCATTGCAGGTGTATTTCACCACGAAGCGAACTGGCACAGAGCCAAATTTTGATTGCACCGAGGTTACTTCGATTGCTCGCTATGTTCCCAAGACGCAGACCCCTGGCCGTGCGGCACTTGATGAATTATTGAAGGGACCGACGCCAGGCGAGCGTGACTTGGGGTATGGCACGAACATTCCCGAGGGAGTTGTGATACAAAGGTTAACCATTGGGAGCGGCACCGCAGCCGTTGATTTCAATGCAAAACTCGAAGAAGGCGTTGGTGGTTCGTGCCGAGTCGCTGCAATCCGAGCGCAGATCATGAATACTTTGAAACAATTTCCAACGGTACAACGCGTTACCATTTCCATAGATGGCCGAACAGAGGATATTTTGCAGCCATGATATTTCCATTTTCCAATAACTGTGTTAGGCTAAAACAATTCGTTTAATTATTAAAAAGGGATTGTATGATTTCTTTCTTTGTACTTAGGAGGAAAGTTCTTTTCGTCGTCATCAGCTTCACTTTTTTTGTCGTCCAGCTTGCCCACGCCGCAGATGCGGATCTTACCAAACGCTATCTCGGCTCGTTTCTTGCTGAAGAGAATTCAGGGCGTTCCTATTACTGGTACGTACATCCACAAACAGCCGAACGATACGCCGTCAATTCGCTCAATGATTTTTCCCGCCTTCTTTCGAACGTCGGGGTTGGCATTCGTACCAAGGACCTTACGTCCATTCCGGAGGCATCAGACGCCCCTTCAGTTGATTACGCACTGGTACAACGTTTCAAGGGGCGCATACTGTTGCAGGTTGATAATGAAGGCCGAGCCTGGTTCGTGAATCCATTGGACGTCAAACGGTACGAACTGACCAATGACGATGCTGGTTTTAATCGCGTAAAGGAGCTTGCGCTCGATATTTCTGCAGAACGCCTAGTCAAAATTCCGATCACCAAGCATCTTGGCTTTGACCAGATAGACTACGGGTCGGTTTTGCCGAAAGGAGTTCTTGGCATCGATGCCGACACCTATGCAACCATGTTCGATATCCTGCGCACGAATCACTACTATAAGGAAAATTTTACCGATCAGGATTTATTCCAAGGTTCGCTCAAGGGCATGGCAGAAGCAACAATGGATAAGTATACCGAGTACTTCCCGCCGGATAAAAATAAACAGACGCAGAGTTTTTTTGAAGGCGGAACGTCCATTGAGGGCATTGGTGCGATCCTCGACGCCCGTGATAATACCATTGTGGTGGTGCGGGTGCTTGATGGTCCAGCAAAACGCGCTGGTCTGCTTCCGAAAGATCGCATCGTTAAAGTAGGGGAGACGCCGACTGACGGCATGTCGGTCGAACGGGCCGCTCTCTTAATCCGCGGTCAGGCCGGAACGACTGTCCAGCTCTTGGTTCTCCGACCGAGCACGGGCGCGACAACTCTGTACACCATCACCCGCGAGAAGGTGTTTGTGCCCTCGGTCGAGGGCTCTGTTCTGGATGGTGACATTGCGTATTTTAAGTTCAGCCTCTTTACCGCTGATTTGCTGTCGCAGTTCCAGCCACTGGTGAATCAATATGTTACGCCAAACACGCGCGGTATCATCATCGACATGCGGGATAACAGCGGCGGTGTGACCGAAGCAGCGGTCCAGCTTGCTGATTATTGGTTAGAAAATGTGCCGGTGTACACGATGAAGCGGCCGTTTCTCTTGACCAGCTATTATGCAGCGCCTGGCAGAAGACTGCCTGCGGTGTCCACGGTTATCTTAGTGAATGAAGAGACCGCGTCAGCGTCGGAAATATTCACCGCCGCTCTCAAGCATTATCAGCAGGCGGTAGTGGTCGGCACGAAGACAGCCGGCAAAGGCACAGGACAGACGCTTGTGAATTTTGAGGACGGGTCAGGTCTCAAATATACGACCTTTGAGTGGCTGCCGCCAAATCAGATGAGCATCGATGGCATTGGCCTTACGCCGGATTTCCCGGTTGACCCCGGGACGGTCGAAAATCTTGATCCGCAGCTTGAGTACGCAAAGGGCCTGGCAAGGCACTAATGCTATGCGGCTTGCGGTGATTGGTACCGGTTATGTGGGTCTCTCGCTCGGCGCCTGTTTTGCAGAAATCGGCCACGACGTTGTCTGCGTTGATAGCAATGCAACAAAGATC
The DNA here is from genome assembly GCA_964596475.1 of uncultured Gammaproteobacteria bacterium. GTDB lineage: Bacteria > Patescibacteriota > Patescibacteriia > UBA1558 > 2-01-FULL-52-15 > CAZQTS01. The sequence continues at coordinate 8,533 of CAZQTS010000029.1, forward strand.
AGAGCACTTCAGAAAGGAAGGGTGCCGATCTATGAGCCCGGTCTTTCGGATTTGGTAAAGCGCAATGTGCAGGCACAACGATTGCGTTTCTCGACTGACGTTGGTTCAGCCATCGAATGGGCATTGGTCGTCATGTCTGCCGTGGGAACGCCCGCGGATGGCAATCACCGCGCTGATCTTTCACAAGTGAAGGAAGTCGCCGAAGCCTTTGGTCAATACTGCGATGGCTATAAACTCTTCGTCAATAAATCCACCGTGCCGGTGGGCACCGGCGCCCTCTGTAAGCAGATTATCGATGCGCAACGTATGAAGCGCAGTGCGGTTTTCGAGTACGATGTAGTAGCCAACCCGGAATTTATGCGCGAGGGCGCTGCAGTTGCTGATTGTCTGAAGCCGGATCGTATTGTGGTTGGCGTTCAGTCTGATCGGGCATGTGCGATTATGGAGATGTTGCATAAACCGATTATTGAGAAAGGTTCGATTTTTTTCCGCACGACGGTCGAGAGCGCAGAAATCATCAAGTATGCTTCCAATGCGATGCTCGCGACTAAGATTTCATTCATGAATGAAATTGCTCGTCTCTGCGAGCGCGTGGGTGCTGACATTACGGCGGTTGAGCGGGGAGTAGGACTTGACGCGCGCATTGGCAGGCGATTTCTTCATGCGGGTATTGGTTTTGGCGGCAGTTGCTTTCCCAAAGATTTGAGTGCGCTTATTGCAATCGGCAAGCACCATGGCTCCGATCTGTTAATACTGCAAGCTGTCCGCGATGCGAATGAAGCGCAAAAACAGATTCTTGTTGCCAAGCTTTTGGAGCGCCTGCCTGATCTTACGGGTCGGCATATTGCGGTGTGGGGCCTTGCGTTTAAGCCAAAGACCGATGATATGCGCGAGTCGCCCGCGCTCACTATTATTGATGCCTTGCTCGAAGGAGGCGCGCAGGTAACGGCCTTTGATCCGGCAGCAATGCCTAACAGCAAAAAAAATTACCTCCCAAAAATACGCTATGCAAAAACAGCCCTTGCGGCGGTCAAGGGCGCTGACGCGCTGCTGCTCGTTACCGACTGGGATGAATTCAGAAGCGTTGATTTTGCCGCGATAAAAAAACTTATGAGAGGCACGGTCGTTGGCGACGGCAGAAACATCTGGCAGCCGGAAGAAGTACGGAAACACGGCTTGACATATTTTTCTATTGGTCGCGCCTAACCCGCTAAAGGCAAATATGCTATACTGATAGCATATTTTATTGAGCACCATGGACGCGATACCACCGTTACATCAGCAGTCAGAGGCCTCTTCAATTGAAGCGATGCCTACCACTGCGGGTGAGCAGAAACCTCCACCAGGGCGCGCAGGCCCTGTTTTTGCTGTGGTCATCGTTCTCGTCATTGCAGTCGCCGGCTATGCCGGTGCTGCGTACTATTTTAAGCTCTGGCCGCTTGGCGGGGGAGTGGAGCTTTCCAAGCAGCAAGCATATGATGCCTTATTTTCGAAAATTGCGGCTATTGAGGCTGCCAGTTACGACGTACTGATAGATGTCAAAGCAGAGCAGCGTGAGGCCGGGGTGAGTTCCTTCGACGTCACCTTCCCTGAATTTGATACGAATGCCGAAAGCTACAAGCGCGATTACGACCGTCTGCGCGATGTGGAAAGCTTCATGAGAGTACTTACGCATCACTATATTCGTAATCAATCATATCCGACGACCACCGACGAGCTTATCGCATGGAGTCAGAGCGGGTTATCCTACTCTGATAAACTATCTGACCAAATCAAGCAGTCCGTTACCTATGCCCCGAACGCGAACCGAGACAACTATACTCTTGCCGTGACTCTTGAAACCGATGCTGCCATTGCAGCGGTGAGGAAATTCATGAATACCAAGCCACAAGGCACAACAACTATCAACGGTAAGACCGTCACCTTTACCAAGGGCAGCCCGCAGTATTTTTACTTCAGGAGTACACCGGCTCGGCCAGAATGGGTAAGCTTTCTTGAACGCGATTCCCTTGCGTATGTTTCTTCAGATATTGCCTTCACCATTTCAGTTGGTGGTACGGCACAGCGCCACAAGGATGCGAAGGCGGACGCCCGGTTTCATCTGGGCGGTAAGCTCGCCTTGGGCGATTTGAACGTCGAAGCTGATGGCGAGTTTTTGAAAAAAGGAGAAACCTATTTTGGTCGTATAAATAAATTCCCGTCGCTTTTTCTCGATCTCTCGAAAATCAAAGGACAATGGGTGAAGATCGAGCCTCACGACCTCACTAGCCTTGGCGCTCTTTCCTATGAACAGAGATGGGTAGGCGAGAGTCAGCAGAAGATGTCAGAATTAGTCAAGCAGTTGCAGACCGTGTTTCGGATTTCAAATGAGGAAAAGGTGCTGCTGGTTGATGTGAACCTTCCTGATGAGAAAGTAGGGGAGCGGGATGCCTATGTGTATCAGGTGTCGTTTGACGAGCGTCGGGTCGTACCATGGTATGAACGATTGAGCGCGGAGTTAAAGAAGGATTATGGCGATGATGCGATTATCAAACTTGACGAGGCGAGCCTGCAGTTCATGAAAACCGCTGCGTTCGAGAAATATCTTGCGTATGTGAAAAATAACACGATTTTCCGGATTTTTATTGATAAAGAATCGGGTTTTCCTGCACGATTTACGTACCGCCTGCGCTATGTGCCTGCTGAAAACGCAAAATGGGAGAACAAACAACTGACCACGCTCCTTGCGCTCACGCTAACCGATATCAATACACCAATTCAGGTCAAGGAACCAGATACCTACCTCACCTTTGAAGATGCACAGATCGCCCTTACCGGTGAGAGCAAGGAGCAGTATCGGTTCCGCACGCAAATTGGCTATATTTCTGCGGTTCGGGCAGCCCTTACCAGCTATTATGGATATGCCGGCAACTATCCTTCACAGCTTTCGGAACTTTTAAAGAAACGCAGCGAGTTCATAGAAAAGCCGGCACTAGGGTCGTCACAGGATGGCGCTTCGGACGTCAGCACAGTTGAGGATGATTTGATCTCGCCGTATCAGCCTGGGGACACCCCTTTCTTGAAAGCTGTTCCGAACGATGTTTATACTGGCGCCGCCTACCCGTATAAACTACGCAACGACAGCGCAGGGTACGAAGTGCAGTATCAAATGGTCATACCCCCACGCGAAAAAAATCCGCAGACTGGTACCTCTGCAGGTTTCTTTTCATCGGTCCGGCGCATCCTTCGGGTGAACGAGGTGGTGAAGTATAAGAATGGCCTCAACACCGCTACGGCGCAATTAGAATCCATTGAGGGCTCCCAGCAGCTGCAATTGGATTCTGACAATGATCGCCTGCCTGACGTGGTCGAGGCATACTATGGCTCGGATAAGGCTAAAGCAGATTCAGACGGCGATACCTACTCTGATTACGAAGAAGTAAAGAACGGCTATGATCCAGCCGGCCCCGGCCGCTTGCCGGATGGCGATATATGGACCGGGTCGATTCCGATCCCAGTTGCTCCAGTGCGATAGTTGAGAGATACCCCTGCACTTACGAACAGAGGAGTGCTTTACAAGTATTTGATTTAGCTATATAATTACTGAGTATAATATCCCAAACACTCTATTATAACCATAGGTTAATACTGTGATGAGCCTCCCCCGCCTAACCCTGCCTAAGAAAGAAACATTTCTTCGATTTCTGCAAAGCAACAATTATTCTGATGAAACCCTTCAGAATTACGAGCGCGACTTAGTCACCTTTGAAAACTTCCTTCGATATCAGGAAACACGGTTTAGAGATATCAAGAAGTCAACCATTGAAGATTATAAGGCATACCTCTACTCTATCAATCGAAGGACGGCAAGAGGACAAAAGGTTTTACAACGGCTCTCGAGTTTTTCGGTCAACCGGATGCTCTCGTCCCTGCGAAATTACATCAAGTTCTTGATCGACATGGACGAAACCGTGCCGGTGCCTCCGGAAGCGATCAAATTTGTTCGCACGGAACGACGGCATCCTCGGGTGGCTGAACTTCCGGAATTGGTTCGGCTGATCGAATCTCCGGAAAAATTTGAGCGTAATAGAATGATTGGCATCCGTAACCGAGCCATGCTTGAAATGCTCTTTGCGACCGGCATGCGCATTTCAGAACTCTTGAGTCTGCGACGCGATCAGATTGATTATCGCGGCGGCAAGATTTTTATAAAAGGTAAGGGGAAAAAAGAA
>CAZQTS010000030.1:0-5535 GCA_964596475.1 uncultured Gammaproteobacteria bacterium
CGGGATCCCTCGACTCCCCCGTCATACGACGGGGTTCGCTCGGGATGACCCTGCCTCTTGCGAGACGCGGGGTCAAAAGAGAAACGCCGCCGGTCGAGCTTGAGCCCGATAACCAAGCGGCGTGGAGGAAGGGCCTGTAACTACTTCATAACCACTGCACGAGGGACAGAAAGACGAGTACGGTTCCAACCGCGGTACCAAGAACCGATTTCTTGAACTTCTCGCGTCGTGAGAAGTTGCTACCCAGAAAAACCAGATACCGCAGGAAGAGGAAGTAGCAGACGGCGAAAAGAGCACACCCAAAAAGGACCAGCTTGATACTCATCGCGCCCTCCTTGAACGACAGGATCAGCCTTATTGCCAATCAATAGACCTTACTATTTGTTTTTCATTATGTCAAACCCAGTGCCCTCCGCCCAGCCTTCGCTGAAGCTTCGGCGGGCACGCAGCGAAAGCCGAGCGACAACAGCTTGCTCTCCCCCTTAGGATAAGGAGGAGTCAGCCACCGCGAAGCCGGGTCCTGCTATGCGGGAGAGGGGGTTACGACTCACTCAAGTAACTCCCCCTGCCTGCCGGCAGGCAGGGGGAGTTATGGTATGGCTCATAACCCCCTTAATCCCCCTTATCTTAAGGGGGATGAAACACCTGCGTCTCTTCGGCCCGCTTTTTCATTGTGTCATTGCGAGGACCCCGACGTAACGTCGGGGGACGTGGCAATCCCGATGTTTTCTTGAGTTCTCACGGGGATTGCTTCGCTTCGTCGAGCTTAGCTCGACTTCGCTCGCAATGACGTAGAGAATGACCTATACTTACCAGCATGATTATCGGCATTGACGCAACGCGGGCGAACAAGCCGCAAAAAACCGGCGTGGAATGGTACTCGTATCACCTGATTCGGGAGCTTGCACAATTACCCTCGCGCCATACGCTCCGGCTCTACTTTCGCAACACACCCGAAGAAGAACTTCGAAATCTCGGCCCGAACGTCACCTACCGAATCCTCCGGTGGCCGCTCCCCTATCTGTGGACACAAATCCGACTCTCATGGGAGATGCTCATTCACCCGCCTGACCTGCTCTTTATTCCCGCACAAATTATCCCGCTTATTCATCCGGCACGCACGATCACCACAATCCATGATGTTGCATTCAAGCCGTATCCGGACAGTTACCGCTTAAGGAGCCGTCTCTATCTTGACTTTGCCGCGCGTCTTGCGCGACGCTTGCCGATGCTTCTGACCATTTCTGAATTTTCCAGGCAGGAAATTCATGCGTACTACGCGATCCCCCTTGCATCAATTGTGGTAACACCGCTCGGTTTTGCGCATGATGAACCCAAACCTGCCCCTATAGCGCCTGCGAAATTCGGCGTTCGCGAGCCGTATCTCTTATACATCGGCAGACTCGAACGGAAAAAGAACGTCAGCGTAATTGTGAAAAGTTTCAATCTCATCAAAAAAGAAAAATGGGGTCGCAATTTTCAGCTCATTCTCGCTGGCGTGAAAGGTCATGGCTGGGAGGCAATCGAACGGCTCATTCGCTCATCCGCCTTTAGGGAAGACATAAAAATTATCGGTTGGATAACCGAGGCGGAGAAACACTCGCTCCTTGAACGCGCGACTGCGTTCATCCTCCTGTCCGCGTATGAGGGCTTTGGATTGCCTCTGCTCGAGGCCATGGCAACCCGCACTCCGGTGATTGCAAGCGACCAGGCAGCGCTTCCGGAAATTGCGGGTTCAGCCGCGTATCTTGTGCCGCGCGGCAGTTCAAAGGCAGTGCGCGATGCGCTCAAGGATATTATTCATAACACTGCGGTGCGAAACCAACTCATCACCGCAGGCGAAAAACGGGTCCGCGAGTTCACCTGGCACAGGACCGCTGAAAAAACCATGGAAGCGTTTGAAGTCCTCCTCAAAAGAATTATTCTATGATGCGACAGGTGATCACCGTATTGTACTTCATGCTGCCCGCCTATGCGGCGAACATGACACCCGTGGTGGCAAGCAGGATGCATGTCGTTTTCCGCCTCCATCGCCCGATTGACGGCGGTGTGAAGCTTTTCGGCGAGTATCTCTTCGGGAGCAATAAGACGTGGCGCGGTGCGGCAGTGGGAATCGCGAGCGCGATGTTTATTGCATACCTCCAATTTTTCCTCTGGCAAGTGCAGCTATTCAGGGCTTACACCTATGTTGATTTCAACAGCACTGATCCGCTCCTGTTCGGCTTTGTCGGTGGCATCGGTGCGCTGGGAGGGGATCTTATCAAGAGTTTTATCAAGCGTCGTTTTCGAATCAAATCAGGTCAACCGTGGCCGGTATTCGATCAACTTGATTTCGTGGCCGGGTACCTCTTGGCAACCTCAATGCTGGTGAGTATGCAGCTCTCACTCGTCATCCTGTCGCTTGTTCTCACCCTCATCCTGCACCCCCTGACCAACCTGGCAGCGTTCCTGTTTAGAATAAAAGGGGTATGGTGGTGACATGCGCAGGCTCCTCATTATCTATAATCCTTCTTCTGGCCGCAGTCGAAAAGAACGCGCCTGGCACACCCTGCGCGAATTACTCGCCCGCGCCGATTTTCACATTGACACCCTGGATCTCCAGCAGGAATCGCTCCAAGACGCGCAATTCAAGACCTACGATACACTCGTGGTAAGCGGCGGTGATGGGACCTTGCGGACGGTTGTGCAACACCTCCTGGAACGCGAACTCGACATTCCGATTGCGCTCATCCCGCGCGGATCGGCAAACGTACTTGCTAAGAGTCTTGGCCTGACATTCTCACTCCGAAAAACTGCGGAGCTGATCAGAAAAAGCAATACAACCGCCATTGACGTCGCGAGAGTATCCACGGGGCATTATTTCCTCGCGGCCTTTGCACTTGGTTACTTAAGTCACCGCGTGATTGATGTGAATCAAAAAATCAAAAATATCCTGGGTTTTGGCGGTTATGTATGGTCATTTCTGCAACAGCGGCGGATGCCGTTGCATCACTTTAGATTCACGGTTGATGGTACTTCACACGCGATTGAGGGGCACACACTCCTCGTGCTCAACGCGAGCAATCTGTTTGGATTCCACTCGCCTCACGTAAAAGACTTACGCGACGGCGTTTTTGAACTTGTAGTTACCACCAATAGAACTTTCTGGTCTCTCATTGGTCTCCTTTACGACTTCTATTTCAGCCGCAAAACATCAAGTCGGTTTTTTCTTGTCGGCGGTACGCGTTTTTCAATACAATGCCGCGAAAAGCTCTCTGTCCAGATTGACGGTGAAGAGATTCCTGCTCAAGAGACATTCGATGTGAGCGTTCTTCCGAAAAGGCAGCGTTTCATCATCGCGTAAAACAGCATGTCTTTTGCACAGCAGAAAGATGCCTTGCTCGCGCCCTTCATCGCCATGCTGCCCCATTGGCTTTTGCCAAACCATTTGAGCGCGGCGCGACTGGTACTTGCCTTGCCGATTGTGCTGCTCATCACAACGGGAAGACTCCGAGCAGCTGCCATTCTCTTTGTGGTTGCCGCGCTCACTGATTTTGTGGACGGATCACTGGCACGTATGCGTCACCTCACGACCACGATGGGAGCCGCGATTGACCCCTTAAGCGACAAGGTTCTCTTTGCTTCCGTATTCTTTACCGTAGGATTTCGCTGGATTGCTCTCCCGCTTTTTCTTGCCATTGCAATGACCGAGCTTGTCGTGTTTCTCGGCGGAATCATTGTTCCGCTCTCACGGAGCGGCGCGCCATCGACCAAAGGCCGATTCTCGGCGATCGTGCCGGTCAACTCCTTTGGCCAATGGAAAACAGCGCTCTACAGCACTGCCCTGTTGCTGCTCATTGTTGCTCCGTACGGGATGGCGCGCAGCATGGCGACCGCGCTGCTTATGATCGCGCTGCCTCTCGCCATCGCGAGCATGGCCGTCTATTTCAAAGACATGAAACGACTCTAAAGCGCCTGCGCGGTTGCTTGATTGAGTCCGACAAAAATCGTTCGCGCGTTATAGGCCATGAGCGCCACATAACTTTGCCGGTCTTCAACGCCGCCGAGCGCGTCCAAATTCAAAATCGAAAAACCGGGGCGATCAATGAAGGATAACAGGGGTGCTGGCGACAGAGAAATGTCTGAAAAGATTGCCCGAAGCCCCTCTTGGCTCGCTGTCTGCGCCAAGGCGACGACTGCTGACTGCGCAGCCGCTGACTCATACACAATGTCCAGTCCGTAATCCTGCGCAAAGTATGACCAGTCATACCCGTATACCGCCATTTTTTTGGTCGGCAGCTGCGTTAAGAGCTCGGTGATATGGGTGTCGAGCGCAGCCAACTGCGGTTTTAGCAGAGAAAGTCTCTGCGCGTACGAGGCTGCGTGCGCAGGATCCAATGCAGTGAGTCGCAAGGCGATGGTGCTGGCAATGACCGGTGCTTGTTTGACCGAAAGCCAGTAGAAGGGATTTACGGATCCGTCAGCATTCTTAAGAAGCGCAATGTCCTGATCCACAGAAACAAGCTTTGACTTGAGATGCTCTGGGATATTCTTTGTATCAAAATCGCGGCCGACCGTGAAAATCGCCTGCAGAGAAGAAAAATCGCCGCGATCGTACAGGTGATCAATTTTTTCGAGCGCTTCGCCAGTGTCAAGCAGCAATATGACATTCGCGTGCTCGCCAGCAATGAATCGTACTAAATCGTAGATCGGGAAAATGGTCGCAGCAACCGTAAGCGTCGGCTGCGGCGCAACTGCTTTTTTTGGAAAAAGCGATAATCCGATCCAGCCAACAATAAAAAAAACTAGCAGTGCGACTCCGGTTTTTATGAGACGAATGAGCAGGTTCTTCATGCCTCACCTCATAGTACACAGCTCCAATTTCTCCTTCATTACAACTACGAATGCAGAAAGTTTCCCCTTCGCGCTCCCTTCCCTGTACCCGGTACTATCAGGGTGGCCGAAAGACCAGCCAAAGGTCGGGCTTACTGTTCAAAAGCTATTGCTTCTGCCCGGCCCCCGCCTCCTTGTGAATCCACGCCGGCATTTTCATTCCATCGCATGCTAATGCGAAAAGTGGTTGCCCCGACCGTGGTCATCGTCGCTTCCCATGTGCTTAGTTCCGGATTAAAGGTTCTTCCGCCGAGCACCTGGTTCTTGCTTAAGCCGATAATATACATTGCATTCGTTACATCCACCCACGGGAGCGGATTTTTGAATGACACCACTGTTATTTTACTGCCATCATCGCATGAGGTTGCTCCCATAACCATATTAAAATCGCAGTAGTGTGCCTCCTGAGTTCCCCATGTGGCGAGCGTATCAACGACCATCGTTGCTTTTGCTAAAGAGACATCATCATCAGTGGGGCCAAAGGTCGGATTCTTAACCGTCCCCGGCGCTACTGCCTGTACAAGAAAATAAAGGCCTAATATGACAACCAGGCCGACCCCAAATCCGACCCCCGAAAAAAAGCCTTTCGAGATAATCCTCTTGATTGCGTCAAGCATAGGTCTAGTATAGCACGAAAGAAAAAAATAGTCTCTGGTCGTTCTG
>CAZQTS010000030.1:5635-6837 GCA_964596475.1 uncultured Gammaproteobacteria bacterium
GCTAATAATCCTGCAGCTTCTTCATGTCGCGGTGCTGCTGGATGCGTTCAAGGGCCTTCGCCTCGATTTGACGGATGCGTTCGCGCGTTACGCCAAATTCCTGACCGACCTCTTCAAGGGTATGCGCGACGCCGTCCGTCAGGCCAAACCGCATTGCGAGAATCTTCTGTTCGCGAGGGGTCAAATCCTTGATGATGGAGATGACGTGATCTTTCAAAAGCTGCATTGCCGCAACCCGATCAGGCGTGATGGTGCGTTCATCCTCTATGAAATCACCAAGCGTGGAATCCTCATCATCTTCGCCCACCGACGTTTCCAGCGATACGGTTTCCTGTGAAATCTTAATGATGTGCCTTATTTTGTCAAGGTCCTCGCCCATTTCAGCGGCAATTTCTTCCGGCAGCGGCTCCCTGCCCAAATCCTGAATAAGACGTCGCTCCACTTGCTGAAACCGATTGATAGTTTCCACCATGTGCACGGGAATTCTGATGGTGCGCGACTGGTCAGCCAGTGCACGGGTGATGGCCTGCCTAATCCACCAGGTGGCGTAGGTTGAAAATTTATATCCTTTCCGGTAGTCAAATTTATCGACGGCGCGAAACAAACCGATATTTCCTTCCTGAATCAAATCCAGCAAGGTAAGGGAGCGGCCGGTAAATTTCTTCGCAATGCTCACAACCAAACGCAGGTTTGACTCCACCAGCTTCTTACGCGCCTCGGCATCGCCCTTTTCTTTAAGCTTCGCATACATGACTTCCTCCTCGGGTTTCAGGAGCGGCACCTTGCCGATCTCACGCAGATACATCTGAATGGAGTCGGCCGAAATATCAGAGAGGTCCATGCGCTTCTTGTCTCGCGCAATGCCTGCATCAGTGAGAATTTTTGCCGCGCGCTCTTCAGAATGAAGATCCAAAATCCCCCCTTCAGTTGAAACAATTTGAATGCCGGCGAGTTCCAAATCATCGAGAAAATCCTCAAACTCTTCGAGATGATTCTCCACGTCAACAAAGACGCGACCCAGTTCATTTTCAGTAATAAAACCGCGCAAGTGGCCTTTTTCGAATAGTCGCGCAACAGGCGCCGTATCGAACAGTACTGGTCCTTGAACCACCTCCCCTTGTCTGCGCAACGCGAGTGGCCGCTTCGTTTTTACCGCCTTCTGAACAGTGGTTGTTTTAATCCGCCGTTTTGGCATAGGTTTT
>CAZQTS010000030.1:6937-9556 GCA_964596475.1 uncultured Gammaproteobacteria bacterium
CCGCGCTTGACGCTCATTGCATGATACTCACGCATCAAATTCTGGATACTCTCACTGTTGCCTTCACGCTCCGCAAGCTTGATTGCGGAAGTGATATCCTTCAACTTCAGCGTGTAATAAAGATATTTCGCGCGCTTCATAAGCTGCGAAAGCTCATGTTCCTGCTCGACAGGAGTGAGCGTTTGATAGACCTGTTCACCGAGAAAAACCAACTGGCTCCAGGTTTGAAGTTCAGACGAGCCAAGGTGCGAGCTTAAGTCGCGGAAATTTGCCGATTGCTGTTTAGTATAATGAATTATTATCTTCTTGTAAAGATCCTGTAAATCAGAGGTAATCATCTCCGGCTCAATCTCGTCAATCATTTTTTCTGTGAAGGAAGGGTGGGTTGCGATAAAGCCAATGAGGTGCTCGGCAACCGAGCGTGGCGTTTTTTTGCTCACCGGTACTGACTCCTCCGGTTGCTCGGAAGATTTTTCAGCTTTCACCATGGGCCAGAGCATCTCTTCAGACGTCCCCAGTTTGTTTGCGAGCAGCGTAATATAATGCGCTTGTTCAAGCTTGGTTTTTAACTTGCCGATAATACCCGCAATCTTCTGCGCTGCCATTTTCTTATGATCCGCCCGTGAAAGATCAACACGGGCAAATACCTGATCGAAATAAAAATCAACAACGCCAATGGACTTTCTGACGGCCTCTTTCCACTTCTCGGGGTCCGCAAGAATCGCATCGGCAGGATCCTTACCTTCGGTGAGGATAATGACCTTAACATTCATATCATGCTCCCAGGCAAGGGTGATCCCCCGAAAGACCGCTTGAGAACCGGCTGTGTCTGCATCAAAGGAGAGCATGATGTTTTTCGTGTAACGGGCGAGTATGCGCAATTGTTCCGCAGTAAATGCCGTACCCGATACCGCCACCGCGTTCTTGACGCCGACTTGATGCGATAAGATGACGTCAAGATTTCCCTCAACAATAATCGCGTAGTCCTGACGTTTGATGAAGCGTTTTGCGTGATCAAAACCGTAGAGGATTTGACTCTTATTGTAGATGGGGGTTTGCGGACTGTTAACGTACTTGCCGGCCTGTTCCTCTTCGGTATGGGTAATATACTGAAGTGTTCGCGCAGTGAAAGCGACCACCTTGCCTTGCGCATCCCGAATGGGAAACATGAGTCGTTTGCGGAACCGATCGAACACCTTCCCTTCACGCGCGACCAAGAGTCCCGCCTCTATCGCGTCCGATTCCTGAAATTTTAATCCAGCACTGTGTCGTACGAGATCGTCCCACCCATCAGGCGCAAGGCCAATCCCCCACGCATCAATAGATTCTGTCGTTAGGCCGCGGGAGGTAAGATACTGACGCGTTTTTGCGGCTTCAGGCGCATCGCTGTGCAAATGCGCGGCATAGAATTTCTGCGCCATGTCATTGAGGTCATAGAGCACCTTTTTTCTGCTTTGATCAGGGCTCTTGAAACCGCGAAGCGCCACGCCGGTTCTCCTGGCAAGCGTTTCCGCCGCTTCTCTGAAATCCACCCCTTCATATTTCTGCAGGAAGCTGAATGCATCGCCGCCCTCATTACACCCAAAGCAGTGCCAGATCTGCTTCTCGGCTGAAACCATAAATGAGGGGGTCTTTTCCTGATGGAATGGGCAGAGGCCTTTAAAATTAGTCCCTGCTTGTTTCAGCGGGACATATTCCCCGATCAGTTGCTCGATACTGATTTTTGACTTTATTTCTTCAATGGGGGTCATGAGGCGGACAAAGGCTGACCCGAATTAACAGAAGCCTTGTAGGCAGTGCTTGTGAGGCGCTACCGTAGGAATTAGTCGGAGAAAATCGTCATTCATTACAGTATATTCTGTTAAAACGATTGTACGTCACCTTGTGCATAAACGCAAAAATCAAGTATTGACGGATTGGCACCAAGTGGGTATAATGCAATTTATTCTTGCCTGTTCCTAAAAACCCAACGCAGCACTAACATCCTCGCCCTGGGCGGGGAGAAGAAAGGGGGGCCGGTCTAAAAGGCCGTTTGAAGTATAACCGCCAATTCACAGTGCCTGTTAAGGAGGGGCCGTGAAACTTCGTCCAATGGTCAAGGCGGGAACCAGGGTCACCGTCGTGAAGATCTCGGGGAACGGTTTCACCCCACTGGGGTACGAAACCACATTCGAGATCTACGACAACGGGGAGGGCGGCTTGGTAACCAAGCCGGCGAACGCTGACCTCTTGGGTCAGCACGCGCGCGGACGGCGCCAGGGTGAGAACTTCGATGTGATGAGCCAGGGCACGGGCATGCAGGCTTTCCACATCAAGAAGGTGGAGAAGATCCCGAGCAGGGAGAAGGTCGAGACAACCTTACCCCTTGCCAGGGGACCCGAAGTGCTCCCGGAGCTGACCAGCTAGCCTGGTCAAGCTGCGGCGAACAACGCCGGCAGATGGTCCGAACCCATCCCCGGCGTTCTTTTTTATTTTCGCCCGCCGAATCCCGAGCACCGCGAGGGTGAAGGCGGAAAGCGAAAATAAGCGCCGTCCCGGCGCTTGAATTTCCGTCGCTCGCCCCAGGTGTCCTGCTTCGCAGGCCACCCCCGTGCTCGCTAGGAAATATAATCCCGAGCG
>CAZQTS010000030.1:9656-11728 GCA_964596475.1 uncultured Gammaproteobacteria bacterium
GCGACTGTCTGCGTCTTCTTCCCGGTCGTCATGCAGGTACCGCCGCTATACGGCGACTTAAACGGAATGCACCGAATCGTTGCCTTTGTTTCCGCTTTTATCTTTAGCTCGTCTGCTGTCGTGCCTGACCACGGCGCGTACACAAATCCTCCTTTTTCGACTACTTTCTTAAACACGTCGTATCGTTCGACGAAGGAAGAATTTTCTTTCAGCCGTTTTAACGCCGTTGCAAAAAGATCGCGCTGCATTGATTCTAATTCATCAGTAACGTACCCGACGATCTGGGCAGCATCAACCCCTGACTTCTTCTCCTGATCACGCCGCGCTGCAATAACCCTCCTCTGTTCAACATCCTTAGGGCCAATTTCAATTCTCATCGGTACCCCTTTTTTCTCCCACCGATAGATTTTGGCACCAAGAGTATCCGCATCCTGCAGATCAACAACAACCTGCACCCCTTTTGCCGTAAGCTTCTTTTCGGTGCCCTGCGCAAGATCAATAACCTTTTTCTTTTCTTCCGCCGATTTAAAAATCGGAATGATGACAACGTGCGTTGGCGCGATCTTTGGCGGCAGGACCAAACCCTTGTCGTCGCTGTGCGCCATAATAAGGCCTCCGATCATCCGCGTAGACACGCCCCAGCTTGTCTGCCATACGAATTTTTCTTTATTGTCTTTGTCCAAAAACTTAACGCCGAACACCTTGGCAAAATTCTGTCCCAAATTATGCGAGGTGCCCATCTGCAATGCCTTGCCATCCGGCATGAGCGCCTCAATCGTGTACGTCCGCAGGGCGCCTGCAAAACGCTCCAATGCGGTCTTCTCGCCGACCGCGACTGGTATGGCAAGATACTCCTCAATAAACTTTCGATACTCTTCGAGCATCCTGCGCGCTTCCTCCTCTGCTTCTGCCTCGCTGCGATGTGCCGTATGCCCCTCCTGCCACAAAAACTCGGTGGTGCGGACAAACAATCGAGGCCGCAATTCCCAGCGCACCACGTTCGCCCACTGATTTATGAGCACGGGCAGATCGCGCCACGACTGAATCCAGCGGGCAAAGGCCGCGTTGATGACTGTTTCGGATGTGGGGCGGACCACGAGCGGCTCATCAAGCTTTTGGCCGCCTGCGTGTGTCACGACTGCAAGCTCCGGTGAAAACCCTTCAACGTGCTCTTTCTCTTTTCGCAGATAGCTTTCAGGGATGAGAAGCGGGAAGTATGCGTTCTGGTGGCCGGTTGCCTTTATGCGCTCGTCAAGCACTCGTTGCATCAACTCCCAAATTGCATACCCGTACGGCTTGATAATCATGGAACCCTTGATGTCCGAGTGTTCAGCAAGATCGGCAGCAGCGATTACATCAAGATACCACTGCGGGTAATCCTTTGAGCGCGGCGTTATCTCTTTTGAAGAAGTTTCTTTCGACATGCGAATATCCTTTAGTGTAAATCAAAAAGCCCTATTTGTGAACGGTGGACCTGCCCAAGGGCGAAAAGTGGCGTGACGTGGATGCTAAACAACGGGAAATCGCCCCAGCTAATCTCGGTAGATCTCCTTCCGATGCCTCACCCGGTACAGGACAACATCCTGCCTGACCACATCATACCGCACCCGGTATAACCCGACCCGCAAGCGCCACTGTCCCACTCCTCGGGACTTGAGTTTCTTCACGTGGGGAGGAGGACCAAAGGGCCCGGATTCCAGGCGCTTGAGGGCCGCAAGGACCTGCTCCTGCTCCTTTCGGGGCAGGTCTTCGAGCTCTTTCTGAAAGCTCGGGGTGAGCTTGACCGTGAAACGTCCCGGCATGGGTTAGCGTGCGCGGGAGCGAACGAGCCTCCCTTTCAGGTAGTCCTTAAGGGTGATGGCCTTGCCTGCCTCGTATTCTCCGGCTGCGACTTTCAGACTCTTCCGGAAGACAGGGTCAAGCTCCTCAACGATGTCGTCGAAGTCGTCGATCCCGAGCAGAACTGCCGTGGGCTTGCCGCCCTTGGTGATGACGAAGCGGGCCTTCTTGTGGGTAATCTGCTTGAGGAGGGACCCGAGTTGTGTCCGCGCGATGGCGGCTGGGAGTGTGAT
>CAZQTS010000031.1:0-11557 GCA_964596475.1 uncultured Gammaproteobacteria bacterium
ACTCCTTCTCGGCCGCGCCTACCAAGAGCCAGTCAACTAAACTGGCGTCTCGGCTCCTGCTTCCTGACGAAAGTCGGGAGGCAGAGCGGGGGCATAAAAGACCCCGAACCATTTTATGGCAGAAGCAGCATACGCGCACGCGCTCACAACGCAGCAAAGAATAAAAGACCGCCTCGCAATCACGGGCGCGAATTTTGATTCGCTTTTTCTCCGCCTCATTAACGCCGTCACCGATTTCATCGAAGGCGAATGCGGCGGGCGGAGGTTTCTTGAAACGGTCTACACCAGCGAGGTTTATTCCGTCCACGCGCGAAAGCAGGAATATGTCCTTCTCAAGCAATCGCCCGTTTCAGTTCTTACCTCGGCGCAATACCGCGCGGGAACTCCAAGCACGCCGAACTGGACAAGCTTTATCGTTGACGAATACGAGCTCCTCGAGGACGGAAAATCTGGGCTCGTGAGAATTTATGGCGGCGTCCCTTACGGCACGAACGCCGTCCGCTTCACCTACACGGCAGGATACAAAATTGATTTCCCAAACTTCGGAACGGCAACGCACACCCTTCCCGCCGATCTTACCGATCTTTGCGAACGACTGGTAACAAAACTTTTCAAGAAACGAGAAGCAGAAGGAAAAGCCGTAGAGAATTTCGAAGGAGGCGGCGCTACTTGGAAAGAACTGCTTGATGAGTCGGATCAGGCAATCATCGCGCGATACAGGAGATTGCCCGCATTTGTCTAACCATGCCGATACTTGAAGTAGAAATTAAAGGAATCCAAGAATTGCGCCGCGCGATGCGCGACTATCCGAAAATCGCCGAGCCGATTCTGCAAAGAGCAATCGCTGCGACGCAGGCAGTATTCGCAAAGCATACTTTGAAAAATGATCCCGTCCCTTTCCGCACAGGTTTTCTTCTGCAGAGCTTTCGCTTCGCGGCAAGCCGATTGCAGGCGCGCTGGTTTCCGACGGTGAAGTACGCTTTATGGGTGCATGAGGGGACAAGACCGCACACGATTCTCCCCATCCGCGCGCGAGCGCTTGCGTGGGAGCAGGGCGGATCGCGCGGATACATTACCAGCAGAACAGGCAGGCAATACTACCGCAGCAAAGCAGGAACGATGGTCTTCGCGGCGCGCGTCAACCATCCTGGCACGAAACCAAAACCATTCATGCGCCAGATTCTGCGGAAATCCCAGCCAGACATCAACCAATTATTCAAACAAGCAGGAGATATTATTACAAGAGAAATCGGAAAACGCGCTAACTTTCGATAACCATGCCAGCATTAGAGACCACAATTAAAAATGCAATCAAGGCAAAGCTCGACACGCTCGTCCCCGCGACGCTCGGCGAGGTGCAATCGGACGACTTCAAAATTTCGAATGTTTTTGACCGCGACATCGGCAAGTATCCAGCCGCCATTTTGACAAGCGCGATCGTAGAAGCGGAAGCCGCAACCAACCGCGACAACTTCCGAACTTACGTTTTTGAAATCGTAATTCTCGCCAAAGGCGAAAACATAACCGCCGCAACCCAGATCGAGGATTTGCGCGACGCCATTCTCAACGTTTTCGACAACGATCCAACGCTTGGCGGCGCGGCAGACGGCGGGGTCGAGCCAGCGCTGACGCGCGTCGAAGATATCGTTGACCGCTCTCGGAGCTTGATCGTCTTCTCGGTCATCCTCAGAGCGCGGGCAATTTATACAAGAACCTAAATCAAACCACCATGCAAAAAGAATCAAAAAATAAAATGATCGACGGCGGCGAAAGCCGCAACAAGCAAGAAGCGGGCATCGAGGAGGAGTACCACTTCTCGGGCGGCGGCGAATACGAACCGCTCTCCGTAAAAGCCAGAAGCCCCGCAGAAGCCGAAAAGCTCTGGCAAGAGCAGAGAAAAAAGGTCGAATCAAATCAGTCATTAGCATCTAACGAATAACAAAACCATGGCAAAAGGAATAGGACGCTTAATTCAATTAGGCATCGCGCGCGAGACAACTCGCGGCACGCCAGTCGCGCCCGCTTACTGGATTCCGTTTCTGGAAGCGGACGTCAACGAAAAATTCGAGAACGCCGTAGACGAAGCGAACGTCGGCGTGATTGAGGATTCCATCGGACAAACGCGCGTAAAGGAATGGGCGGAGGGTTCATGGAAAGCGCACGTCGGAGACCGCCACTTCCCGCTTATGCTTTACGCCGCCTTCGGAACGCTTGCCAGCGCATTAAAAGGAGGCGAAAGCGCGGTCTACGACCACACCGTCAATGTTCAGCAAGGCGCGCAGCACCAGAGCTTAACCGTCGGCATAGATGATCCGCTCGGCGCGCAGGATTACAACCACGCCTTGAGCGTCATCACCTCGCTCGAAATCGTTTACGAAGCAGGCAAGCTCCTCGAATACGCCGCCAACATCAAAGGCAAAAAAGGAGCAACCGCAACGCTCTCGCCTTCGCAGGTGATAGAAAACAAATTCACGCACAAACATTTCACTTTCAAGCTTGCGGCAACGCAGGCGGGGCTTGACGCGGCAGGGGCGCAAAATATCCGCTCGCTTACCCTTAGAATCGAAAAGAATATCGAGGACGATCCGATTCTCGGCAACGTCGCCCCAGCCGATTTCCTCAATAAACAGCTCTCCGTTGAAGGCACGCTTGAGGCGATCTTCCAAAACGAAAGCGACTTCAAAACTTTCGTTCTCGCAGGAACGCAGAAAGCGATGCGCCTCGACTTGGCAAACACCGACGTCACCATCGGCACGGCATCGAACCCGCGCGTGAAGATTGACCTCCACAAAGTTATCTTCAAGGAGATCACCCGACCAGTCCGCTTAAACGACGTGATAATGCAAACGCTCGCTTTCAAAGCGCACTACCACACGACAGACGCAAAAATGATCCAAGCGCTCTGCAACAACACCATCGCATCTTACTAAAGGTCGCAATTAAAAAACGCATTCAACATGGAACGCGAAACAAAAAAACTGCAAACGCCGCTCGGAAAAGAAGCGGAAATCAAAGAGTACCTCACGACGCGCGAGCGGAATGAATTCCGCGCCGTCTTCATCAAGCACTCAACCTTCAAAGTAGAAGGAGAATCGGCGCGCGTGGATCACATCGACGGCGCTGCGAACGATGAAGCAGAGGCGAAGCTCATCCAGCTTGCCATTGTTTCCTACGACGGAAGCTCCGAAAAAATTCTTGATCGGCTTTTGGACGGAGACCCGCAGGAATACGACTTCATAATCGCGGAAGCGCTCAAAGCCGTAAAGGGAAATTTTCTGAAGGCGAAGTAGCGTATCAGTGGCAGCGCTATTTCGCCTTGGGGCGCGCAGAACTAAAGCAGGAAATGGCGGCCGCGATCATCTGCAAAGAGATGGGCTGGACTTACACCGAATACCAAAAGCAGCCCGCATGGTTCGCGGATGTCGTGGTGGAAATGATAAAAGCCCGCGAGGAGGAGCTCGCAAGACGGGCGAAGCAATAGATTACTGCTCCTTGTCTTTCTGGAAAAAAATCGGGCGTTTGAAGATAAGGCGGTGCAGCTGGGCAATGCCGACAACCAGAGTAAAAAAAGCTGCCAGAGCAAACATGACGTAGCCGAGTATAAACACCCTTCCCACGATAAATCCAAGCCCTCCAAGCCAGAACAGCCCGATGTAAAGCCACACTTTGAGAGCCGTAAGCGGTTTTTGATTCATAGCGATCAGTTAGCGAAGCGATTATCGACCTTTCCAATGTCTTAACGCATAGCAAAGTTTTATACAATCATGGCAGAAGCAACCTCCAAAATGGAAATCCTCGTAACCCTCCGCGACATGGCGACCGACGCCATGCGGAGAATGGGAAGCGCCGTCGAAGATTTAGGCGGCTCCTTAGGTTTCGCGGGCGACAAATCTGGGATACTCGCAGGAGGGCTTGCGGCGATCGGAGGCGCTACGATTTTGAAATCAATCCAAGCTTTTGAGAGTTCTCAAGCAACGCTCCTCCGTGCCGAGGGAATCTTCAAAGGGCTTCCAGACGGCATAAAAAAATTTCAGGAGGCGATGCGCGCCGCAGATGAAATTCAGCGGCAATTCGGCTTCGATAACGAGGAAGTCACGCTCGCCCTCGCCAAGTTCGCGCGAGCATCAGGCGGCGATATGCAAAAAGCAATGCTCGCCCTGCAAGCCGCCGTGGGCTTGTCTATTGAGCGATTCGGGGGCGCAGCAGGATTAAACCAAGCGGTGCAAGCGCTTCTTCCAACCTTTGCCAACGGAGGCAGAGCCGTCAGAAGTTTAGGTTTTGAACTTGACGAAAAAGCGTCGGCGGTTACCGCCTTCCAGACGGTCGTCAACGCAACGAAAACCGAAACGGAGAGCTGGGCGAAAAGCTTGGAGCGCGACAAAGCCGTTCTGAAATCATACGGCTCGGACATTTTAGAAAGCATGGGGAAGCCCTACGCCACGCTCCTCCAGCTTCTGCCGCAAACGATCGGGGCGCATATTGATTTAGGAAATGTTCTCAAAGCGCTCGATCCGTTCATTCAGGGGCTGGGAATTTCAATCGGGATCGTTTCGGCAGCGCTCACTCTTAAAGCGATACCAGCACTTTTAACCACGATTGCGCGCATGATCGGCTTCAACATAGTGGCTGGCCTTACATGGGCAGCCATCGGGACTGGGATATTGACGATAGGGGCATGGGTGATAGCGATCGGCCTTGTGATTGGAGCGGTTATTCTTTTGATCAAGCACTGGGATCAGGCAAAAAAGTTTTTATCGGAGACGTGGAATTTTTTAAGAGACGCTTTCAATTCTGCCTGGGGCGCAATTATCTCGACCATCAACAGCGCCATTAGCGCGTTCAATAATCTTTTTTCAGCGGCATCAAGAGCCATCAGCGCGGCGGGCAATATAGCTGGCGGGGCGTTTAGCTCAGTAAGGGGGCTTCTTGGCTTGCAGCACGGCGGCATCGTAACCCGCCCGACTTTGGCAATGGTCGGCGAGGCGGGAGCAGAGGCGGTTATTCCGCTTTCGCGATTCGGCGGAGCGGGCATCGGAGGCGCAATCAATATCTATCTGCAAGGCGACTTCTACACCGACGCCGAAGTAGCCGAGCGCTTCGCAAACAAGATCGCCAATCTTATTAAATTTCAACTAAAGCTCTAACATGCCGCTCATTTTGAAAATCAATGCAGTAGACCGAAGCACCAGCATCAACTGGGAGTCATTGAATTTTGTAAGCGTCCTTACTAAAGAAGTAGACCGCCTCGAATTTGAGATCAAGAAAACATCAACGAAAACCATTCCTGCTGTCGGCGATACCATCGAACTGCTCGAGGATGCGGCAAAAATCTTCGGAGGCATACTCGTCGAACGGAACGAAAAAATCCTCGGCGGAAAACTCATCGGCTACGAATGCCGAGCGAAGGACTGGAGCTCAAAATTGGACGGCAAGCTCGTCACAAAATCCTATGCGAATCAAACCGCCCGCGCCATTATTCTCGATATCGTTGCTAACTTTACGTCGGGCTTCACCACCGCGAATGTAAAAGCCGACACCCCGACCGTCGGCTCGATCAAATTCAACTACGAGCAGGTGAGCCGCGCCCTAACGCAGCTCGCAGATCAGATCGGCTGGGACTGGTACGTCGATCCCGACAAGGACATTCATTTCTTCGACGAGGAAACTTCGCTCGCGCCTTTCAACATCGATGATACAAGCGGAAACCTCGAATGGGCGACGCTTGAAATCAACCAGACCATTCTTAATTTGAAAAATTATGTTTTTGTCCGTGGCGGCGAACGCAAAAAAACCATCGCAGAAGCCGACGCCATCGACAAATACGTCGCGGCAGCAGCCCAGAAAACCTTCCCGCTCGCATATAAGTACGATAACATCACGGTCAAGAAAAACGGCGCAGTGCAGACCATCGGCACAGACCAGCAGACCGACCCCGCGACCGTCAATGTTCTCTACAACTTCAACGAAAAATTTGTCACCTTCACCACCGCCCTCGCAAGCGGCGACACGGTCGTTGTCTTCGGCGATGCCTTCATCCCGATCATCGCCGCCGTGCGCGACCAGCTTTCTATTTCAACCTACGGCGAATTCCAAGAAGCAAAGGTGGATAAGAGCATAACGAGTGTATCGGAAGCGCAAGCCCGCGCCAAAGCGGAGCTCAAAAAATTTAGCGAGAATGTTTTTGAGGGGCGCTTCAAAACCACCAAAACAGGATTGCGTGTCGGGCAGAAGATCACGCTCAACAGCACATTCAGAAATATCAACAAAACCTTCAAAATCAACCGCATCATCGGCAAGGCGCGCGGGAGCGACCACATGGAATACGAGGTGTTCCTTCTGGCTTCGGGCGAGATTACATTCACCGATATCATGGTCGGGCTTCTCGGGCAGGACAAAAAGAACATTGTGATCGCGACGAACGAAGTCCTGCAGCGCCTCGAGCAATTCGCGGAAGGCATATCGCTTGCGGATGTTTTGACAGCAACAAAAAAATCGCGCCCCTACACATGGGGTCTTGGCGGAGCAAATGATTTCAAATGGAATTTTTTCACATGGGCATGAAAACGCTGGCCGCAAAATTCAATATCGCAATCAGTGGGCGCGTCCGCATCGTAGTGCGAAAGGCAGGCACGGACGAAATCCTGCGCGCCAGCGAATGGTCGGAAAATCTCGTCGTGAGCGGCACGGACACGGGCAGAAATCTCATTGCCCAAAGAATCGGCGGGACGAATACTTATACCTTAAACATCACGCACGGAGACATCGGGACAGGCACGGCAGCGCCAGCAAACAGCGACGCTCAGCTTCAGACGCCAAGCGTCCGCGCAGCAAAGACGAGCGCCATCATTTCAAACAATATCGTCACGCTCCAATTTTTCTTTTCAGATGCGGCGCTTCCGAACGGAACATACAACGAATTCGGAACTTTTGTAGACGGCACGGCAACTATCAGCACAGGCAAACTTTTCAACCGCGCGCTTTTCGGGACGGCATACGTCAAAGCATCGGGAGAGGATACGACTGTGGAAGTCGAATTTACCATCACATAATTCAAAACGATGAAATCTATAAAAGTCAACATAGGAGACAACGGTCTCGCAACGCAATATAACAACCTCCGCGACGACGCATTCGCATCGGCGCATTTGCTTCCGCATGAGCAGACGACTCCAGACCTCACTCTGAAAGTCGAATCGGGCGTTTGTTTTATCGGCACGACGAAGGTCGTCTTCGCGGGCGGAAATTCGCCGAGCTTTACCGCCCCGACTACGAACCCGCGCATTGACCTTCTCACCATAGACAGCGCGGGCGTGCTCGCGCGCGTAGTCGGCACGGAAGCCGCAAGCCCAAGCATTCCAGCATATCCAGCAGACAAAGTGGTGCTATGCGAAGTATTCAACCGCGTAGGGCAGACCACGATCCGAGACACGGACACCGCAGGGCAGGGCTACATCCAGCGAGACACCCGACCATTTCTCGGCGGGACTTTCGTATCGAGCGACGCGCAGGTAGACGCAGCCGCCGCAATTCAGATTTCAAAAATAAGAAAAAATTCGCACGTTACCCCAGAGATTGACAACACCTACGATCTCGGCTCAAGCGCTCTCCAGTGGCGCGAAGTCCGAGCGGTAAAAGTTTTCAAAAATAATGTGGAGGTCGGCGGAAAATTCGGCGGCACGGGAGCGGACGGGGCATTAAGCATTTCATCAGGAACAACGACCCTCAGCTTCGCAAGCGCAAAAATACTCGTAAAAAATTACACCTCAATCAGCATTACGGGAACGGCAGTTCTCGCATTTTCAACCCCGCACGATGAGGGATCAACGGCGATCATTCGCTCGCAAGGCAACGTGACGATTACATCTACCACCGTCCCAGCCGTTGACACAAGGAGCATGGGAGGACTGGGCGGCGCGGCGGGAAGCGGCGGAAACTTCAAAACAACCACCAGAGGAGGAATAGGAAAGGGCGTCGGAGGCGGGCGGGGAGGATTTACGCAGGGGCTTACCGCAACTGGTTCAACTGACAGCGTAGGCGGCGCAGGCGGCGGAGGGGGCGGATCAATAACTATCGGAAGCGACGGAGGTGCAGGCGCAAAGGTTGCCGACGAGAACGGCGTCTCAATGGGCGGATGGGGTGGAAATACTGTTCCCGCATTAAGCCCCTCCAAGAGCTTTGCATTTCCTGGCGGAGGCGGAGGAGGAGGCGCAGGAGGACAGGACGAAAACGGACAGCAGGCAGCAGGAGGCGCTGGGGGCAGGGGCGGCGGCGGCCTTGTGATTGAATGCGGCGGAGCGCTTGATATTTCTTCAACCTTCAATTCATCAGCCGCCGACGGAAGCGCAGGAAGCGGCAGCGCAGGAGCGGCAGGAGGGGGCGGAGGCGGCGGCGCTGCAGGGCAAACTCTCATCCTATACGCTACGCTCACGGCAAACACCGCGACCTTTACCAAAACAGGCGGAGCAGCAGGCGGGGGAGGTTCAGGCACGCGCGCCAACGGAGGCGCGGGCGCAGCAGGCGCGGCAGGCGATTCGCTGGTCGCAGCAAATACATTTATCGCTTAAAACAAAAAACCATGAAGTACAAACTCAAATGCAGATTTTGTCCAACCGAAGTCGGCGAATGGGAAGTCGATGAGAAAAAGTTCCCCGCAGGCGTTACGAACGAAGCCCTCGGCATCGAGGATGTGCGCTGCGATATCCATAGAGCCGAGCACGGAACATACCAAGAATGCGAGGAGATATTCGAGCGCGAAATCAAAAACGGAAGCCGCGCGCTTTTCAAAGAGATGATGGCGGCTGCGGGACACAAAAAGAAGCCGTTCGTCGAGGCGGTGAAATTAAAAAAGCAGGAGCTCGAAATCAATGCCTGAAGCATTCGCGCAAATTCTTCCAAATCTCGCAGTCGGCGTCGCAGCCGTTCTGATTTTCGCCGTGCTCCTTTACTACGTCTTCAGGATTTTCGTCGAGGCGCTCAACGAGCGCGACAAAGCATTCCGCGATTTCGTGCAATCAAACAACCACAAATCTATCGAGGTGATGACGCAATGCCGAGACGCGATCCAAGAAGCAGCCAACAATATCAGGCAGAATACCGAACTCCAAAAGCAGGTGGTCGAGCATTTAATAAGGGAAGGAAAATAACATGCCGCCTATCATCAAAAAATTTTCTCCCAATTTCTGGCAGGGGCGCGCGGGCTTCAAGCCCGAAGCCGTTGTCGTTCATATTATGGACGGCACGCTCGCGGGCACGGATTCGCATTTCGCAAATCCAGCAACCGAGGTGAGCGCGCACTATGGCATCGGGCAAAGCGGAGAAACGCATCAGTATGTCGACGAAGCAGACGCTGCATGGCACGCGGGGCGCGTTCAAAACCCGACCTGGAGCTTGCTCAAAGCGGGCATCAACCCGAACCGCTACACCATCGGCATCGAGCATGAAGGAAACGCAGGAAGCGCATGGAGCGAAAACATGAAGCAGGCAAGCGCGGCGCGCATCGCCGACATCTGCAAGCGCTGGAGCATCCCGATCGACCGCGAACATATCATCGGACACTACCAGATCGACGGCGTCCGCCGCCCGAACTGCCCCGCTTACGACAAGCGGATCATTGACGAACTCGCCGAGCGCGCGCGGTTTATCGCGAATCCGCCCGCGCCTCCGAAGCCGAAAGTTCCTCCAGAGGTCGAGGAGGGAATCGCAACAATTGAAAAAGGGCTCGCGCAAATCAAGCGAGCCGTCCAAACATGGAAATCTTAAGATCAGCGTCCAAAATCGTTTTTCTTTTGCTTGCCGTGAGCGCCTGCGTCGGATTCTTTTACGGAATACTCGAGAGCAAGGACTTCATGGTGCTCGCAGGCATGGCATTCACCTTTTACTTCAGCAACAAAGGAGAAGCAAGCCAGCCATACGCTGGCAAGTAAAGAGCTCGGAGTTTGGCGGCAGCACACAGCCGCCGACTATGAGAAACGCAATCATTTCTTTTCTCGTTGCGGCAGCAACGGCGCTTCTATTCCTCCAATCTCACGATTCGCTGAAATACCAGCCAGACCGCCGCGAGGAAAATATCGAAACATCAACGCTCGCGCACAGGCAGGAAATCTGGCTTGCGGTTCTTGAATGGTGCGAATCGCGCGGATTCCCCGATGCGCTCAACCCGATCGACAAAGACGGGACGCCGAGTTTTGGCGCGTTCCAGTTCAAGCCAGACACCTTCGCGCGCTATTCAAAAAAATACGGCATCGATGGCAAGCTCAAGGATTACAACACCCAGCGCGCCATCGTGCAACGAATGATCGGCGACCCCGAAGTAATATGGGAGCAGGAATTCCCCGACTGCGTGCGGCGCTATGGCAGACCGCCTCAAAAATGACATCATATTATACCGTCAAAGATATCGAGGAGATGACGACGCAATCCGTCGTTGACGTCTACCCAGAGGGGCGCTGGATTGTCGTCGTTTTGGAGAACGGCATCCGCATAAAAATCAAGAGCTGGTAGCGGCGCTCCTTGCAAGGAGTCGTTTTTTATTTTAATATAGAAGCATGGAAAACATGGAAAATCGCAAGGAGATTGTGCGGCTTTTGGAAGCCGCCTTTGCTGCTAAAGTGGGAGGCGGAATTGGAAAAGCGCTTTTGGAACTCACGGACACGATTCGAGATTTCAACTCGGCAACCACAAATCTTACCAAAAAAGCGAACATTCTCATCTTTGTATATGTTGCCTTGACTGCCGTAATTGCCGCCACGGCGGTGGCGTCCTTGCTTTGGAAGTAAAAACTAAAAAAGTCCTTGCAATGAGGTATTTTTTTATTTACGATGGGGACATGAGGAGATGGCTCAAAATTGTATTCGCAGGGCTTGTCGGAATCAACACCGCCGAAATTTTGACATCGAACGAAAAAGTCCTCCAGCAAATGCCAGAGGACGACGCAAACCCAATCGTAATCAACGCCCAATTTGCGCCGCGATCCGTCATGGGAGCAGTAAGCAGCACCGCATCGATTTCAATTTCTGGCATGATATCGCCGCAGAGCTCATAAAACCAAAACCGCCTCTTGCTGGCAAAGAGGCGGCCGTGGTATTCTTAAGACACTTGTATCAAGAGCGCGCGTCGACCGTTAGGACGATAGCGGCTCTTTTTGTTTTGGCTTAATAATCAAGGACTTCAATTCCTCCTGCGTCGTGGTCAACTTCCCACTCGTTTTCTGGATTGCGATATACGAACCCAGAAGGGGGCGGCTCGCGGAGTTCGTGATGCTTTTCAACGACCACGAAATCATCGTTAGTTTTTTGCGCCACCCCGATCGCCTTCTTTAAGGAATCAGTCCCCCAACGATGAAAGATTCCTTTTTCGTTTTCTTCCGCCGTGGCGCGGACGACGTAGAAGCGTATGCGTTTCTCGGTCATTTGATTTTCAAAGTGCTGCCAGCTTGCACCCGTTGCGACCCGCCCGACTTTGCGGATCGAGGAGCAGCGCTCCTACCTTAATTTTACCACGGCGCTTTTTTCTGAAATTTTTTTGCAGAAATCTTTAAGCTGAAATTTTGCAGAAAAAA